>DATIIE010000095.1:0-35202 GCA_035479955.1 Saccharimonadales bacterium (SeqCode)
TGCGGTTGCTGGGGATTTCCACGACATCCCGCTTATAGATTTGGTGGAATTCTTCGCTTTCGGTCATGGCGGTACCGGTCATGCCAGACAGTTTTTCGTACAGGCGGAAGTAGTTCTGGAAGGAAATGGTCGCGAGTGTCATGCTTTCCTGCTGCACTTATACGCCTTCCTTGGCTTCTATTGCCTGGTGCAGACCCTCGTTGTAGCGGCGGCCCTTCAGCAAACGGCCGGTAAATTCGTCGACGATAACAATTTCGCCGTCTTTGGTAACAACGTAGTCTTTGTCCTTCTTAAAGAGCGCTTGGGCGCGCAGCGCCTGCTCAAGGTGATAAATGGTACGGATGTTTTCGGTAGCGTATAGGTTGGTGATGCCGAGGATTTTCTCGACCTTCTCAACGCCGTCGTCGGTGAGGATAACGGTTTTGCGCTTTTCGTCTACTTCGTAGTGCTTTTCGTTTTCGAGCTGGCGCGCCACTTTGCTGAACTGCGCGTATGCATTACCGCTGGTAACGCTTGGTGCGCTGATGATCAGCGGGGTGCGGGCTTCGTCGATAAGGATGGAGTCAGCTTCGTCGACAATGGCAAAGTGCAGCTCACGCTGGCGCAACTGCTCTACTTCGCGGACCATGTTGTCGCGAAGATAGTCAAAGCCGTATTCGTTGTTGGTGCCATAGGTGATGTCGGCAGCGTATGCCTCTGTGCGGGTTGCTGGGCGAAGATGGCGGAACCGCTCGTCCTCGTGCTCTTCGTTCAAAAATTTCGGGTCATAAATATACGAATGGTCGGCAACAATAATACCGGTGCTGAGCCCTAGGAAGTCGTACACCTGGGCCATCCAGCCGGCGTCGCGCTGTGCCAGGTATTCGTTCACGGTAACTACGTGGGCGCCTTTTTTCGTAAGGGCGTTTAGGTAAATTGCCAGCGTTGCCACCAGGGTTTTGCCTTCACCAGTCTTCATTTCGGAAATGTTGCCTTCGTGCAGCACCATACCGCCAATGAGCTGGACGTCGAAATGGCGCATTCCCAAAGTGCGGTCGGCGGCTTCGCGCATTACGGCAAAAGCGTCAGGCAGCAGTTTGTCGAGCGTCTCTTTTTTGAGGCGCTTGCGCAAAACTTCAGTTTGCTCCTGCAGTTCTTCATCGGACATGGCCTTATATTTGTCTGCTAAGGCATTGATTTCTTTTACGCGCTTGCGCAAACGGCGAATAGTCCGCGCTTGCGGATCACCAAGTAACTTCTTGAACAGCGTGTTCATTAGCGTCAGTCTCCCTCTTATATCCAAAAACGGCGTTACATCACATTGTACCGCAATCTACTAGAGACCGCGAGTAATTTCTTATATAACTGAAAAATTTGCGACATCTTCTAAGTATGCTTTAATAGCGTGATGCCCTCGCCCGCCGAATTACCACCTGCACCCGCCGAGCTGAAAACGTTGTACCAGGCCATTGGCGGGCTTTCGGTTGAATTTGGGTTACCGCACCGTTCGCACTCTTCCGAAAAATATACGGTAGTGCCGTTATCGGTGCTGCCCACATCTGTTATGGACCGGTTTCCGCCGGACGTGGAAGACCTTTCAGCCAATTTTCTTATGCGTACTGAAGTAACGGAGGTACCGTTCGGGCGGCGCAAAAACCCGCTGCTTGCCGGGCTGGAACTACGGCGCTTTACACCGCCCACCGACCCGCGTGGCGTTGGTTTCCGCCATAATGAGTGGACACTTTTATACAACCTAGCGGGCGATGACCTGCACAACTTGAGCGCTACGATTGCGTTTGCGGGCGCACGCAAGTACTCATCGCCGCCGGTTGAGCCACTGAAAGGCAACTTGCGTAAACTGAGCAAACAGGATGCCGAGCTGGCCTGGAAAGCCGACATAGGCGCTGACGGGCGCACCACAAACCTGCGGCTGCCGCGCGGTTTTGTGCAGCCGCCTTTACTAGCAGGCGAAGTAAACGGACTTACCCGCGTTGTTGAAGGTGTGCACCAGTTTTACCGCGAACAAGATGTGCAGGACTACGAAGCTGGCGTTAGGGTAATTGCTCAGCAGCAGCTTGGCTCCGATGGCTAAAACGCCCCAGCAGGCGCTGGCGCAAATGCGGCACATCGTGCAGTGATTTGTACTTGCGCAGGCGCGCCTTCAGCTTTTCTTCTACGATATCAATAGCCGCATAAATGTTGATGGTGGTATCCACCACTGTTAGCACTTCTTTCGGCAGGTGCAGGATAACCTCACAGGTGCGCTCGCTCTTGCCTTTGGCGTTGCGCTCTTTCAGTTTTACCTCGGCGTGGAGGCTTTCGCGGGCATGTTTTGGCGCGTACTTGTCGAGCTTGCCAATTTTCTTCAGGACGTACTTGCGAAGGTCGTCGCCCACTGCCATGTGGACTCCGGAGATTTCCAGTTTTTTGATCATGTACCCTCCTTTATGAAATTAAATTTCGGCTTGGCCGTTCATGAACGGCCGGAGTACTTCGGGGATAATTATGTGGCCATCGGCAGTCTGGAAGTTTTCCATGATGGCTTTCAGGATGCGGCTCATTGCAAACGCTGTGGCGTCGGCGGTGTGCACCAGCTCAGCTTCGCCGCTATTGCGGCGGACGCGGATCTTGAGGTCGCGTGACTGGTAGTCGGTCATGTAATCGGCGGTGTGGGTTTCACGGTATTTGCCCTGGCCTGGGAACCAGGTGTTGATGTCGATGCCTGCAGCATTGGGCTTGCCGATGTCGGCGGTGCATTTCTGTAGCACCTGGTATGGCAGGCCGAGGCTTTGCATGAGGTGTTCCTGGATGGCGGCTTGGAGCTTGTGCTCCTCCAGACCGGTTTCAGGGGTGGCAAATGTTTCCATCTCCAATTTGTCGAACTGGTGCATACGGAAGATGCCTTCTTCGTCTTTGCCGTAAGTGCCGGCCTCGCGGCGGAAGCTGGTGGCGTAGCCCAGGTAGCGGATTGGGAACATGTCTTCGGGCAAGATTTCGTTCCAGTACATGGTGCACAGCGTGTGCTCGGCGCTGGCCTGCAGCCAGAGGTCGTCGTCGGCCAATTTATAGGTGACTTCTTCGGCGTTGAGGCGAGCACTGGCGCGGTAGGGCGCGGTGCGCAGCATAGCCGGGGGCAGCACTGGCGTAAACGGCTTGGCGCTGACGTTTAGCCCATTTTCTTGTACAAGCTTGTGGATGACGCGCTCGTCGCCAAGGGTTTGCATAACAAATTGGATAAGCGCGAACTGCACGCGCACGATATCACCTTTCAGATAGGCAAAACGTGAACCAGCGATTTTACTCGCCCGCTCTTTGTCGATGAGGTCGTGCATTTCGCCCAGCTGGTAGTCGTGGCGCGGGGTGAAGTCATAATTTATTGGCTGGCCAACGGTTTTGATGACCACGTTTTCGTCTTCAGAGGCGCCAACAGGCACGAATGGCAACGGCATGTTGGGCACGGCGCGTACTAACTCCTGGTATTTGGCATCCAGGGGTTCAAGCTGCTGCTCAAGTTCGGCGACTTTCAGCTTCAGTTGTTTGCCTGCCTCTATTTGCGACTCTGTTGGGCGCTGGCCTTTGGCGGCAGCTGCCAGTTCGTTACGCTCGGCGCGGGCCTGTTCGGTTTGGCCTAAGAGTTCACGGCGCTGTTTGTCGAGGTCAAGTAAATGCGGGATATCCACCGGATACCCTTTCTGCGCCGCTTTTTCGGCTACAAGTTCGGGGTTGTCGCGGATAAATTGAATGTCGATCATCGTTCTTCCTTTCCCTGTATTATAACAGTTCGCTGCGTGTCATAATATGAGGTAATGAACAAGTTGGGCATTGTTTTCTCTGGACGGGTACGCAGCGCGCTGACGGGCACGTTAGCACTGTGGGTGCTGTTGTATATGTCTACTTATAACGGTGAGGTTGTGGCCGCCTATTTGGGCGGCAGCGGCTTTGACGCAACCGCCCGCGCCGCCGTTATACATCTGCTGCTGTTTTTGCCGTATTACCTTTTAGCCGCCGTGGTGCTGCATGGACTGGCTATGCGGCTGGCGCTGTTCCATGCGTTGAAGAGACACATTACATCTGTGGAATATATGCCAGCGCAGGTGCTGACGCCCATTGAAGCTAGTTTGCTTGCCAACGGCCGTTTTACGATCAATGGCCTGGCGGGCACAATAAAGGATTTGGAACTGCGCGGCTGCCTATCTGTTACTAAAAACGGCGGCAACATGGTGATACGGCCCGCAAATATGGCTGTTGTAACAGATGATGAGCGTACTTTCATTATGGCTTTGGCGGGCGCCACTGGCGAATTCAGCACAGCGCACACCCAAAGTACCGAGACACTGCTGGCAGCCGGCCATACCTACTCAGAGGTAGTACGCGCGAAATTAGTGGGCAGCGGCCAATTGGTTGCCAACAGCGGTTCTACCTCTGTTATCCGTGCCTCCACTAGCCTGCTTTTATGGATTATGCTGGCTGCGCAAAGCGTCCTTACGGTGCACGGCATTACCAGCGCCAATGGTTTTTTCCACGTAGGATACCCCCGCTATGCAATGGCAGGCAGCGAACCCCTTTTGGCAGCAGCTGGCAGCCTGCTGGTATTTGCGATTGGTGTAGGCGGCTTTTGGCGCCGTAATCTCACAGATGCACACGGCCTGAAGAACTGGCGCTATGTAGCGGCTCTGCGGGTTCTAATAGAAAAAACGTACAAGGACCGCTTTTACCGTGACGGCAAACAAATGGCCAGTGAACAAGATATGCGCACCTTCTACCCTTATGCGCTGGCATTGGGCGTAGAGCGCAGGTTCAGCGACGAGCTGCGGCGCGCGCTTGGCTTGTAAGCACCAACTAGTCGGATTTTGCTGCTTTGGACTGTTTCGCGCGCTGCTGTACTGCCGCTAAGGTAAGCTGGGTGCGTTGCCGGGCATACTCGCAGAACTCACACGGGCCGCCCATAATGCTGTCGCCCATTGGCGGCATGTCGCCGTCCATGCAGGCTTTCATCTCGAGGAGTGTGGGTTCAACCCAGGCGTCGCTGCCAGTGTATGGGATGACTTTGGTACGGAATTCCACCCGGTCATTGAAGCCGTCCAGGTCAATGCGGCCGTTGGTGTACACGAAATAGGCAGTATCGCTCACGGTAAGGCCGTTTTGGCGCAGCAGCCATTGGTACACTTCCATCTGGCGTTTGTAGCTTATTTGCCAGCCGGCGCTAATGCTCACCTCTCTGTCTTTGGCGGTGGCTTTGTAGTCTACTACTAGCACAGTGCCATCGGGGGCGACCCACAGGTCGTCTACGCCGCCAAACACCAGTAGGTTTGTAGGTTTGTGTAGCGCTTGCACGCCCACGAATGTTTCGCGCCAGGTGTCCAGCTGGTCGTGCACGAGCGGCACGGCGTCGATGTTGTACTCCAACATTAACGGATGCGGCTCGCCTTTGGCGCGGTAGGTGTCAAATTCACGCTTAAACAGTTCGTCGATAGCTTTATTGATATTGAACGGCGGCCCTTCTGGGCGCTTAATCTTCAGGCGCAAGTCCAGCCAGAAACAGCGCGGGCACTGCTTAAACAGCTCAATCTTCGAGCGGCTTACCTTAAACGGCGCTGTTTGCCCCGGCCGGTATGGCACAGAGCGTTCCCTCCAGTAATTCATCTGTCTATTGTAACTTATTTAGCGGGTTTTGCAGGGCCCTGGAGTGCTTTAAGCAGCTCCTTGGGGGTATTGACTATTTCCTTGGGCCGGGCGCGTTCTAAGCCCTTTAGGCTGTTGTAGCCCCACGTAACACTTATGCAGCGCATGCCCAGGCGGCGGGTTGCCTCAACGTCGCGGGCTTCGTCGCCAATATAAATGGCATCTTGGGGCACAAAACCGTGCTTGGTGGCCACTTTGCGGAGGGCTGCGGCTTTGTCGAACAGGCCAATGCCGCCATGTACAGCGTCGAAATAGTCGGCCAAATTGTTGTTTTGTAGGAAGGTCTGGACGTTTTTTGCAGAGTTGCTGCTGGCAACGTACATGACGTGGCCTTGTTTATGCAGCTCGGCCAACACTTCGGCCATGCCTTTAAACGACTGCACCTCACCCAGGCGCGTCTTCATTTGCTTGCGTGTGTAGTAAGCGATGTATGGCAGCTGCCACCACTTAGCGCCAACGCGTTTCACCACTTGGCGGGCGGTTAAGCCGCGCAGCACCTCAATCTCTGCCTCATCTGTTGGATGGCGGCCGCGGGCTAATTTACGAAAGACGTCTTTGGCAATAAAAAAGCTATCAGCAATAGTCCCATCAAAGTCGAATAACAGTACACTCATGCGCTGTGTGTGGTGCCCACCTAAAGCGCTCCTGCGAATATCTGCCAAGCTACTACTGTGCCGACAGCCAGTGTAAGGAACATGTACATTTTTTCGGCATAGAGTACGTTTGCCCACTTGCCTTGGTCACGGACGCGGAAATGCGACGCCAGTGCCCAGCACGCAAACAGCACGAACGAGGTGCCGTACAGCACGTATGTAGGGCTGGCGATATGGCCATCCCACACCAGTGCGCCGAGTATGCCAATTGCCATCAGCACCCATGGGGCTGCAGCACTTGCCAGGGCAGCACCGCACAGGGCGTGCGGCACAACAGTGCCAGCGCGGGCGCGTTTAAACTTCTCTGCCAGAGGTGTCAGGCTAAAGCCCACAACAGTTAAGACAATCATGAGCATAAATGTAGCAATGTCGGAAACGCCGCCTGCCGCAGCCAGGGCCACCACAATAAAGCTGGCACCCAAGGAGAAACCGATCCAGCGCGCCATGTTGCTGCCGCGTGCCAGCTGCGCCTCATATAAGGAGCGGCCAACAGTGGCCATTGCCAGGCAGGCCAGCCCAAATAACGCTAAAAAGATAGCCGCTAGCGCTGTTACACGGATATCGAACAAGTGGCGCGTTGCAGCAGCCAGCACCTGGTGGCCGTTGCTGTCGCTGGCCAACTGATCTACAGAGAGGAATTGCGCTGTGACCGGCACGGTTTTACCGCCGCCAAACAGCAGCACCGCTATCGCCTGTACGCCAAACGCTAAGGCCAGCCACAAGTTCATCTTGCGCAAACGCTGCATTTCGTCGTTGGTCAAACCCTCGACTTCTTCTTTAATTTTTACTTCGCTCTTGGTTGTTGCCTTCTTTTTCGCCATATATCCCCACTATATCACTTCATCACCTATGCATGCCACTGTTACTCTTTGGGAACCGGGGCGTACGGGATATGGCACATGCCAATGCCAGTACGCTCGGTGAACTTCTGGTGGTACGGCTCGGCTTCGTAAAAAGCGCCAGCAGGCTCGATTTTAGTGGCAATTGGCTTATTGAGGTCTTCCTGCAGCTTATTCCGCTCCTGGATGGCCTCGTTACGCTGTTCTTGGCTGGTGTAAAAGATGGCGGAACGATAGCTCTCGCCAATATCCGGCCCTTGGCGGTTCATTTGGGTTGGGTCGTGCATGCGGAAAAACTGCTTTACCAGGGTACGATAGCTGACTTTACTGGGGTCAAACTCTATAAGTGTAGTTTCAGCGTGCCCGGTTGTTTCGGTAATAACATCGTCGTAGGTGGGGTTTTCAGTGTGCCCACCGGTGTAACCAACAGTGGTTTTAACCACGCCCGGCACTTGGTCAAAGTAATACTGCACTCCCCAGAAGCAGCCAGCGGCAAATAGTGCCTTTTGCGTGCTCATAGCTTACTTACCCCTGTTTTACTCTGTTACAGTTACGTCGCGCCAAAAGGCTACGTAGTTGGAGAAATCTTTTTTCACGATGTCGATGGCTGACGGCTTGGGCTCAGGATAGCTCCAGGCATTATCTTTACCCCAGTTTTCGCCTTCGCCAACGTCAAAATACTGGCAAACGCCCTTCCACGGGCATGTATAAGGGGTGTCACTGGTGCGTAAGAACTCCTTTTTCACGCTGGAAGGCGGAAAATACCAGTTCTGTTCGATGTAAATGAGGTCTTCTTTAGGGGCCTCAGCGATGATTTTGTCGTTCCAAATTGCTTTCATACCTCTATTATAGCAGGTTTTTAAGGTGCTAACCCTTATAAGGTACTTGACTTAATACGCTTATGATAGTATAATTACTAAATCGTTCTCAGAAGAGAGACTTCTAGGGGGCGAGGTAATAAGGAGTAAAGAAATGATTAGCACTATTAAAGTTCTTGCCTCTTCGACTGTTACAGGTATCGCTCTTGCTGGCTTAGTTGCCGCCCCAGCCTTTGCTTGTACGCCTAAGGGCACCATTATCAAATATGTACAGAACCAGACTACTGGCAGCAAGATGGTTGACGCCAACACCGCCGCTAGCGCCCTGGAAGTACACCCTGGCGACACGCTAGTGTACACCATTGTTGTGAGTAACAACGGTGGCGACACTAAGAACAACGCTGACGCCATGATCGAAACCGTAATGACCGACAGCCTGCCTGCTGGCGTAACAGCCACTAGCGGTACTGCCAGCATTAAGGAAAACATTGGTACCATCAACGAAAAGTCGAAGGTTACCAAGACTTACACCGTTAAGGTTGATGCAAACGCTACCGACGGCCAAGTTATCACTAACAAGGCTTGTTTCACTGGCGAAGCCACTGACCACAACAAGAAGATGCACCAGGAAAACTGTGACGTAGCCATTATTAAGGTGAGCGTTCCTAAGACCCCTGACACCCCTACCCCCACTCCTACACCTACGCCTACCCCAACACCGCAGCCACAAGTTGAATCTGCTGCAACCACCCTGCCTAGCACTGGCCCGAGCGACCTGCTCATGCCTGCTGGTATTGCCGGTGGCCTCGGTTACTTCGGTAACCTGCTGCGCCTGAAGCGCAAGCAGCGTTAAGCCCCAAACGGCTTATAACCCTTAACCGGGTACGAAGAACCAGAAAGAGCCCCTCTTACGGGGCTCTTTTGTTATCTGTTAACTCTGCCTCTGGCAGCTGGGAATAGAGGCAGCCTAGCGCCGCGGCTTGCCAGTCGGCTGGATATTTTTAGCTTCTGACACGCTGGCATCCAAAAGCCGGGCTAAGTAACGCGCCGAGCGCTGCGATAACCCATGGAAATCGGTTACCAGGTGGAGCGCAACTTTTTTGTTATGTGCGAACATTTTTTCGATGCCACGGCGGATAACAATGAGGTCCAGGCGGCCGTAGACGATATCCGTACGCAAGGTTGTATCCCGTAGTTCATCGTAGGCTTGCTGGGTAAGAATAGTGTTGCGCAGCGAGCGTTCGAAGGGTATCCACTCATCTTCGGCCAAATGCGTGCCCCACAGTTTGCGGGCAACGCGCCATAAAAGCCGCGCCTCTACGTGGGCCAGCTGCGGATGCGAAGCAATGTACTCAAAAAACGTTTTATAACGGGTGCTGCGCTTGGTGTGCCCAGGGAAATCAGGGATTTCACCCAACAGCGGCGGTTCGTACAAAATAAGGCGTTTCACTAAACCCGGGTAATTAGCTGCTATGTGCGCAGCAATTAAGCACCCCATAGAATGCCCCACTATTATGACGGGCTTACGGATGCCCTCCCGCTTCAACGCTGCAACGACCGCCCGGGCATGGTCGCTTACGGTATACGCCGGCCACTGCGGCTTAGGCGATTCGCCAAAGCCAAGTAAGTCTGGCGCCACTATCCGGTAGCGGTCTGCGGGCAGCTGCCGGATAAGTGGTGCCCACGTTATACTGCTGGTTGCCACGCCGTGCAAGAGCAAAAGTGGCGTTTTGCCCTCGCCCGCGGCCTGCACAGCCAGCCGGTACGGGCGCTTGAGCCATTTGTGCCAAAGAGTGTCGCTAAAAGCCATAGTACCAGTATACCGGGCATTGCCCGCTGTCTCTAGAGCTACACTTTACGCAAGCGGCGTTGCATGTGGTACCACTTGGCAAAATCGTGCCACACGCTTTCTTCTACAGGGATAGCGAAGCCGCCTTCAGCATACAGCTCGGCGTTAGTGCGGGTTTGGCCTTTGGTGATAATGATTTGGTCTACCGGGTTGCCGGGGCCGCGTGCCTCTGGCGCTATCTCGCCGAAAAAGTCCTTGGAAAACACCTTGGAGCGCTTGCCGTCGTAGTACACCACGGTGTGGGTACGGATAACGGTGCGGTCGCCCTTGCCCGCCATGAGCGCTAAGAAATCTTCGGGGCGCAGCCACGTGCCTACATCGTGCATATAAGCGCCTGGGAAGCCGCGCAGTGCCAAAATGTTCCAGTAGGTGTCTTGCACTACTACAGGCCGTCCTGCGAGGCGATACGACTCCTTGGCCTTGTGTATGGCGATAGCTTCGGCATCGTGGCCCTGAATTTCATCTACCGGCAAATTGATTGCCTCCACTGGGATGTCGAACAGGTCGCAGGCAGCTTTGAGTGCGCGCAGCTTATCAGGGTTGCCAGTCACGAACGCTACGGCTTGGGGCGCAGCTTTTTTCTCTTCATTGAGCTGGGTGTATCGGTAATGGCCGTTTATGAAGGTATTGAAGTAGGTACCGTATGAGTCGGCGCGCATGAAGCGCTCGTGCACATCGGCCGGAACTTCGGTGTATTGGTACACACGGCCGCCGCCAAATTCAACTTCCAGCAGGCGCGTTTTGGCATCATAGCCAACTGACACCACATCGCTGGAATCTACCGGAATGCGTTGCATGTTATTTCTCCAGGTTTAAGCGGGACACGAGCCAGTCGTGCGGCAGCATGCTGAGGAACCAGCCGGCGCGTGGGCCGCTTTCCTTGGCAATGAGCGCGCGGTATAGCGTGGTGAACAATTCTTTGGGCGCCATGCCCAGCTCGTCTTTCAAAGAGTAAATTGCCTCATGGAAGTAGGCGCCGTCGGCGTCAGCTGGGGCTTGGGCGGCTTTGGCGGCCAGTGCTTTCAGAAATGTTTGCTCTGGTTCGGTAAAGTCGGCGGCATTTACGGTTTCGGCTAATGAAAACTTCACATCTTCCGGGGCGCGCAAGCGTAGCCATTCGTCGATGAATTTCAGTTCAGCGCGGATAATGTCGGCCTCTGCCTCGGCAGTTTCCTTGTGCTCAGTCCGCTTGACGACTTCCAGAGTTTTGCCGGCGTCTTTTAAGCTGGCTTGGTAGCTGGCCACCAGGTGTGAAAACGGCACACGGCTAACGGTACGCACACTGTCGTTGCCACGGGTACAGACGTACCACAGCTGCTGTTCGGCCTCTGTTTTGTCGGGCTTGGCGGCAAAGGCGGCAAATTCGTCCATAAGCTGCACCACGCCGTTCACCGGGTCGAAGTACAAGCGCTTGCTGGGGGCGGCGCGCAAAATAAAGTAGCGCACCACTTCCGGCGGCATAATTTTGGAGCCTTCAACAGCGTCCAGGCCGGTTCCCTTGCTGGCACTCATTTTCTTGTTGTCGCCGGCCATGTTGATAAAGTCGTACGGCACGTGCAACGGCGGTTCGTGCTGGTAAATTTCGCGGCAGATCTGGTTGCCGGTGTCTACTGAGCCGCCCTTGGTGCTGTGGTCGCGGCCAGATGGTTCGCAGGCTACGTCTTGCAGCCACCAGTGGGCTGGGAAGTCCAGGCGCCAGTCCAGTTTTACTTCGCCCTTGTCGTAAGCGATAGATTGCGGGTTGCCGTCGGCGTCTTCGTAGCTTACGGTTTTAGCAGTGGTATCAATGCCGAGGAATGTCCGCTTTTTAAAGCGGCCCTGCTCCATAATTTGTATGGGTGACCAGCCGTCTTCCAGTGTACGGCCAGAGACTTCTTCCAAAGT
The DNA here is from genome assembly GCA_035479955.1 of Saccharimonadales bacterium (SeqCode). Lineage (GTDB taxonomy): Bacteria > Patescibacteriota > Saccharimonadia > Saccharimonadales > UBA4665 > PMNU01. The sequence continues at coordinate 11,705 of DATIIE010000095.1, forward strand.
TTTGCGTACCCCGGGGATGTTCTGCAAGCCGCGCTCAATAGCGGGCACAAAAAAACCTTCGCGGTATTTTTTATAGCCGCGGATGTATTCGACGTCTACGCCAAGGGTTGCGCAGGAGTCTATGAGGCCTTGCAGGAAGTAGTCGGCGTAGGAGCCATTGCCGCCGTCGGGCGCCGGAATATCACAGATTGGGTAGCCTAAGTATTTCTCGAAGTCGGCGTGTACGTTTACAGGGATTTTGCGTAAGCTGTCCAGGTCGTCTACGAATTGGACGTGACGGGCCTGGCGGCCGCGCCGGCGCACCTCAAGCAGGACCGCGTCAGCGGTTACCAGTTCGCGCAAATGGCCAAGATGGTAACTGCCCGAAGGTGCGCTGCCGGACTCAATAAGGATTTCCCCGTCGGGACGGCGGGCGATAAGTTCATCAACTATTTGGTTTAACCACTGCATAATTACCTGCAAGTATATCTGTTAACACCTGAAAAATCCAGCTCTTGATAGGCGGTGGCCTTCACTGCACACAGAATTTCAGTTCGGGATACGGAATGCTTAACGCATCCCTACTCCCGAGCCTGAAATTCTGCCGCCACCCTGCTCCTAAAGAAGGAGGTGGCGGGAGTTTTCTAGGCTTTCGAAAAAGGATGCATTAAGCATCCTGAATCGAAAACTAGAAAACTCTGTGCAGTGAGGGCCACCGCCTATCAGCTAAGAGATTTGGTCGATAGTATACGTGGCGGTTTCAGCCGGCGTTTTGATCTCAACGGTGTCACCTAGTGACTTACCCATCAATGCTTTGCCGATGGGCGATTCATCAGAAATCTTGCCGTTCAGCGGGTCTGCTTCAACAGTGCCAACTACCTGGAATTCCTTGGTGCGGCCAGCGTTTTTCAGCTTCACAGTGGAGCCTAAAACAACCTTGTTGTCGCCCTTGGGCGCGGTGATCACTTGGACATTCTTCAGAATGTGCTCAATCTCGCTGATGCGGTTTTCGTTGCGCTCTTTGTCCTGCATTGCGGCGGTGTACTCCATGTTTTCGCCAAGGTCCCCGAATTCGCGTGCAGTCTTAATGCGCTCAGCGATTTCGCTGCGCTGGGCGTTTAATTCTGCGAGCTCTTTTTGCAGCTCGTCTACGCCTTTTTTGGTCAGATGGAATAATTTGTTCATGGATTTGTTCACTCCTTAGTACTCTGGGTCGGCTATGAACGACGATTCATTATAGCAAGTTATTTTATGATCCCGCGACCATTTTTATCACGGATTTCTGGTCTGTTAACTGGATGTCAGATTCGGTGCGCTTCTTCACTTCAACTTGTTGGTTTGCGAGTGTTTTAGCGCTTACGACAACCCTGTATGGCAGCCCAAGCAAGTCGGCGTCAGCAAATTTTTCGCCTGCCCGGGTGTCGGTACGGTCGTCATATAATACCGCGACGCCAGCACGTGTCAAGTCCTCGTATAGCTGGTGGGCCGTTTGCATCACTGTTTCGTCTTCGCCGAGGTGCGCAAGATATACCTTATACGGTGCGATGCTTTCCGGCCATATAATGCCGCGGTCGTCGTGGTGGGCCTCCACGATGGCGGCGAGTGTACGGCCAATACCAATGCCATAACACCCCATATAGTATTTTTCGCGCGTGCCCTTGTCGTTGGTATATTCGGCGTCGTGCATAAGGTTGCTGTAGTGGAAACCGAGCTGGAAAATGTTGCCAACTTCGATTCCCCGCTTCTCTACCAGCACGCCGCCGTCAGGGCTTATGAAGCCAGGCTGCGCCAGGGCGATGTCGGCTTCGATATCCAGTTTGTAGTCGCGGTCGATATTAATGTTCAGCAAGTCTTTGTTGAGCTTGTTGTTGCCGCCATACATGTTGCGCACGGTGCGCAGTGAGCTGTCGCCCACAAGCACCACCGTGTGTCCGCTTGCAGCGCCCTTTTTAGGGAATCCGACGGGGCTGATGAAACCAGGCTCACTGCCGAGGTCATCGCGGATCTCTTCGGCTGTTGCCGGGCGCAGGTCCCAGGCGCCAGCAGCCTGCATAAGTTTGGTTTCGTTGACGTCAAAGTCGCCGCGGATAAGTGCTAGGATGTAGCGCTTAGTGGCCTCATCGAAGAACAGCACGTCTTTGGTTTGCTGCCACAGCGGCAGGTTGTGCAATTTCACGCCGTCTTCCATAGTGGTGCCGCGTTCGGCGTCCACTTCTTGCAGTTCTTTGAGTTCTTCGGTTACGTTCTTGTCGTCTACCTTAAACTTGGCAACGTCTTCGTGGGCAGCATAGCCACTCTTTTCGTCTATGAAATAGCGGCTCTCGCCTTCTTCGCTTTCGGCAACAAACTCGTGGCAGTATTCACCGCCGATGTAGCCGTTGTCGGCAGCCACCACATCAACCTTCATGCCCAGTTCTTCAAATATGGCTTTGTAGGCGTCCCAGTAGGCTTGGTATGTGGCTTTAAACTGCTCTTCGGTGCCAAAGCTGTAGGCGTCTTTCATGATAAATTCGCGCACGCGCAACAAGCCGCCGCGGGCACGCATTTCATCGCGGAACTTCATGCTGAACTGGTAGATGCTGAATGGCAGGTCTTTATAGCTGACGTTAAATTTGCGCACCACGTCTACGGCCATTTCTTCGGCAGTGCCGCCCAAGGCAAATTCGCCGCCGCGGCGGTCGGTAATCTTCATAAGTTCAAAGCCGGTTGTGGTGGTACGGTTTGTTTCGCGCCATAGGTCCAGAGGGTGCAGCGTGGGCAGCAGCACTTCTTGGGCGCCGATGCTTTCCATGTGCTTGCGCACCACAGTTATGATGTTGTTCTGTACCCGTTCGCCAAGCGGCAAAAAGAAGTACCGCCCTGCGGTAGATTCACGGATATAGCCGGCTTGGGTCAGCAAGCGGTGCGACGCGCTTTTGTAGTCGCTGCCTTCTGTTTTGGATGTCCTGCCAAACAATTGCGATACCTTCATCGTTTGCACTCCTTAGTAATAAATGTGTTGTTGTCGAAATAGAAAATGGTGAAAGAAAACTACAGCCCGGGGGCCGGGATAATCGGCATGCAAATTGCGAGCGAGGAACGGTGTAGTTTCATAACAAGCCCGAGTATACCACGCCCGTGCGCCTACGAAAAATACAACGCTAGGAACGCGGTGCCATTTTTCAAAAAATGGATCATGATGCCAGCCCACAGCGCGCCGGTTTTTTCACGCAAATGGCACAAGACCAACGACATCAAAAAGGTGTCAATACCAGCGATCCACAATATCCCGCTGCTGCTTTCCAATAGGTGCGGCACGGCGAACAGCGCGCTGGTGATAAGCGCAGCATAAACGAAATGTAACTTCTTACGCAGGCCAGTAAACAGGAAGCCGCGGAAGATAGTTTCCTCAACAAACGGCGGCAGGATAACCAGGCTTACGAACGCCATAATGTACTCGGCGTTGCCCTTTAGATGGTCGAAACCGAGCTCTTGTTTTTGGTCGAGGTCGACATGCAGGAAGGCCCGGGCAATGGACGCAACAGCAAACAGCAATGTGAAATAAATCACAAGCCACAGGAAGCCCAAACCAAGGTCTTTGGCGCGTAAACCGCGGGCAAAACCAAGCATGCGCCAGTTGCCTTTACGGCGCTTGATGAACCAGGCTAATATGCCCAGTGCCAGGGTTTCGCTGCACACCACCAGAGCAAACATGCCCGGGATGGTGTTCATCCAATCTTCAATGCGGCCGCCCGACCAGCCCGCTATCGCCAACACCACGGCTATTACGCCGCCAACCAGCAGCTGGCCAATTAAAAATGACCCTAGCGACACAATGATGCCGGCGCCTGGCCCCCAGGGCCACTTTTTGTACGGCGCCTTGCCGGTTGCAGCAGCAGGCTCTGCGGCTACCGCGGGCTTCGCTTGTGCTGGGCTAGTATGGTCACTAGAAGAATCGTTTGACATCAACAACCGTGATTAAGGCAATTAACAGCAGTAAGAATACGAAGCTGGTGCCCACAATGCGCTCTTCCATCTCCTGCGACAACTTTTTGCCGAACACGCGGGACAGCAGCAGTACGTAGAAGCGGCCGCCGTCCAGCGCCGGGATAGGCAGGACATTCATAATTGCCAGGCTGAGCGAAATAAGGCCGATAATCAACAGCACAAACTGGTACCCAAGCAGGCTGCCATCGCGCAGCACTACAATGATGCCAACCGGGCCGGAGACTTGCTCGCTGGCGGTTTTAGCGTCGCCCTGGAACAGTGCGCCAAGCGCGGTGCCCAAACCCTTAAACGTAGCCTCGGTAAACTGGCCAATGAGGCCAACAGCCTGTACCGGAGCGCTCCAGGTGGCGCGCGTTAGGGTAAATTCGGCCGGGGCCACGCCCAGCATGCCTTTGTCTTTTGCCTGGGCAGCAGTACGCAGGTGCACTGTCGCTGTTTGGGTTTTACCGCCGTGAATATACGTTACCTCAACCTGTTTGCCGGCATATTTTTTAGTGAGCGCTGGCAGTTTGGCGGCAGATTCAACTTTAGTGCCGCCCACTGATACTAATTGGTCGCGCGTTTGCAGCCCGGCCTTTTGCGCCGGCGAACCGGCCTCAACATAACCCACCAACACCTGGCGCTGCACCACTTTCGTGTCGCTTTGCACAGAATACTGGTTTTCGATAAGTTGCGGCATGCCAATCCAGCCCAGCGCCGTAAAGATAACGAACGCCGCCACCAGGTTCATACCAACGCCAGCCAGCATAATTTTAGTCTTGGTTTTCAGCGATGCCGCGCCAAACGACCCCTTTTCAGTGGCCGCGTCGCTCTCGCCCTTTAGCCGCACAAAACCGCCAATCGGCAGCCAGTTCAGGCTAAAGATGAAGCCTTTTTTCGTGTCCCGTTTCCAGGCGCGCGGCGGAAAGCCGATGCCGAACTCTTCGACATCAACACCATTCCGGCGTGCGGCCAGAAAATGCCCGAACTCGTGCACTACTACCAGGCCGATGAACAGTAATATCCCCAAAATAAGTAGAACTACAGACAAATTCCCTCCTTATGCTATAAAGCTTAGCTGCCGCCAAAGCGGCGTTGCCGGCGGTTGTACTCTTTTATAATATCGGCCACGTCTTCTTTTGTCATGTCTGGCCAGTATTTCTTTATGAACATCAGTTCGCTGTACGAAGCACGCCACAGCATGAAGTTGCTCAGGCGCTGCTCGCCGCTGGTGCGGATAATCATATCAACTGCCGGCACGTCGGGCACGTACAGGCGCTCAGTAATCGCCTCTTCGGTGATTTCGTCGGCTGTCAGGCCGTCTTGCACGCACGCACGCGCAGCGTCGGCAATTTCCTGCTGGCCGCCGTAGTTAAAGCACAGCAGCACGGTGCCATGCGTTAAGTTGCGGGTTGCAGCCTCGGCCTTTTCCACGCCGTCGATCAGCTTTTTGCTGATGCCTTCGCGCCGCCCCACGTAGCGCACGCGGATGCCGCGCTGCACAAACCGTTTCAGGTCTGAGGTAATGGCGTGCGTGGCCAGTTTCATAATGTTATTAACTTCGTGCTTGTCGCGCTTCCAGTTTTCGGTAGAAAACGCGTACACCGACACATATGGCACATCCATGTCGAAACAAGCTTCAATGACATCGCGCAGCGCGCTGTAGCCAGCCAAGTGGCCGTCAAATTCGGGCAAGCTATGCTGCCGCGCCCACCTGCGGTTCCCATCCAAAATGAATCCAAGGTGTGTTGGCGTCAATGCCAGTTGCTCGTCCATCTGGTTACCGTACTCCTTAAGCCTGAAGGGCTGCTTAAATTGTCATGATTTCGACTTCTTTGGCCTTGGCAGCACCATCGATGTCGTTTTTTGCGCGGTTCATTGCTTCGTCCACCTGTTTTTCAAGGCGCTTGGCGTCGTCTTCACCTACTTGCTTGTCTTTTTTGGCGCTGGCAATAGCGTCCATGGCGTCGTGGCGGATGTTGCGCAGTGCAACCATGGCGTCTTCAACCTTGCCGCCCAGGCTTTTCACGTATTCGCGGCGGCGGTCTTCGGTTAATGCAGGGATTGGCACGCGTACCACGCGGCCGTCGTCGCTGGGGTTGAGGCCCAGGGTTGGGTTGTCGCGGATGGCGCTGGCGATCGCCTGGATGTTACTGGGGTCAAACGGCGTAATTTGGATGAGCTGTGCTTCGGGCGCAGTCACGTTCGAAACCTGGTTCAACGGCATCTGCGAGCCGTACGCAGTTACCATAACTCCGTCCAGCATGCTGGCGCTGGCCCGGCCGGTGCGCACTTTTTTCAGCTCTTCACCAAAGTGGGCCACGGCTTGTTTCATCTTGTCTTCGTATTGCTTAATATCCATAATCGTCCTCTTTCGTAAGTCTAGTATAACAAAACCGCCCCTTTTTACAGGAGCGGCTTTGGTGGCACAGGTTTTTTATTCGCTGACTTCGCCAAGAGCCATGCGGCTAAAGCGGCGAACAACAATGTTTTCACCAAGCTTTGCGATGTGCTCTTTTACGTATTCGCCAACGGTTTGGTCTGGGTTCTTGATGAACGGCTGGTCGAGGAGACACTTCTCAGCAAAATGCTTCTTCAGCATGCCTTCCACAATCTTGTCGACCATGTTTTCCGGCTTGCCTTCGGCCTTCACTTTTTCGGTGAATTCGGCCTTTACGGCTTCGGTAGCTGCAGCCGGGATGTTTTCACTGGAGACAAATTCCGGATTGCTGGCAGCAATGTGCATGGACAGGTCTTTTACCAGGCCGGTAAAGATGTCGTTGCGGGCAACAAAGTCGGTTTCACAGTTTACTTCAACAACAACGCCAATGCGGCTGTCGTGGTTGTAGGTGCCAATGACCCCGGCGCGGGCTTCGCGTTCGCCGCGCTTTTCAGCCTTGGTAAGGCCTTTTTTGCGCATAGCGGTCAGGGCGGCGTCAAAGTCGCCGTTCACTTCTTCCAACGCGCGCTTGGCGTCGGTCATGCCTACGCCAGTCAGTTCGCGCAGGCGCTTAATCTCTTCAATGCTTACAGCCATGGTTATGTCCCTTCCCTTATTTCTCTTCTTTGGTGTCTTTTTCGTCTTTGTCGGCAGCTGGGGTTGCTTTGGCGCGCTTGGCTTGCCCTGCGGCAACAGCTTTGCGGGCGTAGTCGGCAATCAGCTGGATAGTTTTGATAGCGTCGTCGTTCGACGGTACTACGTAGTCAACCAATGTAGGGTCAGCGTTGGTGTCTACTAGTGCAACGATTGGCAAGCCCAGTTTGCGGGCTTCTTTTACGGCGTTCACATCAGAAACAATGTCGAAGATGAAAACAGCGCCGGGTTTGGCAGGCATGTTCTTGATGCCGCCGTACATAGTGTTCAGGCGTTCAATTTCTTCTTGGAAACGCTGTACTTCCAGCTTGCTGTACTTGTTGGCCAGCTCGCCATTAGCCATTTTCTCTTCAAGGTCGTGCAAGCGCTTTATGCGGGTGCTGATGGTTGGCCAGTTGGTAAGCATGCCGCCGAGCCAACGCTCAGTTACAAAGGGCTGCTTAGAGTCTTCCGCCAGCTGTTTTACGATGTCCTGCGCCTGGCGCTTGGTAGCGACAAACAAAACCTGCTTGCCGTCGGCAACGGTGTTGGCAATAAAATCTAACGCCTTTTCCAAGCTGGTAACAGTTTGGGTAAGGTCGATGATGTGGCTGCCGCCGCGCTTGCTGTGGATGTACTGGGCCATTTTCGGGTGCCAGCGGCTGGTTTTGTGGCCGAAATGTGCACCGGCCTCTAATAGTTGTTTTATGTCTACGTCAACAGTAGCCATTGGTGTGTCCTTTCTCTTTGGGTGGGTGCCCCCAGGTGCCTACACGGCGTACCTGAAGGAGGATTAGTTCCCAACCTGTTTAATGAAGTTACCCATTTATTATAACAGAGTGACGTCTCTGTTGTCTACACTTGCTTTGGGAGCATACGGCGCACCCAGTTTTCGTCGGGCAGCGCGGGCAGCAAATCGACAACTTCGCGCAGCATTTCTGCTTCGCGCTGGGTCATAAGCGGCAGGGTCGCCATGGTTCCCAGACGCACGGTGCCGTCGTCGCGGCGGTCAACGCGGGTAGCGTCCAGGTCAAAGTCGACGCCCCTGTCGGGGCGCAGTTCATCCCGCTTCGGCGTTTCCTTAATGACGTAATCGCGCCGGTCCCAGCCCTGCACACGGGGGTTGCGGATACTAAATGTGCAGGTCGCTGGCTGCGGCAGCGTATCCCATGTAACAGCGCCCTTCTGGTCCAGCGGGTAGTACGGCGAGGCGTACACAATGGTTAACGTAGTGCCCAGCGCCAGCGTGCCGGCGGCGTCAGGCACCATGCGGTGCACATTCAGGTTGAGCTGGTTCATCTCTACGAAACGCGATGGCGCAGCGTCGGCAATCGCTACCTGGCTGCCACGGCTCTTTGGGTAGCCAGGCGGCATTGCCAGTAAGCCGTAGAAATTCTCCTGGCCGTCTGCCGGCGGCACGTCCCAGGCCCGGGCGTCGTCCAAGGGCGGCTGTACAGCGTTCGGGCTGCCTATTGCGGGCACGCCCTGCTCCATCAAAAAAGTCGCAGTACGGTCTAACAAAACAGCTAAGCTACTGTGTGCCGCTGAATAATCCTCGACGTTCGGAGATGCCATTGTTCGTAATATTATCGTGCGATGTCGAGTTGTTCAACTTTTTCGCAAACATCCCCAGGTATAAGGCTTTGACATTTCGTGCAAGAACAGATACAATAACCTGGATTATGAAGAAAGACATTCACCCAACCAACTACCGCCCTGTGGTTTTTGAGGACTTGAACAATGGTTTTAAGTTCCTGACCCGTTCCACAGTGGCCAGCGACGACACCACTAAGTGGGAAGACGGCAACGAGTACCCACTCATTAAGGTGCACATCACCAGCACCTCCCACCCGTTCTTCACCGGTGAAGAACGCATCGTGGACATTGAAGGCCGCGTCGACAAGTTCAAAGCCCGCGCCGAAGCTGCCAAAAAGGCCCGCGACGCCCGCATGGCTGCTGCCAAAAAGCAGGCTACGCGCAAAGCTGCCAAGGCTGAAAAAGCCGAATCCAAGCAAAGCAGCAAGTAGCTACCCCTTAGAAATCGAAACCGCCTGGCATGTACGGGCGGTTTTGTTTTACACTTAACCTGACAGGAACACTATGGAACAAAAAGAAAAGTCACTACGCGCAGAACTCACCGAACTTGCAACACGGCTAGACGACCCTAATATCTTTAGTTCCAAAGAATATCCGAAGTTAGCTAAACGGCGCACCGAGCTGGAGCGTACGATCGCCCTCCTTGATGAACATGCCCGCCTCACCAAAGCCCGCGATGAAGCGTTAGAGATGGCCGGCGGCTCCGACGCCGAGCTTATTGAGCTGGCCCAAATGGAGCTGGCCGACCTTGCTGAAAAAATGACCCTGAACGACACCGCCCTGCAAGAGGCGCTTACCCCCAAAGACCCTAACGACGACCGCGACGTGGTGTTTGAAATCCGTGCCGCTGCCGGCGGTGACGAAGCCAGCTTATTTGCCGGCGAACTATACCGCATGTATGTGCGCTGGGCCGAACGGCACCGCTACAAAGTTGAGCTCATCGACGAAGCCCCCAGCGAAGTCGGCGGCTACAAAGAAATTATTTTTGGCGTTAAAGGCGACGACATGTTCAGAAAACTGAAGTTTGAAGCTGGCGTGCACCGCGTGCAGCGCGTACCCTCCACTGAAAGCCAGGGCCGCATCCACACCAGCACAGTTACTGTTTCGGTACTGCCGGAAGCCGAAGAGACCGACATTGAAATCAACCCCAGTGACCTGCGCATCGATGTATACCGCAGCAGCGGCCACGGCGGCCAGAGCGTGAACACCACCGACAGCGCCGTGCGCATCACCTACCTGCCCACCGGCATGATCGTGACCTGCCAAGACGAGAAATCCCAAATCAAGAACAAGGAAAAAGCCATGGGCGTACTCCGCTCGCGCCTGCTGGCTATTAAGATCGAGGAAGAGCAAAAGCAGCTGTCCGACGCCCGCAAAAAGCTGATCGGCTCTGGCGACCGCTCTGAAAAAATCCGCACCTACAACTTCCCCCAAGACCGCATCACCGACCACCGCATTGGCTACAGCCGCAGTAACATCCCCGGTGCGCTGAACGGCGAAATCGACGACCTTATTGAGCAACTCGAGGCGTACGAACGCCAGCTTATTAGCGACGAAGTATGACCACGGGCGAATTTTTAAGCGCAACCACCGCAACTTTTAAGCAAGCGGGCATTGAGAGTGCGCGCCTGGATGCGCTCATTCTTTTGGAGGATGCGCTGGGCCAGGACCGCGCAATCATCCTGGCATACCCCGAACATGAGCTTACTGAGCATGCTGCTGCCCAGCTGCACACCAAAACTATGCAGCGTGAACAACAAATCCCCTTGGCATATATCAGAGGTCACGCGCCATTTTACGGCCGGGAGTTCACAGTAACGGAACAAGTGCTGGTGCCGCGTCCGGAAAGCGAATCCATGATCACATTATTGAAACAGCATGCGCCGGAAGATGTAACCAATATTGCCGACATTGGCACTGGCAGCGGTTGTTTGGGCATAACCGCCGTGCTGGAACTAAAACAACCCGACAGCGCCGCGCCGCACGTACATTTATACGACACCAGTGTTGGCGCACTCGACGTTGCCAAACAGAACACCGAACGCCACCGTTTGCATAATGCCAGTACCCACCGCAGTGACCTATTGGAAAGCATTGCCGAGCATTTGGATATCATCTTAGCCAACCTGCCCTACGTGCCCGAGCATGTGCGCCTTAATGCAGCGGCCGAGCATGAGCCAGCGGAAGCCATTTTCTCGGGCCCAGATGGCCTGGACCATTACAAACGCTTTTGGACACAAGCCAGCACCCTCAAACACACGCCACAGCTGATTATTACCGAATCCCTGCCCGCCCAGCACCATGTGAACGCTGAGTTGGCGCGCGCGGCCGGCTTCTTTCAGCTCGGCCGCGACGGGTTTGCGCAGGCCTTTGCGCCGCTTACCTAGCCGGCAGCAAGGCAGACACCTTAGTTATTATCGTCCGAGGGCGCTGCGCCTAGCGTTACCTGTATATTCTTATTTTTGCCGTCACGGATAACAGTAAGCGTTACTTTGTCGCCCACATTGTGCTTGTTGATGAGCCCTGACAGGCTGTTGGTTTGGTCAATGGTTTTGTCGTCTATTTTAGTAATAACGTCGCCGGATTTTAAGCCGGCCTTGTCGGCCGGGCCGCCGGAAATAATCGGGTCCTGGCCAACTTGATCTGCTGAGGGAATGTAGGCGCCGCGGGTGACGCTTAGGTTGTACTGTTGTGCAACGTCATCAGTAATTGGCACGTACACAACGCCAATGTAGGGGCGTTCCAGTTTGCCGTTTTGTTCCACGCTTTTGATAAGGCCGGCCACGTCGTTAATGGGTATGGAGAAGCCGATGTTCTGGGCGTCGCCGGCAACTGCCGTGTTAATGCCCACTACTTCGCCGTCCAGGTTTACCAGTGGGCCGCCGGAGTTGCCCTCGTTAATGGCGGCGTCGGTTTGGAACAGGCCTTCCAGGTTCTCGGTGCTGCCGCCGCTGGCGTCGCCTGCCACGATACTGCGGCCGTAGCCGCTTAAAATGCCGCTGGTTACGGTGTTCTGGAACTGGCCCAGGGCGTTGCCAATAGCAATAACTGAATCGCCCACTTCCATTTTACTGGAATCGCCAAGGCTGGCGGGCGTCAGTTTTTTACCCTTTAAGTCGTTAATTTTCAGGAACGCGATGTCCAGGCTGTCGGTGGAATTGGTGCGGCCTATAACCTTTACGTCGTCGAACTCGGTGCCGTCAGACAACACCACGCTCACCTTAGTTGTGCCGGCTGGCGCCACGTGGCGGTTGGTAACAATAAGCCCGTCAGCCGTTAAAATAATGCCCGTGCCAGCCCCCTCTTGCGTGCTGGGCTGTGATAAGCCGAAAAAGCTCTGGGTGGTTACGGTGCTGGTGGTATTAACAGAGACAACACTGGCGCCAACGTCTTTAGCAATTTTACTAATAAGCTGGCCCTGGGTCTTTAAAACCACTTGCTGCTTTTGCAGGTTGGCGCTGGTGGTATCAGTTTGATTGTGCGTACCCAGCCAGCCGCCGGCAAAACCAGCACCCAAGGCAAGGAGAATCAGGAAGGCCATAGCCAGGAAGCGGATTTTCGGGTGCTCCGGGCCAAGCACTGGCCGGCCGCTCGCCTCTTTGGCCTTTACCTTGGCAGCTATATCCGGTTTGAGCGGCATTTTCGGCTTGTCGGACCAGTCCGGCGTAAAGCCTGCTTTATCTGTATCCGGTGCCTTTGGCGTATGCTCGTCCATAAAAATCCCCCATGTTAGCTCTTCTGTTACTTACAATAACTAGCGCAACAGCGCGCGTACTGTGGTGCTGACGTTTATGGCCAGCGAAACAACCACTGCGGCCACAATTGCCGATGTCGTGATGACGATCTCCAGGCGCGCCAGCTTACTGAGGCGGTCATGGTGGTCCAGGTAGTACAGTGCCGCCAGGCCATAGCCCAGCGCCGTGAGCAGCAGCGTTGGCTGCGCCAAAAAGCCGTAGAACAACAGCCAGTGGCACAAAATCCATGTTAACGCTGCCGCAAAGTACGCCCAAAGGTACGACAACAGCTTGGCGTACGGCTCGTCGAACGCGTCCAGGAAATGGCGCGCTGCGAGATACGCAATGGTTGCCGCACTGAACACTAACAGATACAACGACCCATCGCCCTTCCCTAGGAAGATAGCTGTCATGCCAAACAGCAGGCCAGTCATTGCCTGTATAGAAACAAGCAGCGGCGCAGAAGCCGGTTTGATTACCAGCAGCCACAGTACGTATGCCACAGTCCAGGCCAATTGCAGCCAGGTGGTAGCGCTATGCACCATGAACAGCAAAATGGACACACTGACAATTATGTCGACCGAGTTCGCCCGGATGTTAGCCGGCCAAAAACGCGGCCGGACTGCAAACATACGCCACTTACTTAACAAAATTATGGCCAAGGCTAGCTGGACAAAATCAATCCGCACCAGCACGAACACTAGTAAGGCCAGCAAAATATTAAGCCCAACATGGGCGAGGCGCGAAAAGCCGCTGGCTGGTTTAATTTTGGCTATTAGCGGACGCATCTTGTCCTAAGATTACCACAAAATCGGCTCCAGTGGCTGGTATGGTGGTGTCTGGCAGCCTGGTTACCACCTTGGAATCACTGAAACGCTTCTGGAGATAGTTCTTGGTGTATGGCTTCTTGCCTTTGGTAAGGTCAACGATGGTGGTCTTTTCGTAATCGGCGCTGGGGGCGCTATCTACCTTGGTTACGTTATAGCCGTAGCTTTTCAGTTTGTCGCCGGTGGTTGTTGCCAGGCCGGGTACAGTGGTGCCGTTCAGCACTGCTACTTTGGCGTTCTCCTTGGCGATGTACGGGTCTTTTAAGGTGTTGCGGATGTAGCTTTGGATAGCGCTGTAATCGCCCTGGCCCGCTACCGGCAATACTACCGAGGAATTGCCAATCATGCCGGTCGTAACCAGCACATTTGGCTCATCGGCCAGGCCCACAGACTGGATCTTAGTGCCGGAGACGCCCTTCATAAGGGTCATAAGGCGCAGCGAGTCGTTCACACTCATGTCGGTGGTTACGTGGTCGCCAAAGGCGCTCATAAGCTTAGAGATTTTGAGCGGGTTGGTGTAGGTGCCGGCGCTCAGGGCTTTGGATGTCAGCGCTTCTATGAGCAGGCGCTGGCGCTCGGTGCGGTCAAAGTCGCCGCGGGCTGAGCCATGGCGCGAGCGCACATACATCAGTGCCCTGGTGCCGTCCATGTGGTCTACGCCCTTCTTGGCCAGTACTGGGTTCCAGCCGTTTTGCCAGGCCATAGTGGAGTCTACTAAGTCTTCAGGCACGTTAACGTCAACGCCGCCCACGGCATCTACCGCCTCTTTAAAGGCCTGGAAGTCCATAAGCACATGGTAATGGATAGGAATGCCGAGCACCTCGGTTACTTCGTCTTGGATAGCTTTCAGGCCGGCCTCAGTGGCGCCGTCTTTATCTTTCGGGTTTTGGGCCTGGGCTTTGTATTTGGCGTTCGCGAATACGGCGTTAATTTTCCCTGTACCGCCGGGGGCGCTTACCCACAGGTCGCGTGGGACGCTTACCAGTGACGCCGTTTTATTGATGGGGTCAATGCTGGCAATAAGGATGGTGTCGGTAAGGTCGGGGCCGTCATGGCCGTCGCCGCCGCGCCCCAGCAAAATGAAATTGATGCGGCCATCGCCCTCACCCTTCAGCAATTGCGGCTTTACGTTTGATTGCAGCGCTGCTGCCGAGCCGCCGCCGCGCAATACTTTGTGCGCCTGGTTGAACGCCTTTATCCCCAAAAAGCCGCCAACGGCGACAAAAAGCGCCACTATAACAAGGGCGCTGCGCAGACTCCATTTACGGACGTTATAAAACTTGCTGTGTTTGCCGGCTTCCTTTTTGGCTTTGCGGCGCTCTTTGCGCGTTTCTTTGCGGCTGCTGGTGAGCGCGCCGCCGGGCAATGTCATGTGTAAGAGTGATTGGTCGGTTCCCTTCTTGGTTGGTGCAGCAGCTGGCACAGGTGCGCTGTGCTTAACACTCTCACCAATTGGCCGGCCGGTGCGCGAGCCCATGGGCGGCGCAGGGTGCAGGCCTTCTGGCCGGCGGAAATCACTTACTGGGCGGGTGGACGGCCGAAGCCCATCTACGTGAGGGCGGCGCCCCAGAGGTGGCTGCGCGTTTACTCGCGGCCTGCTCCCGTTTAAGAAGCCATCTAATGCCTGACGCTGACCGCGTCCTGTTTGTTTTCGAAACTCATGCATAGGCGAATAGAGTCTAGTATACCGCCTTGGCGGCCGGGCGTAAACGCTTATGGCGCACTTTTTTAGTTCAATGTGATGAGCAGCCAGGTCATGTCGTCGATTGGCTTGCCAAGGGCCTTGCCAAGCAATGAGCCTGGAGTTGGCGCACTGCTCTTCTCTGCCACGCCTTCTTCGCCAGAGCTGGTAAGCAAGTCGCCGCCCTGGATGCTGGCGCCAGTTACGGTGCGTACCTGCACGCTGCCGCCGATAGCTACAGTAACTTCATCGCCTGCGGCGTGCGCCTCTGTAAGGGCGATGCCGAGCACGCGGGTGTCGTTGGGCGTGGTTGTGGTGGTTACCTGGCCGTCGTTGTCTCGGTCGGCAATCACGACTGAGCCGATGGCGATTGGTTTGGAGGCCTTGAACTTCTTGGTGATTGCGTTGCGGCTTTGGCCTACACCGCTCAAGTTGATGTCGCCGCCGAATGTGGCGTTGCCGGTTACGGCCAGCTCTTTGGTGGTGGTCATGGTGCCGACAATCAGGTTCTTAACGGTGGCTGTGCCAGCTACGGTAAGGTTCTGGGTAGCTACTGTGCCGGACACGTTCATGTTGGCGGCGGTCATGGTGCTGCCCTGGACGTCGTTGTTGGCGGTTACACCGGTATCAGGGTTGGCGTAAGTAAGGTTTGCGAAGGCCAGGATCTTGCCGGTGCCGTGCGGGTCGTTCAGGGAGAAGTCTTCCATTGCCTTGCCAACCATCTGGCCTGGCTGCGTTGCCTTCATAGCATACCCGGGCGTGCTGGATGGGGTCAGATAGTCGCCGGCCTTAATTGCGCCATTTTCCATGGATACGTTTACCGGGATGCGGCCAGACAGCGCCAGCAGCACTGGTGTGCCATCGTTGCCGGCCATTTGGTCATCGCCGAGCACATTGCCCGGGCGGGTGGATACAATGCCGACTGCGTGTGGTTCGTATGCCTGGCTGGTCTTCTTTACGCCAGCCTGTAGGCTGCTGTCCAGCTGCACGACGTCACCAGGCGAGACACTGTGGTCATTGCTGTAGTACACCTCGGCTAAGTCAGCGCCAGTAACTTTGTAGTATGTGAGGATGCTGCCGGCTTTTACAACCGTTGCCGTACCGTTGGTTGTGCCCTGGGCCCACTGTAAGGTAACGGAAGTGCCGCCGCCCGCGCCCGCAATTATTGAACCGGTAATTACCATGTTGTCGGTGACATCGCTGCCGCCATATGTGCCGGTCTGGCCAGCGCCGGTGCCACATGCGTAGTTACGCAGTTCAGCCGAGCCGCCACCGCTGTCCATGCCGTGGGAGCTGATATTACAGGTGGAGCCGGTTGGGCCTGTAACCGAGTACTTAATTCCTCCGGTGCTCGCGAACGTGGCATTGACGCTCATTTGGAAGAAGTACGTTTCGCCGGGGGTTACGGTAAAGGTCAGTTCGTTGTCGGGCTGCAAGGTAGTGTTGTTGCTGAGTGATTCGTCGCTTACCTTACGTACGAAGCCGGAAGCGCGGTCGGTGCCGCAGGAGAACTGCTTGGTTGTGGCATCATATAGCAATTTGGAGTTGCTGGAGTCACAGTCGCTGAGGCCTGCGCCCGAGAAGCTGCCAGCGTTTACTTCACCGCCAACTGTCAGGCTCGCGCCAACGCTCACGCTCTGCTTGAAGGAAGCGTTGCCCTGTACCTGCAGCGAGCCAACAATGTTCGTGTCGCCAGCAGTCAGGGTGCCGCCGCCATCAGTATTGCTCAAATTCTTGGAGCTTCCAGCTGTCAGGTCCAGCGAGCCGGCAAGGCGGGTGCGCGGGCCAGAGGCGTAGTAAATGGTTGGGGTCACTGTGCCGCCGCTTATGTCGCCGCCTACGTTGTACATGTAGCCGTTGTATGTGAATGCCGTGTTGTTCTCCACGTTGCGCGGCAGGTTGTTGATAGCTTGCGTCCAGGTGCCCAGCGTACCGTCTACGTTGAATGGCGCGTAGTACACGCTGTTCACAAGCGCTGAGCCATTCCAACCGCCAAGGATGTAGGCGTAGCCGTTCATAGTCGTGAAGCCGGCGTCGCCGAGGCCAGTGGTCGGCATGTTCGCAACCGAGGTCCAGCTGCCAACCGAGCCGTTTGCCAGCACTGGCGCGTAGTTGTAAACAGTGGTGTTGAACAGGTCGCTGCCAACTGTGTACAGGTAACCGTTGTTAATAAATGTGCCGTGGGCGCTTGGCGACGTGGGCAGCGCGCCGGAGTTCCAGGCAGTGATGTTGCCGTCGGCGTTCACTTTGGCGTAGTAGTAGGTGTTCTGGCCGCCGCCACCTGCGTTGTCCTGGCCACCAGTAACGTACAGGTAGCTGTTGAGGGTGGCGATACCGGCGCTGGAGCGGGCCGCAGGCATGGCTGCGGTTGTTTGGCTCCAGGTGCCCAGCGTACCGTCTGAGTTAATGCGGGCGTATTGTACGATTGCCGTGCCAGTGTTCAGGTTGTCGGCGGTCTTGCCGCCCACCAGGTACATGTAGCCGTTAATTACAATTGCGTTTGCCGATGATACACCTGTGTTCAGGTTGGTGGTTGCGGCAAAGCTGCCAACTGAGCCATCGGCGTTAATTTTAGCGTACAGTGCGTTGTTGCTGGCAGCAACTGTGTTGCCGTCTACGCCCGTGCCGCCGCCTATTACATACATGTACCCGTTGTAGGCAATTGACCCTGCGCGGCTGCGGTTAGCAGCAGTAGAGCCGTTCGTTGTAATGTTGTTAGCGTTCAGCTGCCATGGCTGCACTTCTGGGTTGGCGCTGCTGCCGTTGAGCGAAATATTGTTGTAGTACGAAGCCACTTCCAGCCCGCTGGACGGCGTCTGGTAGTTAATTGCTGTGCTGCTTTGGGAAAGGGTGGCGCCGTCAATGTACACTTCATCGGTGCTGGTATCAGTCTGCTTGAAGTAAACGTTGGATGCGCTGCCCACGGTAGAGCCAGTGGTGAATGTACAGGTGAATTGCGTCCAGGTGGTGGTAATAGTCTGGTTGGTTAAGCAGTCTGAGTCGCTGCCGTTGTCAGCGCGTCCCATGTTGAAGGAAGCAGCAGAACTGTTGTCACGGCGCGCCCACAGGCTTAAGGTGTACTGCGTGCTGGGCTTCAGGGCAATGCTGTACTGGATACCATTGTTAGCGGCGCCCAAGGTGCGTACGTGGACCGAATAGTGGCCAAATTTAACTGGCGTAGTGGCCGTCTGCAACTGGTCTGCTGTACCGCGCAGCGACCAGCCGTTGGTAGTGTTACCTTCCAGGTCGCCGTTTGTTATTTCATTTGTTTGCGATGACGTGCTCAGGTTCATTTGCAGCATGCCGGCAGCATTCTTCACCGAGAAGGCGTTCAGTGAGTCAGACGTGTTCTGGAACGCTGCTGCGCCAGTTACGTCTATGTTGCCGTTCACGGTAGCGTCGCGGCCAATGTTCAGGCTGCCCTGCACGTAGCCGTCACCGCCAACAGTTAAGCGGCCATCAGCCGAGATAGTACTGGCCTGGATGCCGCCAACCTCAAGCTGCTGAATGTAGGCGCCGCCCATGTCATACGAGTCAAGGCTGGGGCTGCCATAGTTGGCGGCGTAAATGTAGCGGCCGTTCGGGTATACGCTGCGGATCGCCGAGCCAGCTGCAATGGTACCGATGCTGGCTGGAGCTGTGGGGTTGGAGATGTCCATTACCTGGATACCATTGCCGGAGCTGTCCAGCGCTATGTAGGCGTAGCGGCCCTGGATAGCAACGTCATACGAACCACTGCCGGTTGCTGTCGTGGACGTTACGGTTGGGCTGGCCGGGTTAGTGATGTCGACAACGCGCAGGTTGCTGCCACTTACCGCGTAGGCGTAGCGGCCCTGGACGGCGCGTACAGCGTAGCCCGACCCCAACGCCAGGCTGGTGCTGACATTGGTGGGCACCGCAGGGTTGGAGATGTCGATAACAACCAGGTTGCCGGTAAGGCCCATGGTCGTGTACAGGTAACGGCCATCTGCGACCAGGAAACCGCCAGAGTTGGTTTCAGCCAGTGAAGCCACCAGAACCGGCGACGCCGGGTTAGCCAGGTCGAATACCTTAATGTTATTGCTGGAGTCAGAGGTGCTGGCGTACATGTAGCGGCCCTGCACCGTCAGGGCGACAATGCCGCTCACTGCAGTAGTTGCAGTTACTGTGGGGCTGCCCGGGTTTGAGATGTCGATAGCGTACATCGTGCCGCTGTTAACCGATACGTACGCGTAGTGGCCGGACACTGCCAATGTTGCAACGCCCGAACCAGTGTTCACACTGCCAATGGAACTCATGCTCGTAGGGCGGCTGATGTCGAAGACGCGCATTTTACCGGACACAGCCGCATACAGGTAGCGGCCGCGGATTTCAATGTCGTACGGCAAGTCGATGCTCAGCGACAGGTTCTGCGCTGCGCTAGCTGGCAGCAAGCCCGCAACGTGCAGCTGCGCAATTGGCGAGGTAGTGCCAACGCCCAGTTTTCCTGCTACGTACAGGTCGCCCACGCCAACCTTGGCGTTTGGCGTGGAGTTAATTGCCGCAGAAGCAGTCGAGAAGCGGAACTGGCCGTAGTTGCCATCGCCGCCGCCTTGCGGGTAGTAGCCCATGTCGCCCCAGGCTACGCCTGAACCGTTAAAGCGCAAGTTGGCAGATGAGTCGTTTACTGTGTAGCTGGCAACGCTGTCGTTGTTGCCAAACAAAGTGGTAACCGCGTTCTTTGGCGCGCGCAGCCAGATGCCTTCCGTTGAGATGGTGTTGTTGGCGTTGGGCGCGTACAGCTGTACCGAGCTGCCAGTGCCAGCCAACGTGCTGACGGAAAGCAGCGCAACGTTACCAGTGTTTTGCACTTGGAAGGCGTTGTTTTGGTCGCTTGTGTTCTTGAATAGTGTTGCACCGGTGTTGCCTACGCTGAATACTGCAGCGCCCGCAGTAGCGTCGGTAGCGGCTGTAGCGCGCACGTTCAGCAAGTTAGCGCCAATCGTGCCGCCGTTTGTGGTACTGCGGTCCTGGATATCCAGTGCACCGCGAGTGGCGTCAGCGATAATTTCAGATGTAGTGCCGCCCGTGCTGTTGCCGTACGCACTCTGCAATGTAACTGTGCCCGTGCCGCAGCCCAGGTCAACCGTGTTACAGATAACTTTTATCTGGCCGTTCTCAATCAGGCTTACTTTGTTCGTGTTGCTGTTGTAGAACAGGCTGCCGTTCAGCGCACCCAGGTTGCTGGTTGGGTCGGTGCTGGTGGAGTCGAGCTGCAATAAGGTTAGCCCGCCGTTAGTACCCGTAGAGTTGCCAATCTTGATGCGGTTGCCGCCGCCAGCGCCGCGGGCCGTGGTGTCGGCGGTGAACAAAACTTCGCTGTTAGCGGCGTTTACAATCTTGAACGCGCTAGCTGAGTCAGTGGCGTTTTGCAGCAGGAACGAACCGTCGGTGCCGCTGAACGTAGCGACCGTAGTCAGGCTGTTCAATGTAGAGCTTGACCCAGTGCCCTTGCTGATCGCGAAGTTCAGGTTGCCGCCCGCTGCTGAGCCCGTACTCTTGCCGCCAGCTAGCGTTACATTTGCACCGCTTACGTTGCTGCCAGCGCCGCCAGTACCTTGCAGTACAAAGCCAGTGGGCGTGGCGTCTGTCACACCGGAGCCTACGTACATTTCGGTAATTTCGTACCCGTCGGCGCCAACGACAAACTGGTTGTCGGCAGCGTCGGTTGCACCCTGCCCCAGCACGATGCTGGACAAGTGATTTACGGTGGCGGAGTTACCGATTGCAATGGAGTTGTGCTGGTTAGTGAGGGCGCCTACGCCAATTGCTACGCTTTCCTGGGCAGCATTTGACTGGCTGCCGATAGCCGTGGCCAGGTAGCCTGACTGCGCGGCGTACCCAATGGCCACACCGCCAGTAGAGTTGTTGGACGAAGTAGAGCCAATGGCCACGCCTTGGAAGAAGCTGGAGGCGTTGTAGCCAACCGCAACCGCGTCGCCAGTGGCAACAGCGCCGTCGCCAAACGATTCGCCGCGGGTTGAGCCCTGGGTGTTCGAGATGTAGGCAGTGGCGCCCTGCATGATCAGGTCAGTGTTGCTGCCTAACAGGATGTTTGAGCCGTTGGCTGCAATAGTCAGGCGGGCGGCGCTGCTGGTCTGTAATGTCAGGCTGTTCGCGTCGTTGGTGCCAAGTACTGCGGCCGCGCCAAAGGCATTGCCGTTGTTTACGAATGCGGCACCAGTGCCCGTAGTAAAGCCGCAGGCTGCTGTGCCAGCCAAACATACCGTGCCGCTGGCGTCGGGCAATGTAATAGTGCGGGCTGCGGTAGCCACGCCAGTGATCTGGAAATTGTTGGTGCCGGGCGTGCTGGAAGTGCCGGCCAGGAACAGTTTGCCAAATGGCAGTGTGCCCGAACCCAGGTTAATTGCACCGGCAGATCCGGGCAGCAAGGCGGTGTTAATTGCTACGCCGCTCAGGTTAGACAAGGCTGAGTTCGCGCCGCCGCCACCGCCCAAACAGTTGCCGGTGTTCAAACAAATAGTAGCGCTGCCGGCAACCGGGTCTGGCAAAGTATAAATCGTGTCCTGGCCAAGTGCGCTGGTTATCACCGTGCCCTTGTTAGAGTTAGTGGCGTTGTTTAGCACCAATGTACCAGCCAAGGTGCCGCCCTGCCCCAGTACAACTGCACCGGCAGATGTGTCTACAGAAAGCACCCGGGTGCCGCCCTGAGTCAAAACACTCAAAGCCGTAGCCGAGTTGCTGGAGTTCTTCATAGTGATTTGGCCGGTGTTGCCGACGCCAAACAATACAGCGCCCAGGCCAGAGCCGTTGCTGGCGCGTACGTCCAGCAGGTCTACGCCAATAGTGGTGTCAGCGTCCTGGATGTCTACGCCGTTCAGGGTGCTGTTGAGCTTGATCTTTGGTGTGGTGCCCCCGGCCGAGAAGTTGTAGCCAGTTTGCAGTGTGGCACCCGCGCCGGCACAGTTGCCGCTGTCCAAACAAACCGTGCCGCTCACGTTAGGCAGCGTAATAGTGCGGTTGGCAGTTGGCGTGCCTGGCAGGATAGTGGTGGTGTTGCTGTTGCTTACGTTGCTAAACACCAGCTTTCCGTCCAGCGCACCCGATGTGCCAAGAATGATCGTACCGGCTGTGGTGTTGGCCGTAAACAATGCGTTGCCGCCGGTGTTCTGGATATTGAAGGCGTTTGCCGAGTCGCTGCCAGAGTTCTTGAAGCTCAGCGTAGCGCCAGAGAACGTCTGCGAGGCGCTCAGTTTTGCGATGTTAGCGTCATTACTCAAGTTGGCTGAGGAAATTTGCGTGCCGTTGATTTGGTAGTTGTTGCCGCTGGTAAGATTGAGGTTGCCGTTAACAGCTACCGTGCCGCCCGACTGGCTGAGCAGCGAGTTAGCAATAGACTGCGTGCCCGTGAACATCGCAATAGTGCCGTTTGTGCCGCCAACCGTGGTTACGCCGCTGCCGCTGCCTGCACAGTTGCCAATGCTCGTACAAATCGTGTAGCTGCCTGCAGCCACTGTGCGGTCAAAGCTGTACGTTACTGCCCCTACTGGCGAACCAGTAAAGCCGACAGTGGTAGCAAAGCCGCCGCCAGTTACGCTGAGCGTACTGCTGGCGTTGCCCTGCAATGTCAGAGTTTGGGCCGTTGCACCCACCGTTAAGCTGGAGCCAGGCGTAATGTTCAAAGCGCCGGCCGAGCTCAGGCTGGTGCCGTTAATAGTCAGGTTGCCAGTGAGCACGCCGTTGCCGCTGGTGTCCAGTGCAAGCGCAGTGTTGCCATTGGTGCGGATGTTCAGGCCATTGTTGTCGTTGGTGCCCAATACCCCGGTTGCGCCAACAGTGTTGCCGCCCTGCGTAAATGCCATGCCGCTACCCGTTGCAAAGCCACACGACACCGCGTTGTTCAAACAGATGGTACCCGAAGCGTCCGGCAATGTAATGGTGCGAGGTGCGGTAGCAGCACCAGTAATCGTAAAGTTGTTGGTACCCGGGGTTGCCGAACTGCCGGCAATGTACAGGTTGCGGAACGGCGCAGTAGCTGAGCCCAGGTCAATTGTAGTGCCGCCTGGCAGCAAGCTGGTGTTAATAGCCACGCTGCTCAGGTTAGATAACGCAGTGTTAGCACCGCCGCCACCACCGCCCAAACAGTTGCCGCTGGAAAGACATACCGTGCCGCTGGCGTCGGGCAAGGTGTAGGTACGGCTGGCGGTAAGTGTTCCCTGCGTTAAGCTGCCGCTGAAGTTCGCGCTGCCATATGCCAGCGACAGAACACCGGTTTGCGAGTTGGCCACGCCCACGGTTGCCGTGCCGCCCTGCACCGTTAAGTTACCAGTAGTCGATACGAGTGTGCCATTGTCGCTCAGGCTGGAATCGCCCAGCGTTTGGCTGCCCGTAAACTTAGCTACACGATTGGTGCTGCCGCCAGAGGTTGTTACACCGCCGCCCGAGCCTGCACAGTTGCCGGCTGTTGTACAAACAGTGTACGTACCGGCTGCGGCTGCGCGGTCAAAGTTGTAGCGTACAGCGCCTGTTGGCGTGCCCGTAAAGCCCATGGTAGTGGTAAAACCGCCGCCGGTTGCCGTTACCGTTGTGCTGGCGCTGCCCTGTAAAGTAAGCGCCTGGTTAGTGGCGCCCACAGTCAGCGTGCCGCCAGGAGTGATGTTCAG
>DATIIE010000096.1:0-15743 GCA_035479955.1 Saccharimonadales bacterium (SeqCode)
GTCAGGAAGCGCTGGATGCGGCGGGCGCGGGCAACGGTTTGCTTGTCTTCGTCGGAAAGTTCGTCCATACCAAGGATAGCGATGATGTCCTGCAGGTCCTTGTAGCGCTGCAAAATACGCTGTACTTCGCGGGCAACGTCGTAGTGTTCCTGGCCAACAATCTCTGGGTCAAGGATGGTAGAGCTGGAGTCCAGCGGGTCTACTGCCGGGTACAAACCAAGGTCGGTCAGCGCGCGGTTCAACACGATTGTGGAGTCAAGGTGGGCAAATGTTGTTGCCGGAGCCGGGTCAGTAAGGTCGTCGGCAGGCACGAACACAGCCTGGATGGATGTAATGGAGCCACTCTTCGTAGAAGTAATGCGCTCTTGCAAGCCGCCCATTTCCTGCTGCAGGTTTGGCTGGTAGCCCACAGCTGATGGCAAGCGGCCAAGCAGGGCAGACACCTCAGAACCGGCCTGGGTAAAGCGGAAGATGTTGTCGATGAACAGCAGCATGTCCTTGCCTTGGTCGCGGAACGACTCAGCAATGGTCAGGCCGGTCAGGGCAACGCGGAGGCGCGCGCCTGGTGGCTCGTTCATCTGGCCGAATACCAGGGCAGTGTTCTTCAACACATCGGCCTCTTTCATTTCCATGTACAGGTCGTTGCCTTCGCGGGTACGCTCACCAACGCCGGCAAATACAGAGTAGCCGCTGTGGAATTTGGCAATGTTGTTAATAAATTCCTGGATCAAGACGGTTTTGCCCACGCCGGCGCCGCCGAACAGGCCAACTTTACCACCCTTAACAATCGGGGCGATGAGGTCGATAACCTTAATGCCGGTTTCCAGGACTTCGATAGAGCCAGATTGGTCGTCGAAGCTGGGTGCGGCACGGTGGATTGGAGCCTTCAGTTTGAAGTCGTTGTTCTCTTCAATGCCGTCGATTGGCTCACCAATAACACTGAACATGCGGCCTAAAGTAGCGTCGCCAACTGGCACGCTAATAGGGGCGCCAGTGTCGGCAACGGCTGCGCCGCGCTGCAAACCGTCGGTGCCGGCCAGGGCAATGGTGCGCACCACGTTTTCGCTCAAGTGCTGGGCAACCTCAAGTAAGAGGTCGCGGTCATTTAATGTAGTGGTCAAGGCATAGTTAATTGCCGGCAAGTGGCCGCTGGGGAATTCGACGTCTACCACCACGCCAACAACCTGCACGACCTTGCCGGTTGCTACCTTGGTTTGTTCTTTTGTTGCTGTTGCCATTATTGTTCTCCTTGTTCTTCTGCTTGGGATTGTTGCTTGCTCATTATTGTCTGTAAGGGTGGACCTGCACGCCGGGGCTGGCGTGTTCAGCCAGGAAGGCGGACATGCCAGCCAAGTCCTCACCAACGACGCTCGCCTCCATACCGTGTATAGCTGTCTGCCGCCTGGCAAGGTCGTGGTACTGTGTGTCGCCGCCTTCGCGCTTAGGTTTGTGTGTTAATGCCACTGGCACTCTGGAAAGGCCAACTAGTGACCCTATGCGGTCGCTCACACTGTGGTGCAGTGCACCGCGTAAGTGGGGCTCATCCCATTGGTAGCCTTCATCCTGCGTTGCCGTGTTCACAACAAGCAGGGCATGCACACCAGCTTCAGCCAGGGCGCCAATGACCATATCCTGGCCTCTCATATGCGCTTGGCACCGTGGGAAACCATCAAGTTCGGTCCAGAAAGAAGCGGGCATGTTGTCAGTTAACTCTACTGGCAGCTCTGGAACAACGGCAGTAGCGCCGTGTTGATCCAGAAGTGTTGCGTATGCCAATAAGTCCTGGTACGCAGGCTCAGCGGTATGCCCGGGCAGGATGCCGACATTCGGCCTAAACGCACTCATTACTTAAGCGCCTCGGCACCGCCGCTGATTTCGGCGAGTTCCTGAGTAATTGCTGCTTGGCGGGCGTTGTTGAATACCAGGGTGAGGTCATCTATAAGGTCGGAAGCGTTGTCGGTGGCGTTCTTCATGGCCAGCATACGCATAGATTGTTCGCTGGCAATGGCCTCTAGGAACGCCTGGTAAATTTGGGATTCCAGTAAGCGCAGGGCAGCGGCGTGCAAGAGTGAGCTGACATTGGGCTCAACTTCTGCGCGGGCCAGCTCGTCGTCCAGCTGGGCTTCTTCAAAGCCGGCTGGCAGCAAACGCTGCAACTGCACCTGTTGGCTGACGCTGGAAATAAACTTGGTGAAGATAATGTCTACTTGGTCTACTTCGCCGCTGGCAAACAGGCCAACCACGCTGGAAAGGATAGGGCGGAGTTCATCGGCGCTGGGCTTGTCGGGCATTTTGGTGTAAACGGCCTCAACGTCCAGGCCGGCAATGCGGCTGGCAGATTGCGCTGCTTTGCGGCCAATGGCTACTACTGCGGTTTTCACACCTTTGGCGCGGTCCGCTTGGGCTTCGTGCACCAGCGTACGCAGCACGTTGGCGTCGTAAGCGCCAGCCAGGCCGAGGTCGCTGGTAATAACGATGAGCAAGCGGCGCTTTACCGGGCGGTCGGTGAACAAACGGAATTCACTGTCGTCACCGGCCAGTTGGCGCAAACGCGTTAGGATTTCACGGGCCAATGTCGCGTACTCGCGCGGGCGCACCACAGCTTCTTGGGCGTGGCGCAGCTTGCTGGCAGCTACCAGCTGCATAGCCTTAGTAATCTGCTTGGTGTTTTTTACCGAGCCGATACGACGCTTAATTTGCTGCCGTGACGCCATTTGCTTACTCCTTAGCCTTCTTCGGCTTAGCAGCCGCAGCGTAGCTCTTGGCTACTTTTTCGGCAGCTTCGAGCACGGTCTTTTCAATGTCTTCGGTGGGTTTGTCACCCTTGTTCAGGGTTTTTACCACAGCGCCGTGCTTGTCTTCCATGAAGGAAATAAGTTCAGCCTGGGCGTCCTTAATCTTTTCAACAGGGACGTGGTCGAAGGCGCCCTTGTTGGTCGCCATCAGGCTTACTACCTGTTCAGCAACGGAAAGCGGCTGGTACTGTTTCTGCTTCAGCAGTTCAGTGAGGCGTTGGCCGCGCTCAATAGATTGCTTGGTTTCAGGGTCGAGGTCGGAGCTAAACTGGGCAAAGCTTGCCAGTTCGCGGAACTGGGCGAGGCTCAGCTTCAAACCGCCGGATACGCTCTTTACCGCCTTGGTTTGGGCGGCGCCACCAACGCGGGACACTGAAAGGCCCACGGAGATAGCCGGGCGAATACCCTGGTAGAACAAGCTTGTTTCCAGGAAGATCTGGCCGTCGGTAATAGAAATAACGTTGGTTGGGATGTATGCGGAGATGTCGCCGGCTTGGGTTTCGATGATCGGCAGGGCGGTGAGTGAACCAGCGCCCAGGTCGTCATTCAGTTTAGCGGCGCGCTCCAGCAAACGGGAGTGCAGGTAGAATACGTCACCAGGGTAGGCTTCGCGGCCCGGTGGGCGGCGCAGCAGCAGGGACATTTGGCGGTAGGCCACAGCGTGCTTGGTTAGGTCGTCGAAGACGATCAAAGCGTGCTGGGCATTGTCGCGGAAGTATTCACCCATGGCAGCACCAGCGTAAGGGGCCAGGTACAGCAGTGGAGCTGGGTCGGAAGGGCCGGTAGCAACCACAATGGTCTGGTCCATAACGCCTTCGCGCTTCAGGCGCTCTACAAGTGCGGCAACCTTGGACAGTTTCTGGCCAACGGCAACGTACACGTTAACAATGCCGGTCTTCTGCTTGGCCTGGTTAATCATGGTGTCTACGGCAATGGCGGTCTTACCGGTTTGGCGGTCGCCAATGATAAGTTCACGCTGGCCGCGGCCGATAGGCGTTAAGCCGTCGATGGCGATAAGGCCGGTCATCAGCGGCTCGTGCACGCTCTTACGGGCCATGACGCCAGGGGCGGAACGCTCCATAAGGCCGCGCTGCTTGGCTTTGATAGGGCCTTTGCCGTCCAGCGGTTCACCCAAGGGGTTTACCACGCGGCCAACCAGCTCTGGGCCAACAGGTACGTCCAGCACGTGGCCGGTCATAGTAACTTTTGCGCCTGCGGCGACCTCAGCGTCGTCACCCAAAATTACGGCGCCAATTTCGTCTTCCAACAGGTTCAGGGCAAATGCGGTTACTTTGCCGCCGCTGCGGGTTTGAATTTCGATTACTTCGTTATAGCCAGCGTTGCGCAGGCCGTAAATCCAGGCTACGCCGTCGCCCACGCGGGTAACGATGCCGGATTCTTCCAAGCCTTTGCTGGTGCGAAGCGATTGGATCGCGTCGCGCAGTTCGGCTGATAGTTCTTGAATTGCTAAATCGCTCATAATATTACTTATATTTCTCCTGGTATTAAAGGCTCGCTAATTGCTTGAGTTTGGTGCGCACGCTGGCGTCGAGTTCGGCAGTTGGGGTACGGGCGATAAGGCCGCCCAGCAGTGCAGGGTCGATGTGCTCGGCCAGCTCGATGTGGCGGGCGCCAGTGGCATTCTGCAAGGTGTGCTTCAGTTCAGAACGGACGGTGTCGGTTAATTTACGGGCGCTGGTAACGTCCACATATAAGTGGCCGGACTGTTCGTACAGCTCGCTTGCGAGGTCGTTTATAAACAGGTCAATGTCATCAACCAACCGCTGTTCCATTAAATACGCAGCCGTTACTTTCAGCCAATGGGCTTGCTGTTTCGGCTCGGCCAGCAGCTTGGCGGCTACTGTACGGGCTATTACTCGTCGCGACACCTTGCTATTCACTTACGCCTTCTCCTCAGCTAATGCCTTTTTAACCAGGTCGGCGTCTTTACGGTCGTCCATTTTTTCACCAATGATGCGCTCGGTAGCTAACGCCACCAGCTCAACTGTGTCCTTTTTGAGGGCTTCGCGGGCTTTGGCGATGTCGACGTTCAGCTGCTGGCGGGCGTCGGCAACAATTTGCTCGGCGCGGGTCTTGGCTTTGGTTTCGGCATCGGCCACCATGCTGGCTGACTCTTGGTGAGTGCGGGCCAGGATGTCGTCGGCTTCCTTGCGGGCTTCTTCAAGCAGCTTGGCAACCTCGGTTTCGGCTTTTTGCAAAGCTTCCTGCGATTCCTTGGCTTCCTGCAACCCGGCTTCAATAGCTTCGCGGCGGTCGTCAATGGCCTTGGTAAGCGCCGGATACACGAATTTACCCAGAATGAACACCAGGATCAAAAAGGCGATACCTTGTTCTACAAGCAACTTTACATCTAGGCCCAGGGCCTGGAACAGGCCTGGGGAGCTCTCGGTTGCTAATGTTTGTAGTACTGCATGCATACGGGGAACCCGGTGTTATTACTTGAGGAACTTAATAATAAGGGCAACAACCAAACCAATGATGGCCAGGGCGTCTACGAAGGACATACCCAGGATCATCAGGGTGCGGATCTTACCAATGGCTTCGGGGTTGCGGCCGGCAGCGTTCATGGCGCCCATGCCGATCAAACCGAGGCCAATACCACACAAACCGGCGGCGATTGCGTAGGTCAGACCAAATGCTAGTGAATCCATTATTTTTACTCCTTTTACTTAATTAATTCCATGCGGTGAGCATCAGGCATGCCCCTTGGCTTCGCTGTGCTCTCCATGCCCCTCCTCGGGGTTGGGGAGCCCTAACGAAATGAACGCGATGGTCAACATAAAGAATACGTACGCCTGGACGGCGCCAACGAACAGCTCCAAACAGTAGAACACTGGGAGCGCAACAGGGGAAGCATAGCTGGTGAGGTACCCGATAACGCCCAGCAGCACTTCGCCGCCGAACACGTTGCCGAAAATACGCAGGCTAAGGGCTGCAGTGCGGGAGAATTCGGCGATAACCTCCAGGAACCCTTCGAAGGCGTGCAGCGGGTCTTTAAACGGGTTGCCGAAGTAGCGGCCCAGGTTGCCGAAGAAACCGCGGCGTTTAATTGCCCACACCTGGGCAGTGGCCATGGAAATAACCGCCAGGGCAAGCGTGGTGTTGAGGTCGGCTGCTACGCCGCGCAGCAGCGGTGCGTGCTCGCTGCCGGTGTGGTAGGTAATAGAGCCAACGATAGGCAGCAATCCCAGCCAGTTGTTAATCATAAAGAACAGCATAAGGGTTACGGCCAGGGGCAAAACTTTCTTGGCCACATGTTTGTCACCAATTACTTCAACCGCAGTGTCGTACAAGTTTTCGAACAGCCACATTACGGCGTGCATAAAGCGGCCGCGGCTGCCTTTTTGGATAGCCCGCTTAACGCCAAATAAAACCGCGAGTAAAATAGCGACTCCCAACGCACCCAATAACTGGGCGTTGGTAATTACCAGCGGCCCAATGTGGAACAGGCTCTCAGGCGCAATGCTAATGTGCGGTCCTTCGGCAAATGGTACGGTCATTATTTCTTTTCCTCCTTGGCTACGGCTGCCAGTTGGCGCTTAAGCAACAAACCGGCAAATACAAATCCAATTGCGACACAAAGCAAGGTGAGCCATGGCTTACTGCCGAGGCTGCGGTCGCCAATGATACCAACAACTGCAAACAAGATGACTGGGACTGCGATGCGCCATGAAGTGTCTAGGAAGGTGAGCGCAATAGTGCCTACACCTAAGTCGGTGTCAGCACCTCGAGATTTAGTCGTCGTATGGGCGGCGGCTTGCTTCATTTCTTAACTACTATACCAGATGGCTGCCAGATGATGCAACATCCGGGTAAAGGTGGTATGCTAAAGCCCATGATACGTCCTGATTTCGAATCATCAGGCGCTTCTTTTAATGAAGACGCCCCGATTCTTACACCCGAACAAATAATAGAAAAACGCCGCGCCTGGCTGGCGGGCGAAACCGTACGCTCGGAAATTGTAGCCATTGGGCATGTGAGCCTGCGCGGCGATGAACGCTGGCTGCTGGACCGGTTATATGACCGCAACTTCGGCCGCATTGACCCGAATAGTGACCCGGGCAGGGCATTCGGCCACATGCAGGCCGCGGTACACGACATGGCTGAGTACGACATGTCGCGCGGCAGCAATGCCGAACTTCCAGCCGAGTCCCTGATGCACGGCGGCTACTTCCGCCGCCGCGAAGACATTGCCCCATGGCACACCAACCGCGACCCGCAAGCAACTGTGCTGTACACCGTGGTACACGGTGCCGGCCCCACCCGCGGCCTTACCGGCGACATGTCACGCGACGACATCCTATTAGAGCCAGCAACGTCGATGGGCTATTTCAAAGAAGAAACGCCCATTGGCCCCGGCCAGCGCCTGGAGCCCACCGACTTCACCGAAGGCACCGTGCTGCGCTACACCATAGATGGCCACGCCAGCGGCGACACCCAGGGCGCCCGCTTGCTCACCCAGGCGAAAATTATCCTTCCCCAGGCGTAACGGTACCTGCCTAGCACCGTCCGCCAGCAAGGTGTTATACTAAAGGTACTATGGATGCAACGAACGCTACTGATGCAAAAGTTATTATTTACGGCGCCGACTGGTGCGCGTTCTGCCACGAGGCCATGCGCTATCTGGACGGCCTGAAAGTACCGTATGTGTACAAAAACGTCGACTTGAACGGCGACGACGCCACGGCTGCGGTAGACAAATCCGGCCAGCGCGGCATTCCGGTTATCGACATGGACGGCCAGATTATTATTGGCTTTGACCGCCCGCGGATTGACGCCGCCCTCAAAGAGAAAAAACTTGTCTAGCAACCGCTAGGGTTACCCGCACCGCTATGGCGTTTGAAGATTACCAAACCAAAGACAGCGTGGTAGTCGTATACACCGGTGAAGGCAAAGGCAAGACCAGCGCCGGCCTGGGCTTGCTGACGCGCGCGCTGGGCAACCGCTGGAACGTGGCGTTTATCCAGTTCATTAAGCATTGGGGCGTGGGCGAACATGTGTTCATCCGCGACATTCTGCCCCTGTATAAAGATCAGCTGCACTTTTACAAAGGCGGCAAAGGCTTTTACAACGCCGGCGAGCTAAGCGCCGAATTTGTTACGCCCCAGCAGCACAAGCAAGCCGCCCGCGAAACATATGATGAAGCACTGGCGTGCGTGCAAAGCGGCAAGTTCCAACTGGTTATTTGCGACGAGATAAACAACGCGGTGCACGACGGGCTCATCACTAAAGCGCAGCTCAAGAAACTTATTACCAGCCGGGCGCCAACCACCAGCTTGTGCCTTACCGGGCGCAATTTTCCGGAAGAGTTCCTGGCGCTCACCGATATCGCCACCGATATGCATAAAATTAAGCACCATTTCGACGACAAATTCCTGGCAAACAAAGGCATCGATTTCTAATGAAGTACCTTTTTTTAATGGTCGGTCACCCTGGCGCCGGCAAAACCACCACCGCCCACTACTTGCACGAGCTGACTGGCGCCGTACACCTGTGGGCAGACCACGAGCGTAACCAGCGCTTCCCAAACCCCACGCATTCGCACAAAGAGAACCTCCAGCTGTACGCCCAGTTAAACGACGAAACCCGCCAACTGCTGCACAGCGGCAATAGCGTTATTTTTGACACCAACTTCAACTTCTTCAAGGACCGTGAGCGCCTGCGCGCTATTGCCCGCGAAGAAGGGGCACTACCGGTGGTTATCTGGCTCACCACCAGCAAGGAATTGGCCCGTGAGCGGGCTGTTGCACACCCCAGCCCCGGCAGCACGCGTATTTGGGGCAACATGCCGCTGGAAGAATTTGAGCGCATCAGCCGCAACCAGGAGCCGCCGCGCCCCGAAGAGCATGCCCTGGAACTAGACGGCGCCAGCCTCACCCGCGAACAAGTGGCAGCCGCGCTTGCCACAATCCAGGCATAAGCGTGTATACTAGGCCGCGTGACCAAGAAAGACATGAAACTCATCAGTTCAGTTATTGGGGTAATCCTGTTTGCCGTGGGCTATTTTGCCCAGCAGCAGGGAATAGTCAGCACTGTTGCAGACACCGGTAAAACTGTTGAGCAGCACAGCCCAGGCATGTACAGCGTCAGCCGTTTTGTGGATGGCGACACCATTGCCGTCGACATGAATGGCAAAGTGGAAACCATACGCTTTATTGGCATAGACACACCGGAAACACACAAGCCCAACGCGCCCGTGCAATGCTACGGCACAGCCGCGGCAGCGTTCACCAAAAATACTATTGGCACGCAGCAGGTGCGCCTGGAAAGCGACCCAGACAGCACCAACCGCGACCGCTATAACCGTTTGCTGCGCTATGTGTATTTGCCGGATGGCCGTTTACTGGAGGCAGAAATTATCAAAAACGGCTACGGATTTGCGTACACCCAGTTCCCATTTACAAAGTCGGCCGAATTCACCCAGTACCAGGATGAAGCGCACGCCGGCGCCAAAGGACTGTGGCAAAACTGCAACCCTTACCAGGAAAAAAACGGCCGCTGGCAGACAGAAGACCTTAAATAAGGTCGGACACCGGGCTTACGCGCGCAGCCACGGCCGAGCGCCGGGCATAACTAATTGAAAAACGCTGCTTGTCAGGGTCGTACCCCTTATACAATAAGCAGATAGGGCCGTGCAGGGCCGACACCAGCAACGCCATAGGGTACATGTAGCGTTGGGCGCGCAGGCCGTGCTCTGCATACACGCGCGGGCCAGACCATACATATTTATGGAATTCATGTGGCCGCGATGCTGCCTGGCGCGGGGCAATGCTCACGCGCATGCCTGGCGCAAAGCCAACCGTGAAGCCAGCGGCTGCCAAGTGCACGGCCAGGTCCAAATCTTCCGCCAAATGGCGCTGGTGGCACACCTGGGCACGTACTGCGCGCCATGCCGGGCGGCGCACACCCATATTTACACCGTACAAAAATGCCTCGCCAAGGCTGGCAACGCGCTTTGCCAAAAAATGGCGGTACTTTTCATCTACCACATCGAACATGCGCTTCAGGCCAATGTCGCGGTAATCCACAACACCGCTTACCGCATCTATACAAGGGTCGGCAAAGGCCTGCTGGAGTTTTTCCACCCAGTCTGGCGCCAGTATTGTGTCGCCGTCGGTGCGGCCAATAATATCGCCTCGCGCAGCATTAAAACCGCGGTCGCGCGCAAATGCCACACCTTGGCGGGATTCCTGCAAAACAGTTACAAATGGGAACTGGTGCGCAATTGCTGCAGTATTGTCGGTGGAATTGTTATCAACAACGATAACTTCAAACGGCCTGACGGTTTGCTGGGCAATCGCCTGCAAACAGAGAGCCAAATAGCTTTCTTCGTTGTAGACTGGTATAACTAAACTAACGCGTAGCTTCAAATTTGTAACCATGAATCAAACTAAATTATACACTGCCAAACTGGCCAAAAGCGTAAGGGAAGTGCCGCAGTCGGTCCGCCGCTACTGGCGCAAGAACTGGTTGCACAAGGTATTTTGCATTGCAAGCGCCCTGTTAATCCTGTGCACGGGCACGCTGTACGGCATTGCGCAGTGGTACATTTATTCGGAGCGCAGCAAACCCCTGGAAATGGGCGCTTCGTTCATTCCGGCGTACGCTGAGAGCCTGGGCCTCAACCCGCAGCAAACCATGGACGCGCTTATTACCGACGTTGGCGTGCGCAACTTCCGCCTGGTGAGCTACTGGGACCAATTGGAGCCGCAGCCCGGGGTATACGACTTCAGCCTGCTGGATTGGCAATTCCAAAAAGTAGAGGCCGCGCACGGCACCGTCACGCTCAGCCTGGGCCTGCGCCAGCCGCGTTGGCCAGAGTGCCACGTGCCCGCGTGGGTCGGCAGCATGCCCACCCAGCAGTGGCAGCCAAAACTGGAAGATTTCATGCGTGCCGTTATAGCCCGTTACAAAGATTCGCCGGCCTTACAGAGTTACCAGGTAGAAAACGAATTTTTCCTAAAGGGCTTTGGCACCTGCACCAACTTTGACCGCGCCCGCCTGGAATCTGAATATAACCTCGTAAAAAAAGCTGACCCGCACCACCCGGCCATTGTTAACCGCAGCAACAATCTGCTGGGCATGCCCGTGGGCAAGCCTACCCCCGACGAGTTCGGCATTTCCATTTACAAACGGGTGTGGAGCCCGCCCATTGGCCGCTACTTCGAATACCCATTCCCGGCATGGCTGTACGCAAGCCTGGCCGGCATGCAAAAAATAACCACCGGCCGCGATATGATCGTCCACGAACTACAAGCCGAGGCCTGGCCGCCCAATTACCAGGGGATCACCGAAACCAGCCTGGCAGAGCAGAAAAAATCCCTGGACGGCCCGCGCTTCACCGACCGCATCCAGTTCGGCAAAGCCACAGGCATGCGCGAAATTTATTTATGGGGCGCCGAGTATTGGTACTACCGCAAAGTAGTGCTGGCCGACGACAGCCTGTGGAAGGTAGCCCAGAAAGCGTACAGCGAACAATGACGCTCGTGCAGCTGTTGCAGCGCTTCCGGCCAACGCGCGAGCTCGTTTTCACCATGGGCAAGCCGCGCGCCATAGACACGCTGGGCCATTACCAAAAACTCATCAGCCACAAAGAGCGGATTTTAGACGTTGGCGCCGGCACCTGTAATGTTGCGCTGCTCATGCAGGACAACGGTTACGACGTAACGCCGCTGGACGTTGCTGACCTCAGTTTTACCCCACGCATGAAACCAGTTTTGTACGACGGCGCGCACATGCCTTTCAAGAAGAAAGAGTTCGACACCGCGCTCATTTTGACCGTATTGCACCATGTGCCAGCTGCCCAGCATGAAACCGTGCTGCGCGAAACTGCGCGCGTTGCCAAACGCATTATTATTATCGAAGACGTACACAACAGCACACTCCACAAGTACCTCACCATGTTCATGGACAGCCTGTTTAACCTGGAATTTATCGGCCACCCGCACAGCAACAAATCTGACGCCCAATGGCGCGACGTGTTCCAGCGCCTTGGCTGGAAGTTAAGCAAGGTGCAGGCCATGCAGTCGTTTGGCGTGCTGCGCCACCGCATGTACGTGCTGGAAGTAGGGTAGTATGAGCGAATTCGGCGTCAGTTTCTCGGTAAAACAGTGCCGCAAATTTGGTGTTGACCCGCAGAGCGTGTTGGATTGGCTGCTGGGCGAGGGCAATTTCCGCCGTTTCCGCATTATGAGCTATTGGAATGAGCACGAACCGCAGCCGGGCAAATCTACCTTCAAAGAACTGGACTGGCAGCTGGACCGCATTGCCAAAGCTGGCGGCACAGTTACGCTGTGCCTGGGCGCCCGCCAACCACGCTGGCCTGAAAACCACTGGCCGGACTGGGCCTGGCAGCTTGAAAAGCCCGAGCGCAGCGCCGCGTTGCTGCGCTACATCGCTTCCGTTGTAGACCGCTACAAAAACCACCCGGCGCTGGCCAGCTACCAGCTGGAGAACGAAGCGCTGTTTGTAAACTTTGGCTCGCGCGCCGAAGTTGACGTACCGCGCCTGGTGCAAGAATTTGAACTGGTGAAAAAACTTGACCCGCACCACCCGGTTATCATGAGCGTCAGCGACCCACGCGGCATCCCGCTGCGCGCGCCCGTGCCGGACATTATCGGCTTCTCGTATTACCACCGCCTGTACGAAAAGGGCAAATACCGCAGCGCCCACCATTACTGGTGGTGGCACTGGGCCCGTGCCCGCGCCATTAAACTGGTGAAACGGCGGCCAACGTTCATTCATGAACTCCAGCTGGAGCCCTGGGGCGTCAAAGACATTTGGGAAATGAGCATTGAAGAACAAGACAAATCTGCCGGCCCGGCGCGGCTAGGACGCAACATCCGGCTGGCCAAGCGCACCCGGCTCACGCCCATCGACCTCTGGGGCGGCGAATGGTGGTACTGGCGCCTGCATACGCTGCACGACCCCAGTATCTGGCAGGCAGTTAAAACCGCACTTGGGCCACAGCACTTTCTAACTCGCTAAAAATAAGGCATACTAACAGATATGAAAAAGCCGAAGGGCCCTGCCCACAAGCAAATCACCAACCGCCGCGCCCGCCACGACTATGAGCTGGGCGATTCTTTGGTGGTGGGCATTTCGCTTACCGGCGCCGAAACCAAGAGCCTGCGCATGGGCCACGGCCAGCTGCGCGGTGCTTATGTAAATGTGAAGGGCGGGGAACTGTGGCTTATTAACGCCGCCATCAACGGCTCGCGCGGCATCCAAATAGACGAGCAGGTGCAGGCCCGCGACCGCAAGCTGCTGGCCAAACGCCGCGAAATCGACCAGCTTATTGCCGCCAAACAACAAGGACGCAGCATTGTGCCTTTAGAACTCCTCACCGGCGGCCGCTACATTAAGCTGCGCATTGCCATGGGCAAAGGCAAAAAAGAGTACGACAAGCGCCAAACCCTGAAAAAACGCGATGAAGGCCGGACAATTGCCGCCGCTTTGAAGTTGCGCGTAAGATAACTTTTGCAAGCCGGGCGTTCTTTCGGTATAATCAGCTCATTCGAGCGCCCGTAAGGGTCGAGCGACGTACATTTTATCTTTGGGTGAGAAAAGCCTGCAAAGGCGTATCTCATCTTTAATCCGGGGTAGCTCAGCGGTAGAGCGGGTGGCTGTACGACACTTAAACAAATGGTCGTGTGCAGCCTGCGTTGGGAAACCAAGCAGAGTAAACAAGGTGAATTGCGGGAAGTCTAAACTTTTACGAGTATGATAATCCGCAGCCAAGCCCTTCACAGGGAAGGTTCAGAGACTATTCCTAACGGAAGTACTGGTTGTCGCAAGATGACTGGGAAGCGCCTTGTACCTAACGCGACTCGAGGTCGTCATGGTAATGAGATAGTCCACGCCCATATGAAAATATGGGGTAAAGTGTAACCACTAGGTCGCTGGTTCGAATCCAGTCCCCGGAGCCAAAAGAAAACCACATCTTCCTCGCCGAAGATGTGGTTTTCTTTTTGTCCCGAGAAATAAGGTAGTGTTTTATGGACGCTAGAAACTTACCACCTTGCAATAGGGGCAATGTATACAGCCGCGTTATTCCCTCGCATCTGCTCCGACTGGGGTGTTACATCGATATGGCTATCTATAATTCCAGTCATTACATGTATACCTAAACGCTGGAACGCGGCCGGCGTACCAGGAGTGAGCTTATTCTTGTCGTAATTGACCTTGTCTACATGTGCAGCCCCATGCAATACCACATACATAGCCTTTTCCGGACCGATCGCAGGCAACGCATTGAGCGCATCATGGGCGACCGTATTCGCAGCCTGCTCTTCACGCAGCGTGTTAAGTATAGGGAATAGCGGGTGGTCTGTATTACTTTTGACTGTATCAATACTTTCGCCGGTCACGAACCCAAATTCTTCACCCACATGCCGATGCATGTCAGCGACTTTTACCGGCACCCCGCGCAATGCAGCCCGTTCAGCAGCGTAAATATATGGGTGAATCGTGCGATCCGCACGCTTACTTTCAAGAATACGCGCATGAGCAGCGTCATCCTGAGGTCGATCCAATAATTTCCATACACCTTCATGGCCGACAGACTCCATGTACATCACATCACCCTTGGCCGGGTCCAACACATCAACCATGTCGGCAAGCCCCTGATATTGAGCATCTACCGCTGCAAGATACGCAGGGTCGGTATTAGCTGGGTCGCTCAGCTCATGAATCGTGCCATAAACGACGACATTTACCTTATCATTAATAGCATCTGCTTCTGGAGGTGAGATGTCGGCAAAACTATATGCATTTTCTAGGCCTGGCGGAACTGTCTGAGAATCGCCAAGAGATGTATTACCACTTATTTCTGAAGTAGCAAATTCTGACATTAGTATATAATAACATATTATCAGTATATAAGCAACGATACCCTTACGTCTGTTAATCCCCATACCTCTACGCCCGTAAGTACGATTAGTTCATTGTAATTTAACTATTTTATGTAATAACTTTGAATATAATTACATAATAAGGCATAAATACTATGAACAAACTGCGTGGACTTCTGATAGCGACTGGCATTGTGGGAATTGTTGGCTTACTAGCTCATGCAAACGCAAACCAACCACGGTATATAACAACTGAAAACACTGGCAAAACCTCCCAATCTGCCGTTGCAGGCGACAACACCGCCAAGCCAAAAATAGAAACAAAGCAGGTTTCAGAAACAGAAACCGTGCCGTTCAGCACGAAAACAGTCGACGACAGCGCCATTGCCAAGGGGCAGAGTAAGATATCCCAAGCCGGCAAAAACGGCGCTAAGACCAAAACTTACTCAGTAACGTATACAAATGGCGCGGAAACAAGCCGCACACTGGTTTCTGAGCAAGTCACCACCCAGCCCACCGACCAAATCGTGCATACCGGCACCTACGTTTACACCGCGCCCGTTAGCTGCAGCGGCGGGTACATCAATGTAAACGGCAACTGTGTGCCGTCGCCGTCAAGCAATCCTGCTGGCGCGAGCGCACAATGTAACGACGGCACATACAGCTACAGCCAGAACCGCAGCGGCACCTGCTCGCACCACGGCGGTGTGGCGCGCTGGCTGTAAACCAGCCCAAACACAGCCCGATTAATAAGGCGCAATAATTCTAATTATTGACAACATTTCAACAGATACGACTAATCCGTGGTATCCTTAGTCGTGCTACAAGTAACTATTTCCGAAAAAACCATTGGTTCAAAACCTTTGCTGTCTGATGTCAAATTGTGGGTGTCTGACAACGAAAAGGTTGGTTTTTTAGGCCGCAACGGCACCGGCAAAACCACACTTTTTAATATTATTACCGGCCGCGACACCGATTTTAGCGGCGAAGTAACGCGCTCCAAACACGAAGCCCTGATGGCCACCAGCCAGGAGCACCACGACTCCGAAGGCACAACCATTGAGTTCGTATCCCG
>DATIIE010000097.1:0-7226 GCA_035479955.1 Saccharimonadales bacterium (SeqCode)
GCTGAACCCGCTGGCGGTTTGCCCTATGCAATGCCCGCAACGCCGCACGCCATGTGGCAGCCGGAGCCAAACGCCGAAGAACACAGCGGCTTAGAAGAGATTAAACCTGAAGAGCCAGCACAGCCCGAGGGCCAACCGGCCGCAGAGCCACCAAAACCACCCGTAAAACCATGGGTCCCTGAAGACGAACCAAGCACACCAGGCGAAAAAGACGGCACGCAGGCACAACCCTCCTTCGAACCGCCCCAACAAAAACCAGATGACGGCGAGTCAGTATCATGGTCGCACGAGCAATAAAGCGAGCTATTGTTCACCATTTAGCAAACCAATACGCAACTATCGACGAACAAGTGCTAGAATACGCCCCATGAAAAAAGATCTCACTCAGTTGGAGATTCCGCGACTGCCGGAAACCTTCAACCTAACTGATGGCCACGCCCACCGTCCACTGACGGCCAGTGAAGAGGCCATCGCTAACGACATATTTAAGCAGTTTTTTACCGTTGAGCGGGAGCAACAACCAGAACTAGAGCGCGGCTATGTTGATGCGTTTTATGGCCTCACCCGCCAGACAATTGATTACGACAAAACGAAATACCTGTTTCTGCCCAGCGCTTCAATTTCTTTGGAGATTGTTGGCAACTTCTTGCGTTTAAAGAAATATTCTTTAGCCCTGACCGAACCTTGCTTCGATAATCTCGCCAATATTTTTAAGCGCCACGACGTTGGCCTTACACCTATCCCGGATGATTGCTTGGAATCGGAAAACTTTGGCGGCATCCTTGAAACACTCGATGTAGACGCTATTTGCATCGTTTCCCCAAACAACCCTACTGGCAACAGCTATACTCGTCAGAATTTTGAGTTATTAGTTGAGCATTGCAAAGCGACGGGCAAACTCCTTATTTTAGATACTTCATTCCGTGCTTACCGCCCTGACGATACTATATTCGATGAATATGGCATTTTGCAGCAAAGCGGCATCGATTATATTGTGGTTGAAGACACTGGCAAAACATGGCCAACCAAAGAGTTAAAGACCTCGGTACTTGCCGTGTCGCCATCAGTTTATAATGGCATATTCGACATTTACAGTGATTTTATTTACCATCACTCACCATTTGTATTGCAACTGCTAACATCCTTCATTAAGGTTTCGCAAGGCGACGGCCTGGCAAGCGTGCATGGCGTCGTTGAGACCAATAAAGCAGAGCTTTCCCGGGCGCTTGAAGGCAGTATTCTAAAACTTGTTAGTAAACCCTTTTCAAGCGTTGCCTGGTTAGAGGTTCCCGCTGAATCTGGCTATAGAGCTGAAGATATTGTTGCCCATTTGGCCAAGGCGGGTATATTCGTACTGCCTGGCACGTATTTTTACTGGAGCGACAAATCAAAGGGTGACAACTATATTCGTGTTTCCCTCGTCCGTGATGCTGAGATTTTCGCGCGCGCCGCAAAAATTATTCACGACACCTGTAAGCAACTAGCCTAATTCTTTTCGGCTTTATCCCAATAGTTGATGAACATTTGGCGCATAAGGCTTGCATAGGACTCATTGATAATCTCAAGCCCTACCTTTTGCTGGTGGCGCCAATGGTAAATAGCCACAGTATTGTTGTATACAGCCATTTGGTTCTCTAGGAGCAAGGTGCTTGCCGGAAGTGTCCGATAATCATAGCTACCCTCTACAGTAAAGAGTTTTTCGGTTTCATGCGGATTTACGAGCTGGCGGATTTTGTAGCCAGCTTGTAGCATGCGAGCCTGATGCTGGCCGATCCAGCGCTTGTTCTCTACTAGGTCAGATAATGAGCCACGTCCAAACATTAAACATTCATCCTTAGCCTTCAGTTCATGCCACATCATCTGCTTAAAGCCTTCTTCGCCTTCGTAGGTGTGCACAATAAAGCTGCTGACGTCGTTGCTCTTAATGAGCTGCAGCATGGGCAACAGGGTTTCAAATGCCTGGCGCTTGCCCTTTAAGTTGGATTCTTCGGTTACGATGTCTACTTCTAGTGTAGCCGGGTCAGAGGCAATTAAGAACGTGCCGCGGTCGTCACTGCGCACGCTTACCAGGCTGCGGCGTTCCAGCTGCTCTGCTACGCGGTACACTTTGCTGCGGTTTACGCCGGTGGCTCGGGCTAGCTTCAGGTGGGTGGCCGGGCCTTTCAAAAGTTCGAGGTAAATGCGGGATTCGTCGCCGCTCAGGTTTAGTGTCTGGAGGCGCTGTAAAATGGTGTCGTTGTTGTCCGTCATGATGAACAATTTAGCACATTATGTTCCGATCATAAATACTGAACATGTAGATTAACTCAATTTTCCTAAAAATCTCGGTCGGGGAGGCCAATATGAAAAGCGTAGAAGTAATGGAAATCCGGGCAATGCTGAAAGAAATTCTGGCAACTACGGACGCGACTCCAGAAGATGTGAGCGCAGTTTTAACTATTGGTACTCCGGCAATGGGCTTAGAGCGATTGAGCGGCCCAGCTGAACTGAGCACGGTGCTGAAGGCTGTTGAACACGCCTCACCTGCCAGCAGTGGCAAAATGCGTATTACCGAAGACACATGGCGACGCCTTGAGTCCGAATACAGCCGCCGCGTAGTGCAGCCACTGTTCGCCTGAACTACCTGACCTATCCGTTTGTCCAACCCTTCCGGAAAAATCACGAGCTTGCCTCGTGATTTTTTCATTCCACCCCTTGCGCTGGCCCTTGCCAATGCTTAAGCTTAGAGCATGGATGAAATAAAACGACAATTAGTCGCCGCTGACTTTAGCGGCGAGATGGACGATAGTGCCGAGGCTAAGGAATTTTATAGCCACGACGCTTCCCTGTTCGAAGTAATTCCGCAAATGGCGGTGATGCCCAAAACCAGCCTGGACGTGCAAAAGTTGGTAAAAATGGTGGTTGCTAATAAGAAGCGCATGCCCAATTTATCGCTAACGGCACGCTCGGCTGGCACTGATATGTCGGGCGGCGCGGTAAACGAAGGCATTATTGTTGACTTCAACAAGCACTTCACCCGCATCGAAAAAGTTACGCCCACCGAAGGCCACGCCCAACCCGGCGTTTTTTACCGCGACTTTGAAGCCGCCACACTGAAGCACAGCGCACTTATGCCCAGCTACCCGGCCTCGCGCGACCTGTGTACTATTGGCGGCATGGTGAACAACAACTCTGGCGGTGAGAAATCGCTGGAGTATGGCAAAACCGAAAATTTTGTAAAAGAGCTGAAAGTTATATTTGCCGACGGCAACGAATATACCGTGAAACCCCTGAACCGCCGTGAGCTGGTAGCCAAAATGGGCCAGAAAACGTACGAAGGCCGCTTATATAAGCAGTTGTTTGAGCTGTGCGAAAAGCATTACGACAAAATTAAGGCCGCCAAGCCCAAGGTGAGCAAAAACTCCATGGGCTACAACTTGTGGGACGTATGGGACCGCGACACCGGTGTGTTCAACATGGAAAAACTTATCGTGGGCAGCCAGGGCACGCTGGGCCTCACCACCGACATCAAGTTTAAGCTGGTGCCCCGCCGCCCGCACTCCGGCCTGCTGGTGCTGTTTTTGCGCGACATTAACGCGCTGGGCGAGGTTATCCCGAAAGTTTTGGAAACCAAGCCCGCAACCATGGAGTGTTTCGACGACTCCACACTACTGCTTACTATTAGGTTTATGCCTTACTTCTTGAAAATGCTGGGGCTGGCCAGGTTTATCAAGCTGCTTATTAGCCTCATCCCCGACGGTTTCATGCTGTTGAAAGGCATCCCCAAGATGATCCTGATGGTTGAGTATAACGGCCAAACCGAAGAAGAGGTGCGTGAGAAAATCAAAGCCCTGCACCGCGAGCTGAAGAAATACCGCGCCCGCTACGAAATTAACGGTTTTGAAGAAACTCCCACCGAAGGCCGCAGCGAAAAGTTCTGGATTATGCGCCGCCACGCCTTCAACCTGCTGCGCAAGAAGGTAAAAGACAAGCACACTGCGCCGTTTATTGACGACCTGATTGTGAACCCCGAGTACCTTACCGAATTCCTGCCCCGCCTGCGCAAAATTGTGAAGAAGTACAAGCTGCTGGCAACTATCCAGGGCCACATGGGTGACGGCAACTTCCACATCATCCCGCTGATGAAAATTGAGGAAAAGAGCGAACGCGCTAAACTATTGCCAGCCATGAAAGAAGTAGACGACTTAGTGCTGCATTACCACGGTTCACTCAGCGGCGAACATAACGACGGACTGGTGCGCGGCCCCTGGCTGGAACAGCAGTTTGGCCGTGAAGTGCTGGGTTATTTTAAAGAAGTGAAGCAGATTTTTGACCCTGAAAACATCTTTAACCCGCACAAGAAATCGGACGCCAACTGGGACTACAGCTTTAGCCACATCCGCGAACACTTCTAAACAGTTTTGTTTTTGCGAACGGCGTGCGGCGCTTGCAACCGCCCAGTATTTAGCATTATGCTTAGCGTATAGCTTAATGAGGGGATACGAGCATGGGCTCTCTGCAAAAACTTGAAACACGGCTTGACGGCTGGCTAAATAAAAAAGCGCCTATAAAATTGCCGCCCGACGGGCGCCAGACAGTTGCCGGCGCCTTGTGGTGGATTGCCTTAATTGTGGGCATATTACAGCTGTGGGGCGCATGGGCCCTGTGGAATGTGGGGCACGCCGCTGATGCCGCTTACACTGCCTATTTAAGCGATGTGTACGGCGAAGAGAACCCGGCTATTCACCTGGGCTTCTTTTACTGGGTAGCCTTCTTGTGCATTCTGGTAGTTGGCATTATTACGTTGATTGCTTCACCAAAACTCAAGCAAATGAAGAAGTCGGGCTGGAACCTGCTGTTTTATTCGATGCTGCTGAACCTTGGGTTTGCGTTGCTGCGCCTGCTTTCTGGCGTGGATGGTATATTTAGCGGTTTCTTTGGCGCGCTGCTAGGTGCAGTTATTAGCGCATACCTATTGTTCCAGGTGCGTGACTACTTTACAGGCAAAAGCGCCGCCCATGAGGCGGTTGCTTCTGTCCACAAAGATGCTATTACCCTAAAAAGCCGTGAGGCCGCACATGGCGGCCACACGGCCAAACACGAAGACTAGCCTACGTCTCTACCAGCTTGCCGTCCGCCAAGCGGAAGGTAACGTCGGTGCGCCCGGCAATTGAGAGGTCGTGGGTAACGGCCACAATTGTAGTGTTTTCCGAACGGCTGAGCGAGTGCAACAGGTCGAAGATCATCTTGCCTGTTTGCTCGTCAAGGTTGCCAGTTGGCTCATCGGCCAAAATGAGTTTTGGCTTGTTTGCCAGTGCCCGGGCGATGGCCACGCGTTGCTGTTCGCCGCCGCTTAAGCGCCCTGGTTTGCGGTTTTGCTTGGCGCCATCCAATCCAACCTGATCCAGCAGCTGCGCGGCACGCTTGCGCCGCTGGTATGGGGTGAGGCCGCCAAACTCCATGGGCAGCATGACATTTTCAGCGGCCGTAAGGTTAGGGATGAGGTTGTAGTTTTGGAACACGAACCCAATCGCCTTACAGCGGTAATTAATGAGGGCGTGGTCGCCCATGCTTTTTAAGTGTTGGTCGTCTAGGACAATGTCGCCGGAAGTCGGCTTGTCCAGCCCGCCCAGCAGGCTCAACAGCGTGGACT
Organism: Saccharimonadales bacterium (SeqCode); assembly: GCA_035479955.1. Lineage (GTDB taxonomy): Bacteria > Patescibacteriota > Saccharimonadia > Saccharimonadales > UBA4665 > PMNU01. The sequence continues at coordinate 5,633 of DATIIE010000097.1, forward strand.
TGCCACTGCCGCTGCGCCCAATGATGCTGGCGAATTTCCCGGTCGGCACCTCAAATGAGATGCCGCTTACCGCGGTAACAATGTCGTCACCGCTTTTAAATGATCGTGTTAGGTCGTGTACTTGTAGCATGTGGTCTCCTACTCTGCCCTCATTACTTCTGCTGGACGTACTTTGGCGATGAGCCCGGCAGCTGCGGCACTGCCAATGGCCGCGATAAGCAGTGCGCCGCCTAAGCCATACAGCAGGATGCTGCCATTCACATTTGCTTTGAGGTTTTTGACACCCTGGCCGACAGAGTTGCTCTCCAGCCGCGAACGGAGGCTGCCAGGTTGCTGGCCGAGGCCTTTGCTTTCGGATGTAATAGTTATTGGCCCATTTGCCATTTTGCTGGTTGCGGTACTGCTGTTTGAACTATTGTTGGCCAGCATTTTAGTGACCGGCGTTGCGGCCAGGCTGCCAATAACAATGCCAATGAATGCGGCCAGTACGGTAAGGGTTAGTGATTCCACGGTGAACTGCAGCATGACGCGCAAGTTGGATGCGCCGATTGCTTTCAGTACGCCAATTTCCCGGCGGCGTTCGCGCACAATCATCACCATAGTTAGCAGTAAGATGACGGCGGCAGTGCCGCTGGCGCCAATCAGGCTGAACATCGATACGTTCTTAATATTTTCGAGCGACGTTAAAGTGGGTTTAGTAGCGTCAGCGTTATTTGTAACATCTGCGCTGCTGCCTAGTTTGCTCTGTAGGGCGCTAGTAGTGCTTTCCAGGTTTACAGACGAGTCGATGTGCACAGTGGCTGCGGTAACTGCGCCTGTTTGGTCGCTGAGGCGCTGCACTGTGGGCAGCGGCATAATGACCTGGTTGTTTGCAAAGGTATTGCCAGCGTCGAAGATGCCGCTGACCGTGAATGTGGTGCCGTAAGCGGTAAATGTAGAGCCAACGCTTAGGCTATTTTTGCTGGCAAGGTCTTTGCCGATAAGCGCAACGGCTGCGTCTTTAGTGCCGTCGAATGTTTTGCCGCTGCTAAGCGTGGCGTTGCCGCCGCTGGTGCCGGGGATGCTGGCAAGCGCATTGGTGGCGCCCAGGGCAGTGATTGGCGGCTTAAAGTCGCTGTCTGCGGCCGGTCCGGTCATCTTTGGGATAGCCATTACGCTGCCGCCGCTGTCAACGCCGCGCTCAATGCGGAATTGGCGGTTGCCAAACGAGCCAGGTTCTATGGCTGATGTAAGATTGGTGCTGTCAGAATTCAGCCGGTCGCTGAGGGTCTGGTCGACGCTGGTTACATGGGAAACCTGCTTAATTTTGGTGATGTCGCTGGCACTGAGCGGGTCGCCACCGCCTTGGAAGCCGCGGATGCCTGCCGGCGCCACACTAATTGTGTTGCCAATGCTCTTTTGTACGCTTTCGATTTTTTGGCCAATGGCCTGGTTGGCGAGTAACATCGCCAAGCTCAGACCAATACTGAGGCCAAGCATGCCAATAATTGCGCTGGCGCGGATGCCGTTCCTAAAGGCATTCCGGACGCCGCGGCTGAATACGTTCATAAAGCTTCCTTTCGGGTTAGTAGTTAGCCCGATTGTCGCAATTATT
>DATIIE010000098.1:0-1778 GCA_035479955.1 Saccharimonadales bacterium (SeqCode)
GCATTATAGGCGGCCTGGGCGTTACCGAGGGTGTCGGCTCAGCCGTAAAAGCCCTGGGCACCGTTTCCACTGCCTTTGGCGCCGCCATGGGCAGCAAAGTTGCCGACATGTACCTGAAGCGCCAGCTCACAAAAGCTAACAGCACCTTGTAAAACAGCGCTTAAAGCCGCATAAAGCAGGCTGGACTTACAGGGTAAAGGCCGCTATGCTTATGGTAACGGACAATAAATATAAGTATGCGTCTAACCCCCCACAACCGAGATACGTTCCGCTACGTTGTAATTGGCCTGATGTTTGGCGTAGCCATCACGAGCATTATCGTGGCCGTTGCGCTTGGCCGCAGTACGGCAAACGATATACACACCCAATTAAGTGAACGCAGCCAATCTATTGCTGCAGCCCTGGGGTCAACACAAATCGCCACATTAAAAGGCACTGCCAGCGACGCCAGCACCGAAACCTACAAAGGCCTGAAAAAACAGCTGGCCGATGTAAAACGCGCTAACCCCGACGCCCGCAGCATTTATGTCATTGGGCAGCGAGGTGAGCGCCTGTTTTTCTATGTTGACTCTGAGCAGCCCAGCAGCAGCCAGTATTCGCCAGCGGGTGAATGGTACGACGACGGCACCGACGCCGACTCCGCTATGTTCAAAACCGGGCAGCCAATTGTAGAGGGCCCAGTCAGCGACAGTTACGGCACGTTCATTTCCGGCCTGGCGCCCATTTTCAAGCCAGGGACGCGCGACGTCCTGGCCACCATCGGCATAGATGTAGACGCCAGCACCTACCGCCACGACATAATCACCAGCACGCTCATACCGCTGCTGACCGGCCTCAGTATCGTACTTATACTATTCGTGTTTGAATCTATCCGGCGGCGCAACTTACAGCTGCTGGCACTGCGTTCGGAGCTGGTATCGGTGGCGTCGCACGAGCTGCGTAACCCCATTACCGGCATCCGCTGGGCCTCTGACTCGCTGCGTAAAATGATCCAGGATGACAGAGCAGTACGCATGGCCAACGCCATCTATAACAGCGCGGTCGCCCTGCAGGCCACCACCGACGACATTTTGGAGCTGACCCACGCCATGAACCGCCGCGCGCTCAACATCCAGCCAGTTGATATGGCTAAACTAATGCACGAGGTGATTGAGGTGCAAACCCTCAGCGCCCAGCAAAAGGGTATGACCATCGATATGGACCAATCCTGGCCGCCGCAGCTGCTCATAGACTGCGACGCCGACCAAATTAAGCGCGCCCTGCATAACGTCGTGTCCAACGCCGTGAAATACGGCCGCGAACAAACCAGCGTCACTATTTCGTACAAGCAGGACGACGGCATGCACCAAATGCTGATCATGGACCAAGGCATTGGCATCCCCGAGTTCGAGCAGGCAAAAGTATGGCACGGCTTTTACCGCGCCAGCAACGCCGTTGCCAGCAATATTCCGGGCACTGGCCTGGGCCTGTACCTGGTGAAAGCCGTATTTGAAGGCCACGGCGGCAAAGTGCGCTTTACCTCTGTGCAAAACCAGGGCACCACGCTTATCCTAAGCCTGCCTATCCACCACCGCGCGCTGCAGCAGAATCCTAATCAACCTTAGTTAATTGAGGTGGCATTAGCGGTGGCCCTCGCTGCACACAGAATGCTAGTTCACACTACAGGATGCTTTGCGCATCCTTTCTGTGAGCCTAGCATTCTGCCGCCACCCTGGGTGTAAGGTGATAGTACGCATACAGTATTTGCCCTGCCGCATCTGTAAAAAAGGTGGAGCAGA
>DATIIE010000099.1:0-28029 GCA_035479955.1 Saccharimonadales bacterium (SeqCode)
AGATCGCCGGTTCGAATCCGGTCGGGCCCGCCAATTGCCTAATAAATCAAGAGACCCTCGCGCGCGTGGGTCTCTTTTGTTTTTCGGCTAAAACATATACGCTATAAGCATGAGTGGGAAAACAACAAAACAAGCGGAAAAAACAAAGGCCGTGCAGGCCAACCATAAAGCATTTTACCGGCGGAAGGGCTTTTTGTGGCCGGTGGGTATTGTTGTGGGGCTTGTTGCCGTTACTGCGCTGTCCTTTAAGCTCAGCCCGTTTCCGGGCGCAATACTGATCCGCACCGTCTTTAACAAGAATGGCCAGCAAACGTTAGCCGCCCTGGAAAAGTACACTCCCTCGACCCCGATTGACGTACTGTCCAACCAGCGCTACCAGCAGGGCAATAAGAACGCATTGCTAGACGTATACATTCCGCAATCTGCCAAGCAGGCTAACCAGGCGTTGCCAGTTGTCATATGGACGCACGGCGGCGCCTGGGTGTCTGGCGACAAGACCGATTCCGGCCCGTATTATAAGCTTATTGCCGCCCAGGGCTACGTTGTTGTATCTGTTAATTACACGCTGGCGCCATACAAGAAATATCCCGCCCAAATTAATGAGCTAAACCAGGCGTACGGCTTTGTTGCGGCCAATGCAGCACGCTACCACCTAAACCCCGGCAAAATTTTCCTGGCGGGCGACTCGGCAGGCAGCCAGCTTTCCAGCCAAATGGCGGCGCTTATCACCAACCCGCAGTACGCCGATGAAGTAGGTGTGCACATGTCGCTCAAGCCGTCGCAGCTGGCCGGCACAATCCTTTTCTGCGGCATTTACAAACTGGCCGGGCTGACCGAAGCTGACCCGAAAATGCCAAGAATATTACGCTGGGGCGACGATGAAGTGGTGCGCGCCTACAGTGGCACCCGCACCAAATCCGGCCCGCTTATTACGCAAATGTCCCCATACTATTACGTTACTAAGGATTTCCCAGCCACCTTCATTAGCGGCGGTAACGCCGACCCATTAACCAACCAGCAATCCAAGCCGCTGGCAGAAAAACTTACCGGCCTAAATGTACCCGTCACAACGCTATTTTACCCAGCCAACCACACGCCCAGCCTGCCGCACGAGTACCAGTTTACGCTGGATAACGCCGACGGCCAGCAGGCATTGCAGCGCGTGCTTGGCTTCCTAAAAGAACGCACGTAGTAGACTTACGCGGCGACAGGTATTTCCACGTAGCCAGTGTCGGTGAGTGTCAGCCACAGGCCGCCTTCGGGTAAACCGGCGGTGTGCGTGCTGGCCGCTGGCGTTGGATCTGCCGCGGCCTGCGGGCTGGTGTTGCTTGCTGCTCCCGGGATTTTCGGTACGTCGAATTCACTATCTTTCACGCTCTCCACAAACGCTGTCCATTCGGCCTGGGTGTAAGCCAGGAGATACGGCTCTGTAAAAGTGATGCTTCTGTCTTCATTGATAACGCCGTGCCCTACGAACACCGCTTCATCTTGTTCTTCGGCGCCGTACCGTGCCATCAGGAAAGCAGCGGCATCCGTTGGGCGAGAGGGCATAGTCCACCTCAGTTCGCTTACATGACGCTGCGGCCCTAGTATGCGGGCAATTTCTGCGCGTTTAGCTAAGGCATCTGCGTCGGGTAGTGTCTCACCAGTCATGCACTATTAGTAACCTATTGCCGCCCAAATGGCAACTACTGGTATAGTTAGGGCATGACAGGTGCATATCCAAAAGTTGGCGTGGGCGTAATTGTTATTAAAGAAGTTGATGGCAAACAGTACGTTATGCTGCACCAGCGCAAAGGCGAGCATGCAGAAGGCTACTGGGGCAGTGGGGGCGGCCATCTAGAGGTGGGTGAATCATTGAAGCAAGGTGCGCTGCGCGAATTAAGTGAAGAAGCCGGCCCGGCGGTAATTGTCGACGACGTCCGTTTTTTAGGGGTTATGAACTTCACCGAAATGCAGCCAAAACACTACGTCGACATTAGTTTTGCAGCACGCTGGGTTTCCGGCGAACCCACCAACAACGCGCCTGAGGAAACCACCGACTGGCAATGGTTCCCGCTGGAAGCGCTCCCAAGCCCGTTATTTCCGCCAGTTAAAACGTACCTCGAAGCACTTAAAACCGGCGATAATTTCTTTGACTCATCGTTTGTTCCCGGCGAGTAGCGCGGCTGCCGAGCTAGCTATAAGTTGGCGCGCCGCCCTTTGGGGTTAAATTCGCCATCTTTCGCTCCCTTAATAAAGGCGTCCCACTCATCTTCATCGTACATAAATACTGAACCATCGGGTTGGAATTCTAACGTGCCCTCTTCGTCACGTTTCACACTGGCGACGTAGTGGGTACTAGCTTGTTCTTCATCTACGTGGGTAGCTATGCTTACGTGGTAATCAGGGCTGTCTGCCGGTGTGTAACTGCTTATGGCCCACTCCAGGCCATATAGGTTGCAGGTGCTGCCGCCAACAGTTGGAGCCAGCTTAACGCGCAGTTCTGCCTGATTAGCTGCTGCTTCAGGGTCGGGTAGTGGTGTGGGCCGGCCTTCCATATAGTTACTAAATATAGCAAACTAATGCCCCTCAGAGCCAGAAGTTTGTTATTATTAAGGAATATGTCCGAATTACCATCGCCCGAACTCTTTAAGCCCGCCGACTATGAAATTGGTTCATTAGTGTTAGGCGGTGGTTTGGCTGCAGAAGCAGGTGTTACAAAGCTAGCTCACGAAGGTACACTTCCTGGAGTGCATGAGATTCCTTACGCCGAGAATGTTTTTGACTCCTACCTCCTGGGCGCCACAACCACTGCGCTCAGCGAACGCATAGCTATGTACTTCGAGGCAGACGGCCGCCCAAAGTCGGCCAAGGTAATGCGCCATGCAGGTAATGTGACGGCACTGGCTTGTTCGGTTGGCTACCAAATCGCTGAAACCGGAGCACACACCACCACCCAGAAAATGGCGGTTGCCATGGGGGTTATTGCAACAGTGCCGGGTATGATTGCCGGCAAATCGGTTGCCCGCGCCCCACTGTGGGGAGTCTTGCGGCAGCGGCTTTTTGGCCCTAAGGGCGGGCAATAGCTTCTAGCCCGTACCTCTGATATAGTTTGATTATGACAACACAGCAGCGGCTTGTGCTTTGGGTAAGTATTTTGGCTTCGTTTGTGGCGTTCCTGGACGGCTCCGTCGTAAATGTGGCGCTGCCGGCGATAGCCCGCGAACTGGGTGGCGGCCTGGTGCTGCAGCAGTGGGTAGTGGACGCCTACCTTATTACGCTTGGCTCGCTCATTCTGGTGGCTGGGTCGTTTTCTGACCTGTTCGGGCGCAAGCGGGTAATGGCCACTGGGCTTATTGGGTTTGCAGCCGCGTCGGTGCTATGCGCTGTATCGCCGTCTGGTGCGCTGTTGGTTGTTGCCCGGGCGCTGCAAGGTGTTGCTGGCGCGCTACTGGTGCCGAGCTCATTGGCCCTGATCATCTCCAGTTTTAGCGGACGGGCGCAGGGCAAGGCTGTGGGTAGCTGGACGGCCTGGACAGGCATTGCTTTTATTGTTGGCCCACTTGTTGGCGGCGCGCTGGTGGACTCCAGTTCCTGGCGCCTTATTTTTGCGATAAACATCATACCTATTGGCGTTACATTGTGGCTTATGCGCATGCTGGACCGCGAGAAGCGCGAGCACACTGCTAACCGTGTCGATTGGTGGGGCGCGCTACTATGCGCAGTGGGTTTGGGTGCGCCTGTGTATGCACTTATTGAGCAGTCGCATTACGGGTTCAGCAGCCCGGCAATTTACCTGCCGCTTATTGGCGGCATAGCTTCCTTCACCGGATTCCTGTTATATGAGCGTCGGGCGAAAGCGCCCATGCTGCCGCTGGAGCTGTTCCGTATCCGTAACTTTTCGGCGGGGAACATAGCTACGGTCTCCATTTACAGCGGTCTGTCTATCGCTACTTTTTTGCTGGCGCTGGCAGTGCAGCAGCTGGGCGGGTACTCGGCGTTCCATGCTGGATTAGCGCTGCTGCCAGTCACTATTATTATGTTTTTGTTGTCGCCGCGGTTTGGCGCGCTGGCGGGTAAGTTTGGGCCGCGCCTGTTTATGACTTGCGGGCCAATTATTGCCGCGCTCGGTTTTGTGCTGCTGGCGCAGCTTCCTGCGCATATGGATTATGTGCCGCATTTACTGCCAGGCATTTTCCTGTTTGGAGTGGGGCTGTCGGCTACAGTTGCGCCGCTCACGTCTGCAGTGTTAGGGTCGATTGATTCGCGTAGGGCAGGGATTGCGTCGGCCGTGAACAATGCTGTGGCGCGTATTGCCGGACTCCTGGCAATCGCAATGCTGGGGTTAGTCACCGGGCCAGTGCTAAGCTTGAGCGGTGTGCACCGCGGGTTGTGGTGTATTGCCGGGTTGCTGCTGGCCGGCGGAGTGCTTTCCTGGTTCGGCATCCGCAATAGTGAACTCAAGAAAGATTAGGCGTGTTTATAGCTTTGCGGCCACTAAAAGGTGAGTCGCACAATATTCCCCAACACAGGGTTTGTTCATACATAACACCGTATAATTAAATAAATTGTTCAGACGAAAAATGCTAAAACCAGAAGCAATTTACTGAGTACCATACTTGTTCAACTTATTGGTGGCAGGGCTTTAGGGCTAGCCAGCCCAATGCAATCTGATATAATACGCTCTGTTGTTGCCGCCTTAGCTCAGTTGGCTAGAGCACCGCTTTCGTAAAGCGGGGGTCCGGGGTTCGAATCCCCGAGGTGGCTCCACATTTGAAAATTTACAGCAGAGCAGGCGGGTATCGTATAGTGGTTAATATGCAGCCTTCCCAAGGCTGAGCCGAGGGTTCGATTCCCTCTACCCGCACCAACCATTCTTGTCTTACCAATTTACGAACCGTGCCCAAGGACTTACAATAGGAGATAGTATGATGCCAATCCCCAAAAGCTACCTGCACGATAAACTTATCCTGCTGCTGTTAAGCGGCAATATTTTCTTAGCGTTTTTGTCAGTGGTACTTATTTTCCTGCGCCTTAATATCGGGCAGGGGTCTGGCTATATTGTGCAGTACCGCTCTAACCTGGGTATCAGCGCATTCACTACTGGCAGCATTAATGGCATTATCGCATTTGCCGCCTTTGCAGTTCTCATCCTGCTTATTAATCTTGGCCTGAGCGTGCGCACGTATCGTATCCGCCGGGAACTATCTGTGGCTGTTCTGACAGCCGGCGTTTTGCTGCTCGTTTTGGGCATCATTGTCAGCAACGCATTAATGGTCCTGCACTAATGAAAAGTATAGAGATACCACTCGAGGCCGACCGGACACGGCGGTACCGTTTCTTTGAAATACTGCCGGGCGGGCTCTCGTGGCTGCTGTTGGCAGCGCCATTCCTGCTTACATTTATAAATGCGGCATTTGCGGCATTCTTCATATTAGGCTACATCCTTATTTACTTTACGCGTTCGCTGGCGGTAAGTATCCGCGGCCTGGCTGGCTACCGTACCATGCGCGAGCACGCCAAAATTGATTGGAACGCATTACTGAAAGAGGTAGAACTGGGCGACATTCCGGACCCGGCGGCAAAGCGCCCTAAATGGCACTACGACAACTTGTTGCGCCTGCAAGTGCAAACGCCGCTGGTAAAACCCAACGAGCTGTACCACGCCGTAATTCTAGCTACCTATAACGAAAGCTGGGAAGTGATAGCGCCCACTATTGAAGCGGTCATCAATTCCGAATACGACATGCGCCGCGTCATTTTTATTATCGCCTATGAAGAACGAGCCGGCGAGGCCAAAGAAAAGCAGGTGCACGACCTCATAAAGAAATATGGCAAGCACTTCCACTACGCAACAGCAGTAGGGCACCCGTTTGGTATGCCAAACGAAGTGATAGGCAAGGGCGGCAATGTAACGTTCGCTGGCCGCCATCTGCAGAAATATCTGGAAGAGCAGCACATCGACCCAGTGAAGGTAGTGGTAACAACGCTGGACGCCGACAACCGCCCGGATAAAAAATATCTGTCTGTGCTGAGCTACTATTACACCGTAGCACCCGACCCAGTGCGCGCCTCCTACCAGCCGCTGCCTATGTTTACAAACAACATTTGGGATGCGCCAGCGCCAATGCGCGTCATCGCCACCGGTAACAACTTCTTTTATATTGTGCTGACGCAGCGCCCCCACCTGGAGCGCAACTTTTCAGCGCACGCCCAAAGCATGCGCGCGTTAATAGATATGGACTTCTGGAGCGTGCGCACCATTGTGGAAGACGGCCACCACTTCTGGCGCAGCTATTTCTTCTACGACGGCGATTACCGTGTGTACCCAATCTCTATCCCCATTTACCAGGACGCGGTGCTTTCCGACACCTACCTGAAGACGCTCAAGGCGCAGTTCATCCAGCACCGCCGCTGGACGTACGGCGCCTCGGACGTTGCGTACATTGCCAACCAGGGCTTCTTTAAGAAAAGTAAAACACCTAAATTTGATATGACGGTGAAATTCCTGCGCACGCTGGAAGGGCACGTGAGCTGGGCAGTGAGCTCACTGCTGCTGGCGTTCGCGGGCTTCATACCAGTACTTATCAGCCCGCAAAGTATTGCCGCCAATGAGTTGCCGCTTATTATCAGCCGCGTGCAGACAATTGGCTTGATCGGTATTATGTCGTCGCTGTTCGTGGCCCTGAAGACGCTGCCGCCACGCCCGGCGCGTTATAAGCGCCATCGTAACATCTTTATGATTTTGCAGTGGCTGTATATGCCCATTACCACCATTTTGTTTGGTTCATTCGCCGCGCTCTACTCGCAGACCCGCCTGATGTTTGGCTGGTATCTTACGAAGTTCGACGTTACTGATAAAGCGGTTAAGAAGTAGTTATACCCGGTGGGGTGGCTGCGCTGCCTGTAGCCCTAGCTTGCGGTGTGCGGGTGGTACGCCGCATATACTGTTGCGGCCGCTTTGTCGAAGCGCTGCAGCACTGTGTGGGTGGCGGCAACGATGTCTTGGGCGGCAATCATACCGCCACTTTGCGCGCGGGTAAGTTCGGCAATAATAGTCTGCGTAAGCGCTGTAGCGTCATTGACGGCCGTAGGGCGGTGCCGGCAGCTGTCGTGCACTGAGGCGAACAGTTGGTCGCGGCTGAAGGGCACAAGCTGCTTGCTGGCGTTCTCTACCACTAGGCTGCTGTACAGGGCAGCATGCTCTTCGGAAGTGAATATTGCGCCGCAGGCCACGCATTTGCGCCGCCGCCACACGTTGTTGGCCCGTTTCTGTAAACGGGAGTTCACAACCTGCGTTGGTGAGCCACAATAAATGCATACCATGTCTATATATTGACATTACGGTGTTGAAAATGCCAGTGGAAAACATGTGCGTTACTGTGGATTTGTCCCCATAACAGGGGTAGGTGAATAGAGGGAAGACAAAATAAAAGAGCCCCGGTTGCCCGGAGCTCTTAGTGCTCCCCGTCGTATTACTCCTTTACAGGGGTGAATACGCGGGAGCGTCGAATGCGGTTCGCGATCGAAGAGAAAGATAACTCTTCATAAAACAGCTTGAACTCGTCAAGCGTGCTCTGTTTTTTGGCACTCACATATTAGCCTCTTAACCCGGTTATGATAACACAACAGTGCATTATGGTCAATAGGCTGTAAGGTGTTACGCTTGTGCTTGGGCACTTTCACGATGCTTTTGGCTGGTTGCGAAAAGGGGCAAAATACGCTATATTTACAGAGCAAACGCGGAACTCCGGGCCCTTAGCTCAGCTGGCTAGAGCGCTTCATTGACGTTGAAGAGGTCAGAGGTTCGAATCCTCTAGGGCCCACCAGTTTGCAACCTATATGAACACCCGCACCCGCGGGTGTTTTTGTATGTCGCACAATTTTAGGGGTATATACGTCCTAATACCTGGACACCGGGCGGCATTTCATAGCGGCTGATATATCACATAAGGTAGTGCACAGGGGACTAGCCGGATAAGGTTATCCACATGTAACGTAGCAATCCCTACAACAAAATAGTACTAGCCGGATCGTGCCAGCCTTGCTATAGTTGTACATGGAGACTTATGAGATGAGGTTTTGACGAGAGGTTCGTCCATGAAACGTGGTATAATACGTTTCGAGCAGTGAAGCGGTTTACCACCCGCCGAGCTCCGTCGCCAAGCAAGCCAGACGTTAACCAGGCTGCCACGAGTGCTTTTTCGGAAAAACGAAAAAGAAGTCCGGTGGAACCACCCCAAAGACGTGAGACATCTTCGGGGCCCGAGACGCGCAAGGAACGATTAAATACAATGCGAGAGTATTGAATCGGCAACCGGCGCGTCTTTTTCTATATATAAATAAGAAAGGAACAGTTATGGCAGAAAGCCAGCCCGAATTACATGCAATGCGACACAGCCTCGCCCACATCATGGCTACTGCCATAACCCGGCAGTGGCCAGAAGTCCGCCTGGGCGTTGGCCCGGTAGTGGAAAATGGTTTTTACTACGACGTAGACCTTGGCGACAAACAATTGTCGGAAGAAGACTTTGCCGCTATCGAAGCCGAAATGAAGAAGGTAATTGGCGAAAACCAACCCTTTGAGCGGTTCACTAAACCTGTAGATGAAGCCATCGCTTGGGCGCAAGAGGCGCACCAGCCATATAAAGAAGAGTTACTGAACGACCTCAAACGCTCCGGTACCACTGTTGCTAAGGAGTTGGATGCCGAGGAACTTGGCATTGCTGCCGAAGGCGACAGCAAAGTTGCCGAAGTATCTTTCTATAAGAATGGTGACTTTACCGACTTATGCCGCGGGCCGCACGTAGAATCAACCGGCAAAGTCGGCGCATTTAAACTTATGCGCATTTCTGGAGCTTATTGGCGCGGCAAAGAGGGCAACCCACAAATGCAGCGCGTATATGGGGTAGCTTTTGCTACTGAAAAAGACCTGCGCACTTACCTGAACATGCTTGAGGAAGCCAAAAAGCGCGACCACCGCAAGCTTGGCCAGGAGTTGGACCTGTTTGTGTTTAGTGACCTAGTTGGCTCGGGCTTGCCATTGTTCACGCCGCGGGGCACAGTACTTCGTAATGAACTGACGAAATTTGCCGAGTCGCTGCGCGCTGTCTCCGGCTTCCAGCGGGTGTCCATTCCGCACATCACAAAGACCGACCTCTATAAAGTGTCTGGTCACTGGGATAAATTTGGCGAAGAACTCTTTTTAGTGAAGAGCCAGGAAACGTCCGACGCCTTTGCCCTTAAGCCTATGAATTGCCCGCACCACAACCAAATTTACGCGGCGCGCCCGCGGAGTTACCGCGACCTGCCAATTAAATACTTTGAAACCACTACTGTATACCGTGATGAAAAAACAGGTGAGTTGGGCGGCCTTTCCCGCGTACGCTCTATTTCGCAAGATGACAGCCATGCATATTGCCGGCCAGAACAAGTTGGCGACGTAGTCGGCGATTTAGTTGGCGACGTGCAAACGCTGTATAGTACTTTGGGTATGAGCTTGCGCGCCCGCCTTAGCTTCCGCGACAGCAGTGACAAATATTTGGGCGAGCCGCAGTTATGGGACGAAGCCCAATCTACCATTCGGTCGCTCGCAGAGAAAAATAGCCTGGATTACTTTGAAGCTGAAGGCGAAGCCGCTTTCTACGGCCCGAAGATCGACTTTATGGCGACAGATGCCCTTGGCCGTGAGCATCAGGTGGCAACTATCCAGCTGGACTTCGTACAGCCGGAACGCTTTAGCCTGGAATATGTGGCCGAAGACGGCAGTACTAAACGCCCGGTTATGGTGCACTGCGCCTTGCTTGGTTCTATCGAACGGTTCCTGTCAGTGTACATTGAGCATACTGCCGGCAAGTTCCCGGTGTGGGTTGCCCCAGAGCAAATACGTTTAATCACTGTCAACCAAGAAGACGAAACAGTTGGCTTTGCCCGTAAGATTGAAGAGCAGGCAATAGCCCTAGGACTGCGTATCGTTGTAGATAATGATAACGAATCCGTGGGTAAAAAGATCCGCAATGCCGAACTCATGAAAGTGCCGTACACAGTCGTTATTGGACAGAAAGAAATCGAAACCGGGGAGCTGGTGCCACGCATCCGTAAGGATATAGAGGTGAACGAAAACCACGATTCCCACACCTTCGATGAGTTCCTGAAAACAGTGGCCAACGAAGCTAAATCGCGGGTAAGCAAAACCTCCTTGTAGTATATGAAACAACAGAAAACCATAGCAGTAGACATAGACGATGTGCTGTCGCGCACGGCAGAAGGCTTCATTGCCTTTAGTAATGAGCAGTGGGGCATGCAACTTACGCCGGAAGATTACGCTGAAGAATGGGCAGTTGTATGGGGCGTACCCCTGGAAGAAGCTGTAAAGCGTAGTGAGGTTTACCACAGTGCAGGCGTGGTAGGCGGGTTTATGCCGCATGAGGCGGCAATGCCGGTATTGAAGCGCTTGGCCCAGAAGTACAAGTTAGTTTGCGTTACTTCGCGCAAGCAGATTTTAAAGCCCGCGACCGACCGTTGGATCGCTCACCATTTCCCGCACATTTTCAGCGAGCTGCATTACGCAGGGATGTGGGACAAGCAACTCGACCATCAGAATGTACAGGCGGCGCTTAAAGCCACGAAAGCCGAGCTGTGCCGTGAAGTTGGCGCTGAGTACCTTATCGACGACCAGCTCAAACATTGCGTTGGCGCAGCTGAAGCAGGCGTGAAAGCCGTGCTTTTCGGCAATTATAAGTGGAACCGTGAACCTGTGGAGCTGCCAAAAGGCGTTACCCGCGCCCACCACTGGGATGAAGTAGCGGAGTACTTCAATGTCTAGGGTTGATGCTGAATTTGCCAAGCGTGTCTATGAACTGGTTGCGCAAATCCCTAAGGGCAGAGTAATGACATACGGGCAGATTGCCGCTTTGTGCGGAGCTGCCTGGGCTGCCTGGGAAGTAGGCCAAATTGCCCACACCGGCCCAGTCGACTTGCCCTGGCAGCGCGTGGTGAACAAGAAGGGCGGCCTAGCCGCGGGCTGGCCAGGCGGCGGCCGCGAAACGCATGCCAGCATACTGCGCGCCGATGGCGTTGAAGTTTCGGACGATTTTACAGTAGACGTTGGGAAGTTGTTATGGGATCCGTCACAGACGACACTCCTGTAGTTGTTATTGCCGGCCCAACCGCATCAGGGAAGACTGCACTTGCTATAGAGCTTGCGGCGCAATTTGGCGGTGAAATTGTCGCCGCCGACTCGCGCACCATATATAAAGGAATGGATATCGGCACTGCCAAACCCACGCCAAAGGAGCGCGCTGCCGTGCCGCACCATCTGCTAGATATAGTTGCTCCTGATGTACAGTTCACGGTAGCTGATTTCCAGCGTTTGGCCCAACAGGCTATAGCTGACATTGCCAGCCGGGGTAAACTCCCATTCTTGGTTGGCGGCAGCGGCTTATATATAGATGCGGTGGTGTACGATTTTAGCTTCCGCCCTGGTGCTGATGCTTCACAGCGTGAACAATTGCAAAAACTTTCCGTTGGTGAGCTGCAGAGTTTACTCGCGGAACGGGGCATTGCCTTGCCGGAAAACCAGCGTAACCCCAGGCATTTAATACGCGCCCTGGAAGCAGAAGGTGCCACCCCTATGCGCGCGCCGCTGCGGCCGAACACGCTATTCATAGGTATAGACCCAGGTCGCGACGCACTCCGCGAAAAAATTACCCGCCGCGTAGATGTAATGGTGGAAGCTGGCTTTATAGATGAAGTACGGCGCATCTCTAAGCAGTATGGTTGGGACGCACCAGCACTGCAGGCGCCAGGCTACCGCGCTTTTCGTGCGTACATTGAGGGCAGCAGCACTCTCGAGGAAGCCAAGCAGCTTTTTGTTCAAAATGACATGCAATATGCTAAGCGCCAAAAAACCTGGTTCAAGCGCAATAATGACATCCATTGGATCAGTAAAACGGCTGAAGCCGTAGAACTCATTACAACGACCCTGAACAAATGACTTGGTGCGTTTGCAAAGGGTTTGCTACAATATGAACATGATTGAGCAACTGTTTGGGTCAAAGACGAGGGTTAAGCTGTTACAGCTGTTCTGTAGCAACCCTAACCGGTCATTTTACGTAAGGGAAATTACTCGTAAGATCGACGAACAGATCAACTCTGTGCGCCGTGAACTCGCTAATTTATTGAGCATTGGCATTATTGCCTCAGACACCACTAATAACCGCCTGTACTACGAGGTGAACCAGAACTACGAATTCTATGAACCATTGCGCGCTATCTTTGGCCAGGGAAGCGAAGGTGTTACCACCGTCAAAATGGCGCCTACCGCAGTCGACGCGCCAAAAGTTAAAGTAGTTGGCGCCCCGAATGCCGAGTTAGACAAAATCAAGGCTCTGGGTAATGTAGAAGTTGCCCTGTATACCGGCCAGTTTACCCGCGACGAAACCAGTGGTATCGACGCCTTAATTGTGGGCGACGTAAACCAGCATGCCCTACAGAAGTTTATTACCGAGCTGGAAGCCCAAGAAGGCAAAGAAATCCGCTATACTGTTATGCCTTCCCAGGAGTTTAATTACCGCCGCCAGATTAAAGACCGTTTTATAAGCACTGTACTTGGCTCAAAGAAGCAGGTGCTGGTAGACAAGAATAGCATTTTTTAGGGATATCGGAGGATAACAGATGGATATGCAATTTTACGGCGCAAACTGTATTGTCATTGGCAGTAAGCAGGGGCGCATCGTTATAGATGACAACTTAGCCGACTTAGGCGGCAAAAGCGTTGCCAAGGAAGGTGACATTACGCTGTACACCATGGCACACGGCCTCCCTTCGGCCACGCCACGCCTTCTTATTGACCAGCCGGGTGAGTACGAAGTATTCGGCATCTCGGTTTACGGCATTGCTGCCCGTGCCCACATGGACGAGCAGGGCAAGAAAACCGCCACAATGTATAAGATTATGACCGAAGACCTAAGTATTCTAGTAATTGGCCACGTGTACCCAGAACTTAACGACACCCAGCTTGAAAAGATCGGCATGGTAGACATTATGTTTGTCCCGGTCGGCGGTAATGGCTACACCTTAGACGGCATTGGCGCTCTGAAGCTAGTGAAGAAGATTGAGCCAAAGCTGGTTGTCCCCACTCATTATGATGACTCTCGGCTGCACTTTGAAGTGCCGCAGCAAACACTAGAGCAGGGTGTGAAGGCGCTTGCCATGGAGCCCAAGGAAACGGTTGCCAAACTGCGTGTTAAGCCGGCTGAACTGGCCGACGCTAACACTCAGCTAGTAGTACTCGAGCACGCGTAGTACCCGTAGGAACCCAATAAAAAAGCTCCCCGCGGGGAGCTTTTTAGTAGTTGCCGGAAATCTATTTTCCAGCTGGTGTCAGCAAGCCCTTTTTCTTCAGGGTGCGCAGCGCCTGTGTGCTAATCTTCAGTGTTACCTTCTTGCCGTCGACTACGAGAGTCTTCTTCTGCAAGTTTGGCTCCCACACTTTCTTAGTGTGGCGCTGAGAAAAGCTCACATTGTTGCCGAACTGTTTGCCTTTACCGGTGATGTCACATACGCGCATAAGTTTGTTCCTTCTATTCAACATCATATTTTAGCGGTTTTTACTCTGTAAGTCAACAAAACCGCCCCTGTGCTGCTATACTAGAACGGTATGTTAAGCGGATCACTTTTCTCGATTATAGCGGTTATCGTCTCGATGCTTATTTCTATCCCGTTCCACGAGGCCATGCATGGCTACGTGGCGCGCTTGTTAGGGGACCGCACTGCCGAGGAAGCCGGCCGCCTTACGCTTAACCCCTTAAAGCACGTGGATATATGGATGACCATTGTGCTGCCAGCAGCCTTGCTGCTCGTAGGTTTGCCGCCTATTTTCATTGCCAAGCCAGTACCATTTGACCCCCGCAATGTAAAATACGAAGAGTTTGGCGCGGCGCTGGTAGGGCTGGCTGGCCCGTTCAGCAACTTGTTGCTGGCTGCAGTAGCTGCCCTGATTTTCCGTTTTATAGGGGTGGACGCCGGGTCGGCCGACTTTTCTGCTGCACTCCTTATATTCATAGAGGTAAACATACTGCTGTTCGTATTTAACATGATCCCAATCCCGCCGCTCGACGGCTCGCGCTTGCTGTATGCATTTGCCCCAGAGCCAATCCAGCGCCTTTTTTTCCAGTTGGAGACAACAGGGGCGGGCTTCATCGTGTTGGCGCTACTGGTGTTTACTGGCGTGCTGTCACCGCTTATCAGTACTGTCTCTGATGGCATCTTTAGTTTTCTTGTCGGCTAAGCTATAATACATTTTGCTGGGCAACAGCGAGCCGAACAAATGATTATCTGAATATTTGTTCGCAATGGGAGCCTAACATCTGAAGCGGCCGTGGCTGCTTCGTGAGGGCACCCACTTGGATTTACCCAGGTAAATCATACGGCTCTGCCCAGCTTTTTATATTCGGGGTGTAGCGCAGTTGGTAGCGCGTACGGCTGGGGGCCGTGAGGTCGCAGGTTCGAGCCCTGTCACCCCGACCAATTTGGAATTAGAAGCATCTATGAAAACACTCAAGTTCGCACACCGCAGCGCCGAGGATATACGCAAGGGTATTAAAACCACCACTTGGCGCTTCAACGACACGAAAGATATTTCCGTAAACGACGAACTTGAACTGATAGACAAAGTCCGCCATGATGACCCTTCAACCTGGACGGTTATTGGAACCGCCCGCGTCGAGAAGGTTATCGAAAAACGGCTGGGCGACATAGACGCAGATGATATGCGCGGGCACGCCACATTTAACTCGCAGGAAGAGATGCTGCAGTCGTACCGTAAGTTCGGCGGGCATGATGTAAATTTGGACAGCCCCATAAAAATTGTTCACTTTAAACTTACAACAGTTGGCCAAACGGATCACAACGTTGTAGCTAGCACATCTAATTTAACAGAGGTAAAATTGTTCACTGATGGCGGTTCGCGCGGTAACCCCGGGCCGTCCGCCAGCGGCTTCGTAATCATGGATATGGACGGCCAGGTAGTGGTTACAAAGGGTGTCTACCTAGGCATTACAACGAACAATCAGGCGGAATACCAAGCTTTAAAGCTCGGCCTGGAAGAAGCCCTGCGTATGCAAGTGCAGCAAGTGCATGTGTTCATGGACAGCTTACTAGTAGTGAACCAGATGCTGGGCAGCTTTCGCGTAAGTAACCGCGATCTTTGGCCGGTGCATGCCGAGATTATAGAGCTGAGTAAGCGTTTCCAGCACGTTTCTTTTACGCATGTGCCCCGGGAACTCAATAAGCTGGCCGACAGGGCAGTAAATGACGCTCTGGATGAAGCCGCAAAGCGCCAGGGATAGTAGCCTGTAGGCAGTATTTCGTTTCTTTACCATTAGTGTTATAATAGCGTTATGCCAGATCATCGGCTGGCCGCTTGAGCCTCAAAACTCAAGAGGAAAGTCCGGGCAGCGTAGGGGAAGGCAGTTGCTAACAGCAACCGAGGGAAACCTCAGGGAAAGTGCCACAGAAACAAAACCGCTTTGTTGTTTCAAAAACAATAAAGTAAGGGTGAAAAGAGTGGGGCAAGAGCCCACAGTTTACATCGGTGACGTTGTAAAAAGGTAAACCCTGTCTGCTGCAAGGTGATGGATTTTTCGAGTTTATCTCGTGGTTCCCGCCAAAATCCATCATAGAGAATCCGCTCGATCATGGTGGCAACACTGTGACTAGATAGATGGTCAGCTAAAACAGAACCCGGCTTACGGATCATCTGGCTAAAAGTATAAAAATACCTCCGCTAAACGGAGGTATTTTTTTGTACTGTGCCTGTGGCAGGGGCTGTTACTTTTGAGTTGCCTTTACGACGGTCTCAAAAGCCTTGGGCTCGTTAGTAGCCAGTTCGCTCAGGATCTTGCGGTCCAGAGTGATGTTGGCGTCTTTCAGGCCAGCAATCAGCTTGCTGTAGGTTGTACCGTTTAGGCGTGCCGCAGCGTTGATGCGCGTGTTCCACAGCTCACGGAATGTGCGCTTGCGGTTCTTACGGTCACGAGTGGCAAATTGCAAAGCCTTAGTAAGGGCTTGCTTACCACGCTTCATGCTAGAACGGTTTGACTTGGTCATGCCCGTTGTAGCGCGGCGGATTTTAACGTGTTTCTGGTGGGCGGCTACACCGCGTTTAACGCGCATCTTAGGCTCCTAATTGCTTCTTAATATTTTTGCTGATGTTACCCTTGAGGGTTGAAAGACCAGACAGGGCACGCTTGCGGGAAGCGCTCTTTTTCTGGAGGAAGTGGCTGACTTCGGAATGGCCCGCGCGAACCTTGCCGTTCTTGGTGATGCGGACGCGATCCTTAGTGCCACTATGCGTTTTTAGCTTTGGCATGATTGCTCCTTATTACGAAGTTTAGCTGCTTTCCGGCGAATTCTGGTGTGCTGTCCACAACGATTTTCTCTCCGAAATCAGCGATTACCTTATCAGCAAGCTTGAATCCAAGCTCTTTGTGCGCAAGCTCACGTCCGCGGTAAAAAATGGTGATTTTTACCTTGTGCCCCGACTCCAAAAAGTCGGTAACTTTGCGGAGCTTCACGCCCAAGTCGTGCTCGCTAATTTTTAACCCAAACCGCATTTGCTTCATTTCCAGCGCTTTGGCGCGCTGCTTGTTTTTCTGCAATTGTTTGGTGCGTTGGTAGTTGTACTTGCCCCAATCAACGATTTTTACGACCGGCGGGCTAGCGTCGGGCGAAATCTCGACTAGGTCTAAGTCACGATCCGTGGCTAATTGCAGAGCTTCTGCGCGTGACAAAACACCGAGCTGTTTGCCCTCTTCGTCAATCACACGCATTTGCGGCGCCCGAATGTCTTGATTCAGGCGGGTAAACTTGCTGATAGGATGTCTCCTTTATATTGTTAGTGACATCATTGTAACAGAAGCATTAACAGAGGTCAAGTTAGCTCAAGGCTTTGCAGGTTCTGCGGCCGGTACTGCAGTGCTTCGCTAATATGGCTGACTTTAATAGAGGTGGAGCTGCCAAGGTCGGCGATCGTCCGCGCTATTTTTACGACCCGCATATAGCTGCGCGCCGAAATAAATAATTTGCTAGCGGCGCTGTTTAGGAGTTCTTGGGCGTCCGGACTGAGGTTGGCCAGCTGTTTAATCTCGCGGTTTGTCATATCGGCGTTCAAGCGGCCCGCAGATTTGTAGCGTGTTGCTTGTAGTAGGCGTGCTTGGGCGATTCGCCTGCGTACAGTAGCGTCATTTTCTTCGGCAGTGTGCAGGAGTTTAGTATGGTCAACATTCTCGACAGTCACGTGTAAATCTATGCGGTCCATTATCGGCCCGGAAAGCTTTTGACGGTATTGGGCAATACGATGCGGCGCGCAGTTGCATGGCTTCTGTGAGCCGAAGTAGCCGCAGGGGCAGGGGTTTGCGGTAGCGACGAGTATAAAATTTGCCGGAAAAAGGGCGGTGTCTTTGGCCCGCGCCACTGTAATGACTCTGTCTTCCAGCGGCTGGCGCAACGATTCGATAGTGCTGCGGCTGAATTCAGGCAATTCGTCCAGGAATAGGACGCCGCGGTGTGCCAGGGTAATCTCACCAGGCCGTAAGCGCACCCCGCCGCCTACCACTGCTACGTAGCTGGCGCTGTGGTGTGGCGCGCGGAATGGCCGTGCGCGCACCAGGGTTTCGTATTTCCCGGCCACTAAACTATGCAAATGAGTGATTTCGAGCATTTCTTGCTGGGTCAATGCCGGCAGGATTGCAGGCAGGGCTTTGGCGAGCATACTTTTGCCAGTGCCTGGCGGACCGTTCAGAAATATATTGTGCCCGCCGGCTGCTGCAATCTCCAATGCGCGCTTGGCATGTAGCTGCCCGCTTATGTCTGCCAGCCGATGCTCGAAGTATTCCTGGGCTTGCATGGGCATTTGCCCGGCTCCAGTATGGTGCGAGTTATATTCAATCTGTTGCTGCATGCCTGCATACAGTTCTTGCACAGTGGCAAGCGGTGTGATGCGCACCCCGGGTACAAGATTTGCCTGTTCCTTATTGCCGGCCGGGATGAAGAAATGCGTTATGCCGCTACGCACCCCGCACAGAAGTTTGCCGATCAGGCCACGCACAGGCCGCACGTCGCCTTCCAGGCCTAACTCGCCAATCACGGCACACTCCGGGCCGAGCGGCTGCTTACAGCTGCTGTCCGCCTGCAAGATGCTTGCTGCCATTGCCAGATCCAGGCTGGTACTTTCTTTTGGGATGTCGGCAGGCGCTAAATTTATTGTGATGCGTTTACGGGGAAAGGGGAGGCCGCAACTGGCGAAGGCGCTGCGAATTCGCTCTTTTGATTCCTCTACTGCTTTGCTGCCTAACCCCACAATTACTATGCCCGGCAGACCATTGGATATGTGGCATTCGGTGTCAACAATGATGCCGTCTGCGCCGGCATCGATAATCGTTTTTATGGCTTTTTGCATGCCATTTTTTTATGGTAGGTTGCCCCAAAAGTAAAGCCCGCTCTGGCTGGAGCGGGCTAGTTTTTGGTTTGGTTTTGGCTGTTTGGAAAGAATTTTGACTTTGGTTTTTCATGGAACAACGGCTTGCGAGAAGCCGTTGTTTCTTGAGTCGTTTTTGTTTTTGAGCACTTTTTTTATTCAGGTGCTACAGGTATCTTATAAATTACAATTCAGGCTGTCAATAACATTTATGTTTAGTTTTTCACAAACCTGTGTATAACTTTTTCAGCCCATTCGCAGGTTTCCAATTCACAGCACTGCTGGCCACCATTTTTTATGTGTTCCCGCAGCACGTGTGGGTTAGGGCAGGCGTTTTTATAATGCGCATGTTGCGTTTCCAAAATGGCTTAACGTGCCCGCAAAAAATACATGTAGTAGCAAGCAAACGTGCATACATAATGTCACTGCCGGAAGCATGAGCATATTGACTTTTCGGGCAGTTTGTAGTAGTATTGAGGTTAGTAAGTCAAAAACAAAAATACTTACAAAAACAAACACAAAATTCATCGCTCTTCGTAACCCTAAAGGTTGCAAGAGCGGTCAGTCAAAGCCAAAGGGTAGTAAGCGCCATACAGTTTTTATAACGGGCGGATTTACTACCCGCGGCTCCAAGAATCTTCAAGCGTTGCTGCGTGGCTCTAGTCACGCAGTATTTTGTACCAGCGAAAAAAGAAGGGGAACACATGGGTCGCAGCAGTAAAATCATTCTTACTTGTATGGTCGGACTGCTACTGCTCATGATAACCACGCAGCCGGAGCGTCTGCCGCCATTTATATTAGTAGTGCCGTTCATATTACTTTGTACGGCACTGGCAATTATTTTCGTGCGCATTTTTAGATGGCAGGGCATGCCGCCCGGAAAAAGCCTTCGCCTTGGCCTTATTGCAACATCACTACCAATGCTTGTGCTGGTATTGCAATCGCTTGGCCAGCTTACGATTCGCGACCTTGGGACTATCCTGGCGTTATTCGCCATTGCGTACTTTTATCTATCACGTTTATCAAAGCCTGCGAGCGACTAATGGAAAGGCAACAACAGACAATGAATAGTAGCCCTTAATACTACAAACTGGTATAATCAACACCATAGATTATGGATTCTCATGTTGATAGCACACCAGGTTTAGGTTTGCCGCAGCCCTCGACGGAACAAGGCGCTGCCGCTTTTGCGCCGTACCAAGAAACGTACCGCGCTCCAGAAGCAGCATCTGCCGTGGCAGAGAACGCACCTCGTATCCCACAGGCTGCACCGCCATTGCCTCCAATGGCGCAAGTACCAGCCGCCGGCCAGCCACAAGCTGCTACAGGTATGCCGCCGGCTACCACAGCTCAGGCACCCGGTCTTGTACCGGCCGATGATGACTCTGACGCTCTTGATGAAGAGTGGGTCAATAAGGCGAAAGCAATTGTCGAACAGACAAAAGCCGACCCTTACATAGAAAGTAAGGAGCTGGGCAGGGCAAAAGCCGACTACCTGCGTATCCGCTACAACAAGCAAATTAAGGTTGCCGAAGATCAGTAATGGTATTTCTACTTATTATCATATTTTCGATACTCTTAATCGCACTCGTTGTGGCGCCTATCATTTATATGCAAGCCCGGAAACGGATCCGCGAGCAAAAGAACTACGAGCGTGGCCTGAAGATGGTCCCGTTAATCATTCATTTGCCTCCGCCCAGTGAAGACACAGACCTGGCCGGCCGTGACGTGCGCGACCTTGTAGACGAGAACATCTCCAAAGCCCAGGTTATCTATAATATTATTGCCAGCACAATCCAAAAGGGATTTAAGGCGCGCCTGTACGGGCAGCGCCATTTTGGCTTTGAAATTATCGGCGACAAGGGCTTTGTGCATTTCTATGCCGCTGTGCCGTTGGCGTTAGTGGAAGTGGTGAAGCAAGCGGTGGTAAGCGCATATCCGGCTGCCCGCTTAGAAGAAGCACCCGAGCACAATATTTTTAACCCCGTAGGTAAGGTTGGCGGCACACTTGGCGGCCAGCTGCACCTGAAAGAATCGTTCGCCTACCCGATTGCCACATACCAGGACCTGAAGCGCGACGCCATGCAGGCGCTTTTAAACGCCATGTCTACATTAGATAAGGAAGACGGGGCTAGCATCCAGATACTTATGCGCCCGGCCGAACCGGATTGGCGCAAGCGTGCGCTGGCCAAAGCAAG
Source organism: Saccharimonadales bacterium (SeqCode) (assembly GCA_035479955.1). Lineage (GTDB taxonomy): Bacteria > Patescibacteriota > Saccharimonadia > Saccharimonadales > UBA4665 > PMNU01. The sequence goes on from DATIIE010000099.1 coordinate 20,659, forward strand.
CAGTAAGCGTAAGGGCGAGAAAGAAAAGAAGGGCACCAGCCAGTTCTTTAGTTATACGCGCCAGCTAGCGATGGCTTTAGTAAAACCGCCTGAAGCCAAGGATGACCACAAGAAAGAACTCACTACACTCGAACAGGCTACCCTCGACGCAATAGAAGACAAGACACGTCACCCTGGTTACGAGGTGCTTATCCGTTTAGTAGTCTCTTCTAATATGAACCAGCGTTCGCAGGCTCTGTTGAGCCAGCTGGTCGCTTCGTTCTCGCTTTTTGACGCCCAAGGCAAGAACGGCTTTAAATTTGAACCAGCCGAAAACATGGATGAGTTTATCACGTCATATATACTGCGTATTTTCCCGCAAGAATCGAATAAAGATATTTTGAACGCAGTGGAACTAGCCACTATTTTCCACTTCCCGGACCAGCGGGCTATCCCTACGTCGCAGTTGGAGCGTCAGGACTCGAAACAGGTAGACGGCCCGCGTAACATGCCTGACTCTGGCTTACTGCTGGGTTACAACCTGTTCCGTGGCGTAAAGAAGCCGGTTCGGCTAGCAGTTGGCGACCGCCAACGCCATATGTACACCGTGGGTCAGACTGGTACTGGTAAATCGACCTACCTGGAAAACTTGGCGCTGCAGGACATGATCAATGGCGATGGTTTTGCCTTTGTGGACCCGCATGGCGACACGGCAGAGAAGCTGCTGGCTATGGTGCCACGCGAGCGAACTGAAGACGTCATTTATTTCTGTCCGGCTGAAATGGATTACCCCATGGGCCTAAATTTGTTCGAGTTCAACACGCCCGAGCAGAAGGACTTTTTGATCCAGGAAGCGCTTAACATGCTCTACAAGTTGTACGACCCACAACACCAAGGCATCATGGGCCCGCGCTACGAGCACCTTTTCCGCAACGCGGCTTTGACAATTATGGCTGATCCCGCCGGTGGTACATTTGTAGATATCCCGAAATTGTTTCGTGATCCGCAGTACGTGAAGCAAAAATTACAATATGTGAAAGACCAAAACGTTATCGAATTCTGGCAAAAGGAAATGCCGCAGTCGCAGCGCTCAAATGAGTTCGGTGAAGTCGTAAGTTGGTTCGTGAGTAAGTTTGGTGCCTTCCTTTCCAACGAAATGATGCGCAACATTATTGGCCAAACAAAGAGTGCATTTAATTTGCGCGATATTATGGATAACAAGAAAATCCTGCTGGTAAACCTAAGCAAGGGCCGTACCGGCGAACTGAACTCTAAGTTGCTGGGTATGGTGTTTGTTATGAAGTTCCAGGCAGCAGCTATGGCCCGCGCTAATATCCCTGAAAAAGACCGTAAAGACTTTGCGCTGTACGTGGACGAGTTCCAGAACTTCTCAACGGACTCGTTTGCCACCATTTTGAGCGAAGCCCGTAAGTACCACTTAAACCTGATTGTGGCTAACCAGTTCACGACGCAGTTAACAGAGGAAGTCCGTGACGCGGTATTTGGTAACATCGGTACAATTGTGGCTTTCCGCGTGGGCCAGGACGAAGACGCAGAAGCATTGGCGAAGCGCATGCGCCCGGCCTTTGAAACAAGCGACCTGTTGCGTATGCCTAACTATAACGCTGCGGTGCGTACCCTTGTTGGGGGCGTGCCGACACTGCCGTTCAGCATGGCAACGCTGCCACCGTTGGGTAACCCGAATGAACAGCTGGCAGCTGCGTTAAAACAACTGTCTGCTGCAAAGTATGGCCGCCCGAAGGCACAGGTGGAAAAAGAGATTTTTGACCGTTTGGCTACGCAGACACCTGAACCAGCTCCAGCAAGCAGGGCGTTTAATTCGGCATTTGGCGGCGCAGCCAGCCCTAGTGCTCCTGCATTTGGCAGTACACCGGCTGCGCCTGCGGCTACTGCTGCTACGCGCCCCACCGGCGCTCCTGCAGCAGCCGGCAATGGTTCATTCCTGGACGAATGGATGGTGAAGCGCAAGGGGCCGCTGGCTATGCGCCCGTCTCCGTGGTCTGCACCGCAGCCAGGGAAGGCACCGGCCGCTGCTGGCAGCGCGCCTGTTGCAGCAGCACCGGCTGCACTTTCGCCAGTATTCCCAACGCCTGCCGGTCCAACTGCAGCGCCCGCGCCCGTAAGCCCCGCAGCGCCCGTTTCACCGGCTGCAATGCCTGCACCTGCAACACCAATCGTTTCAACAGCTCCGGCCGCTCCTGCGGCAGCTCCGCAGGCCGCAGCGATACCTGCGCCAGCCACTCCCATGGCTGCACCCGCACCAGCTGCGCCGCCAGTTCCTGCACCAGTTCAGGCAGCTGCCCCCACGGCTGGCGGCCTGGCCCACGGCGACACAATTTTCATCGACCAAGACGGCAACATCCACGCTGGTAAATAGGGGTCACTCTCGGTTGCAATCTGTTATTGGGTGATCTATACTAATGAGTAAGTGGGATCACTGTAACTGATTTCGAGAGGGTTATAACAAGTGGCAAAAACAAACGATTATTCAGCTGATCAAATTCAGGTGCTTGAGGGGTTAGAGCCTGTCCGTAAGCGTCCGGGTATGTACATCGGTGGTACCGGTATTGAAGGCTTGCACCACTTAGTGTGGGAGCTGGTAGACAACGGTATTGACGAAGCATTGGCCGGACACGCCGACGAAGTCGGTGTTACTTTGCGTTCTGACGGCGGCGTTACTGTGTTCGACAACGGCCGCGGTATCCCAACAGATATCCACCCCAAGACAGGCAAGAGCACTGTTGAAACAGTTCTTACGGTACTGCACGCCGGCGGTAAGTTTGGCGGCGGCGGGTACAAGGTATCTGGTGGTTTGCACGGTGTGGGCTCGAGCGTTGTGAACGCCCTGTCTTCCAAGTTGCTGATTACCGTGCGCCGCGACGGTAAAGAGTCGTACCAGGAGTACGCTACCGGCGTACCACAGGGCGACCTTAAGCATGTGGGTAAGACCAACCTCCACGGCACTGAAATTACCTTCTACGCAGACGCCACAATTTTTGAAACAGTGAACTTCAACTACGACACGATCCTTGACCGCTTACGCCACCAGGCATATCTCACTAAGGGTGTTAAAACCTGGATCCATGACGAGAAAAGCGGAAAACGCTACAGCTTTTATTTCGAGGGCGGTATTAAGTCCTATGTGAAGCACCTGAACCAGGGCAAAGAGGTGGTTGACGATGACGTCTTCTATGTAGACAAACAGGTTGAAGACACACAAATCGAAATTGCTGCCCAGTACACCGATGGCTACAACGAAACTATTAAGCAGTTCGCCAACAACGTATTCAACCCCGATGGCGGTACGCACGTAACCGGCTTCCGCTCGGCGCTGACACGCGTTATTAACGAGTACGCCCGCAAGTCTGGCCTATTGAAAGAAAAAGAAGAGAACCTTACCGGCGAAGACTGCCGTGAAGGCATGACCGCTGTTATTTTGGTGAAGCTGCCAGACCCCCAGTTTGAGGGCCAGACCAAGAACAAGCTGGGCAACCCGGAGGTCCGCGGCTACGTGGAAACGGTAATGGCTGAAAACTTCAACTATTACCTGGAAGAGCATCCGGGCATCGCCCGCAAGATCCTCGGCAAGGCGCTCCTGGCTGCCCGCGCCCGCAAGGCTGCCCGCGCTGCCCGCGAAAACATTATCCGTAAGGGTGTGTTAGAAGGGGCGAGTATGCCAGGTAAACTGGCTGACTGTTCCAGTAAAGACCCGGCCGCATCTGAGATTTATCTGGTAGAGGGTGACTCTGCCGGCGGTTCTGCTAAAACTGGCCGCGACAGCAAAACACAGGCTATTTTGCCGCTCCGCGGTAAGGTATTGAATGTTGAGCGCGCCCGCCTGGACAGAATGCTGGGCAACAACGAAATTTTGAGCCTTATTAAGGCCTTAGGTGTTGGCATTGAAGATTCATTCGATGTTGGTGGTTTGCGCTACCACCGTATCATCATCATGACCGACGCCGACGTAGACGGCAGCCACATCTCAACGCTGCTGTTAACATTCTTCTTCCGCTTTATGAAGCCGGTAGTAGACGGCGGCCACGTATACCTGGCCAAGCCGCCACTGTTTGAACTGGTGAAGCCTGGCCGCAAAAGCAGCGTCTTTATTTACGATGAAGCCGAGCTGGAAGAGGTGATCGACAAGATTATCGCCGACCGTAAGAAAGAAGGCCTGAAAGTAAACGTTGAAGATGAGCGTTACCGCCAGGCTGGCTTTATTGAACAGAAGCGCTACAAGGGATTGGGTGAAATGGACGCCGAGCAACTGTTCGAGACCACTATGAACCCAGAGAAGCGCGTTCTGGTGCAGGTAAAGGTTGATGACGCCGAAAAAGCCGACGCTATCTTTACTAAGCTGATGGGCACAGAGGTAGAGTTGCGCAAGAACTTTATTACCACACACGCAAAGTTTGTGAAGGATTTGGATATTTAATATGGACGAAGACAACGTAACACCCGCAACCGATGAACCCCGTGAAGAAAACCAAGCGCCTCTTGAGGGCGAGGTAATTGAGCAGCAGACGCACTCCCGCCTGGTAGAGCGCCGCACCGTGGAAACGGTGATGGAAGACAGCTATCTGCGCTACTCGATGAGCGTTATCATCGACCGTGCGCTTCCAGACGTCCGTGACGGCTTGAAGCCGGTACACCGCCGCATTTTGTACAGCATGAGCGAAGACGGCCTGCGCTCAAGCGCCAGGCACCGTAAGAGTGCTAACGTCGTTGGTGCAGTGATGGGTAAATACCACCCGCACGGCGACTCATCTATCTATGACGCGTTGGTACGTATGGCCCAGCCATGGAGCATGCGCTACATGCTGGTGAACGGCCAGGGTAACTTCGGTTCTATGGACGGCGACCCGCCCGCTGCCATGCGTTACACCGAAGCCAAGATGCACCGCCTGGCCGATGAGCTTTTGGCTGACATCGACAAGGAAACGGTAGACTTCCGCGCAAACTACGACGGCACCACTAGCGAACCTACCGTCCTCCCTGGTAAATTGCCTAACTTGTTGTTAAACGGACAACTAGGTATTGCTGTAGGTATGGCTACAAACATCCCGCCGCACAACCTGACTGAACTGGTAGATGCAACTATCCACCAAATTGACCACGACGACACAACTCTCGACGATTTGCTGCAGTACATTACTGGGCCAGACTTCCCAACCGGCGGCATCATTTATGGTAAAGACTCCATCCGCAGCGCTTACGCTACGGGTAGGGGCGGTATTGTGGTGCGCGGTGTAGCTGAGGTGGCTGAAACCAAAAAGGGCCGCCACCAGATTATTATCACCGAGATCCCATACGCCCTGAACAAAGAGAGCCTTATCATCAAGATTGCTGATCTGGTGAAAGAGAAGAAAATTGCCGGCATTAGCGACATCCGCGACGAATCTGCCCGCGGCAATGTGCGTATTGTTATCGACCTCAAGAAAGATGCCTACCCTAAGAAGCTGCTGAACCAGCTGTATAAGCTGACGCCGCTGCAAACTTCGTTCCACTTCAACATGATGGCCCTGATAGACGGTATCCAGCCGCGTGTGCTGGGCCTTCAGGACATCATCCAGGAGCACATCAAGCACCGCCGCAGTGTTGTGCGCCGTCGTACCGAGTACGAATTGCGCAAGGCCAAGGAGCGCGCCCACATCTTGGAAGGGCTGAAGATTGCGCTGGACCACATCGACGAAGTGATCGCGACCATCCGCGCCAGCGCTAACACCGAAGAAGCTCAGAAGAACCTGATTGCAAAATTCGGCCTGAGCGAAATCCAGGCCAAGGCTATTCTGGCGATGCAGCTGCGCACCCTGAGCGGCTTGGAGCGCCAGAAGATCGAAGATGAATTGGCTGAACTGCTGAAGACAATTGCACGTTTGGAAGCTATCTTGGCTGACGAGAAGGAAATCCTGAAAATTATCCGCAATGAACTTCTTGAGCTAAAGAAGCAATACGGCGACGAGCGCCGCACCCGCGTAGTTGCCAGCGAACTGGACCGCATGAGCGATGAAGACCTGGTTCCGGATGAGCAAGTAGTGGTAACACTTACCAGCGCAAACTATATCAAGCGCAGCCCCATTGCCGAGTACAAGCGCCAAGGGCGCGGCGGCAAGGGCAGGCGCGGCATGACCACTCGGGAAGAAGATGTTATCGAGCACCTGGTGAACGCCAGCACCCACGACTTCTTGTTGTTCTTCACAAATAAGGGCCGCGTGTTCCGCCTGAAGGCCTACGAAGTGCCGATGTCTGGCATGGGCGCCAAGGGCGTGGCTATTGTTAACCTGCTGCAGCTGCAACCCGAGGAAGCGGTAAGTTCTGTTATAAACGTGAGCAAGCAACACAAGGCTGTCAACCTCATGATGTGTACCGTCCGCGGTGTAGTAAAGAAAACGCCGTTCGAGCAGTACCAGAACGTGCGCAGCAACGGCCTTATTACCATTAACCTGGACGAAGGCGACGAACTGCGCTGGATACGTATGACAGACGGCGATAATGAAGTAGTTATCTCTACCTCACAAGGCCAGGCTATCCGTTTCCACGAAAAAGACGTTCGCCCCATGGGCCGCGTTTCCCGTGGTGTGCGCGGTATCCGTTTGCGCCCTAGCGACCAAGTTATTGGCATGGACATTGTCGAAGAAGGCTCCAGCATCTTTGTAATCAGCCAATCCGGTTACGGCAAGCGCACCAAGGTGGCGCAGTTTACGCCGCACGCACGCGGCGGTGTCGGCATCCGTTCGGCAGTAGTGAACAACAAGACCGGCAGCCTGGTGGGCGTGAAGTCGCTCAGCAAGGACGAGACGCAGGAAGTGATTATTGTTTCCAGCCAAGGCCAGACAATTCGCCTGGGACTGAAAGACATCCCCGAGCTTGGCCGTGCTACCCAAGGTGTGCGTATTATGCGTATGAATGATGGTGATGAAGTTGTATCCCTGGCGCTCGTTGACGCCCAAATCGACGAAGACGACGACGAAGTAGTCGATCAACCTGCAAATTAACAGATTAGTACCCGCTGTAAGAATTACTACCAAGATTGCCAAGATATATCTTGACATACACCTGTGGTTCACGTACTATAACTGGAGTGTTTTAGAGAGGTCTTTCTATAGGTGTCTCTAAGGAACGTTAAAAATTGAATAGTGCAATTCAACGTCAATTCATTTTGATTTGTTAAATAAGTCAGCATTCCGGCTTTCGGGTCGGAATACTCGATTGAATCAGACAAATTCTTTTTTATGGAGAGTTTGATCCTGGCTCAGGATGAGCGCTGGCGGCGTGCCTAATACATGCAAGTCGAGCGGTAAGGCTCCTTCGGGAGTACACGAGCGGCGGACGGCTGAGTAACACGTAGGAACGTACCCCAAAGTGAGGGATAAC
>DATIIE010000100.1:0-16058 GCA_035479955.1 Saccharimonadales bacterium (SeqCode)
GGCCGTACGGGCCGTTTATTACCTGGATACCGCTGTCGAATACCTGGATGTATTTGTTGGCCTCTTTTTCGAGTTTCTCTTGGTATAGTTCGCGGGCGTGGGCCTCGGTAATTTCGAATGGGCTCTCTGGCTTGATGCTGACGAACATTTTATCTATTTGGATGTATGGGCCAAAGCGGCCAATGTTAGCGGTGATGGTTTTGCCGTCGGTGGTAGTGCCTACAGTGCGCGGCAGCTCAAACATCTTCAGGGCTTGTTCAAGGGTGACGTCGTCGAGGGTGGCGCCTTCAGGCAGTGGCGCAAAGTGCGGCTTTTCTTCGCTCTCTGTTTCGCCGCGTTGCAGCATGGGGCCGTAGCGGCCAAAGCGTGCCATGATTGGCTTGCCTGTTTTGGGGTCGGTGCCTAATTCGCGGGCTTGTGATACTTCTTCGCGGGATGCGCCCTCTGCCCCTGCGATAAGCGGGTGGAAGTCTTTATAGAAATCGGCGATCATTTTTTGCCAGGTTTCGTTCCCCTCTTCTACAAGGTCGAAACTTTTTTCAACGGTGGCGGTAAAATCGTAGTCTACGATGCTTGGGAAGTATTTAACTAGGAAGTCGGTAGTTACCTCTGCAACTGCGGTGGGCACCAGTTTGGCGCGGTCGGCGCCGGTAATTTCGGTGGTCGTTTCTTCGGTGATGGCGCCATTTAGAAGCGACAGTGTTTGTACTTGGCGCTCAGTGCCTTCCAGGTCTTTCTTTTCGACATATTCGCGCGTTTGGATGGTGGAGATGGTAGGCGCGTAGGTGCTTGGGCGGCCAATGCCCAGTTCTTCAAGCTTCTTTACGAGCGCCGCCTCGCTGTAACGGGCGCTGGCGCGGCTGAATGTTTCGGTGGCGGTCATGCTGGCAAGGGGCAGCTGCTGGCCCTTCTCTATTGCTGGAAGCAAGGTGTCGTCTTTGCCGCCGCCGTACACTTTTAGGAAACCGTCGAACTGCAGAATTTCACCCTTGGCGGTCAGTTTTTCCGGACGGGTGGATACGCCGATAGTAACTTCGGTGCGCTCGGTTTGCGCTGGAGCCATTTGGCTGGCCAGGGCGCGCTGCCAAATGAGGTTGTACAGTTTTTGCTGCTGCGCGTCGCTGCCGGCCTGCAATTTGCGGAAGTCTGTTGGGCGGATGGCTTCGTGCGCTTCTTGGGCGCTGGAGCTTTTAGTTTTGTACTGGCGGCGCTGGTGGTACTTGTCGCCGTATTCTTTCTTGATGAATTCTTCTGCTGCACCAATGGCCAGGCCGCTTAAGATGGTGCTGTCGGTACGCATGTAGGTGATGTTACCTTCCTCGTACAGGCGTTGCGCCAGCGTCATGGTTTGCTTCACGCTGTAGCCCAGGCGGCGGGCTGCTTCCTGCTGTAAGGTGCTGGTGGTGAACGGCGCGCCGGGGTTGCGGCTGCCAGGCTTTTGTTCAATAGTTTCAATGGCAAATGTGGCGCCAGTGGCGTCTTCCAGAAATTTGCGGGCGTTGTCGATGGTGGAGATTTTGTCGGCAAGTTCGGCCTTTAGCTCCTGGCCGTCTACGGTGAAGATGGCGATTACGCGGTAGGAGCTTTCCGGGGTGAACTCGCGGATTTCGCGTTCGCGCTCAACAATAAGACGCACGGCAACAGATTGTACGCGGCCAGCGCTCAGGCCGGTGCGTACCTTTTTCCAGAGCACTGGTGAAAGTTCGTAGCCAACCAGGCGGTCGAGCACGCGCCGGGCTTGCTGGGCGTCTACCAGTTTGAGGTCAACGGTACGCGGGTTTTCAATGGCGCGTTCAATTGCCGGCTTGGTAATTTCGTGGAACACGATGCGTTTGGTTTTCGTGGGGTCGAGTTTTAAGGCCGTGGCCAAGTGCCAGGCAATCGCCTCCCCTTCGCGGTCTTCGTCGCTTGCGAGCCAGACTTCTGCCCCCTTGGCTGCGGCCCGCAGTTCGCTTACAACCTTCTTTTTGTCGGGGTTAATCTCGTATGTTGGCTCGAAGTTATTTTCGATATCAATATTAAGGCCCTTCTTGGGAAGGTCCCTGATATGCCCGAAGCTACTTTTAACGGTATAGTCTTTGCCTAAAAACTTTTCGATAGTCTTGGCTTTGGCCGGGCTTTCAACGATAACTAGGTTCTTGCTCATGCTTATGCTGTGTATCTTATACGTAAGCGCACATACTACGCAAGTGTTCCCCAAAACGCAAATCATTTGTGATATTCATCACATAAAACTCTTGACACGTTACGGTTCTCGGCGGTAAAACGATAGTGTCCACAAAAAATAAATGGCAAGACGCTGGAAAAACAGCCGCTACCGGGAAACTGTGAGCGGTTTTTCATTTTGGTGTTTTGTTAAGAGGAGAACAACATGCAAGTAGAAGCTGTAAGGGGTTTTGAGGCTATGCAGCCGGTGGCGGCTGCTAACCAGGCTGTTATGGCTGCAGAGGCAGCGACCCCAATAGAAGTGCCGGCAACTGTTGCCGCAGCCCCGCTGACATTGGACGGCGTTGCCCGTAGCATCGCCGCAGCCAAGGAGTGGGTTGCTACTGAGCGCCCCGCTGACATGGGCAATGACCTGCTCATGGGCTTAGGCGTGACTACTGCCGACCAAGTCCGCGCAGGCCGCATGTACGCTGCAGCGCATGGTGTAGCAGCGTAGGCTACGACATATATAAAAAGAATGGCCTGTCTATGGGCCATTCTTTTTATATATTTTTAAATAAGTCCCCACTGGTTGCCGCCCAGCGCCCGCACCATGCCGCGGATTTCCAGCATAGTAAGCGTTTGGTTGAACAATGTAACGCGTAACCCGCTTTGTTCTAATAACAAGGCGCCGTCGCTGACACCGGCCACTAAAAGGTCCAGAACGGCCTGCTCCTCGCTTGTGGCACCCTTTGGCGCCTGTTTAGCGGTAATAGCCGGTTCCAGGCCCAGGGCGTGCAGAACATCCTCTACGCCCGTTACAGGCGTAGCGCCGGTTTTAATGAGGTTGTTGGTCCCGGCAGAAGTGCTGCTGGTGATATTGCCGGGTACCGCCAGCACCTCCTTCCCCTGCTCTAAGGCGAAGCGTGCAGTGTGGAGCGTGCCGCTTTTTTCAGCCGCTTCGGTTATGAGCAGCACGTCGCCCAATCCAGAGGCAATGCGGTTGCGTGCAATAAAGTTTACGGGGTATAGCGGCTCGCCATCTGCGTATTCGCTCACCAGTGCCCCGCCCTGTGCCACCATCTGCGCTGCCAAATGGGTGTGTGAACGGGGGTAGATGTGCGTCAGCGGTGATGGCAGCACTGCAAGCGTAACCCCGCCAGCCTCCAGCGCTGCGCGGTGGGCCACGCTATCGACACCCAGCGCTAAACCGCTTATAATAAGAACACCGGCTTTTGCCAAATCTCCAGCCAATGCCGCGGTTACTGCCTTACCATAAGCACTAACCTTGCGACTTCCCACAATAGTTACACATGGCCGCAGAAGCAGCTCATTAACATCCACACCCATGGTATACAGCCGTTTTGGTGGTTCGGGGATGTTCCGGAGTTTTTTCGGAACAACAGAGGTAGAAATCATAAGTTGTTTGACCATTACGCAATAATAGTTAAAAAAGTATTGACACAAGCACTACATGATGCTAAAATCACATCCTGTAAATGTCACTAGGCGTTTACGCACCTTATATCCCCCATTCTAACAATTTGTTAGATTGTTTTAGAACGTGCCACCTAGAGCCAAGTTGTTACCCTCCACTTAACTCTTATATCGGCGCTTGCCTGGCGATTTTTTGAACCGGCAGACATGCGTTCTAAAACAAACTAACCCCTTTAACTAGCCGCAGTCGGATTCGTCCGGTCGGGCGGCAACCCCTGTAACTTGTTACAGAGGCCCTAATGTGGGTCAGCGAGTCCGCAAAGATGGTTCTTTTGAACCGGCACGCCGCTTTATGGAGTTTTAGCGCGCGATGCTTCGCTGGGGTGGGTTGAAGGGTGGTTCCTTAGCAGTAAGGGACCTTAGGGGAGGTTTCCCAAGAAACGTCCCCAAAAAGACCGGCGAGCGGTGCCCACCCCCTCTCGCCGGTCTTTTTTATACCATAGGTTGCCAGGCTGCATAGCCTAGAAATTAACTATTTATATGTTATAAGTTACACTAAGAAATTTCGGGTTTCCTGCGGCAAGTTGCCGGCACCGTAGGCCGCTTCGCTGAGGATGGCATTTACTTCACGCGTCAGTTCAGCCATGTGGCCTTCCTGCTCTTTGCTAAAGCGCGCCAGCACAAAGTCGGCGCTGTCTATTTGTTCGGGCTCTTTCGGGCCAATGCCAATGCGTACGCGGGCAAACCCTTCGCCTATATGCTGCATGATGGATTTTAAGCCGTTGTGGCCAGCGCTGGAGCCGCCGGTGCGCAGGCGGATTTGGCCGAATGGAATGTCTAATTCGTCGTGTACGACTACGATCATTTCGGCCGGCACTTTGTAGAAACTGGCAACGGCTTGTACTGCGTCGCCGCTCAAATTCATAAATGTGGTTGGCTTAATGGCAATAACGCGCGTGTCACCCAGTGTGACGCTGGTTTGCAGGCATTTGTGGTCTTTTTTCTCTATCCACGGCTGAAAATCGTTGGCCGCCACAAAGGCGTCCAGGCATGCAAAACCAATGTTGTGGCGCGTGCGGTCGTACTCTTTGCCGGGGTTGCCAAGCCCTACAACCAGCAGTGTTTTGTTCTGGCCTAAGGTGTAGTACTGAATGGTGTCGCCTACTTGCGGGCGGCGTTGGAATAATCCCATACAGCAAGTATACAACAGAGGTAACGTTCGGAGTAGTTGACGTTGATAGAATTGTGCAGCATAGTATTCGCCTATGAGTGAATTAGGCGCTGCCTACTACCGTGGCCGCGCTGATGCTATGGGCTTACCCATAGCGGCTATGCCTGCGATGCTGCGCACTGGCGAGGCAGTATTAGCTGTGACCCTGCCGGAACGCCGCGCGGCCACCACCCTTACCAGCAGCTTTCGCCAAGAGGTTGCCTCATTGAGCGGTTTTGTAACCGAGGGTGTGCCTTTTGTTTTAGAAGCCGCAAATGGCCAGGCCCCTTCGGCTAACCAGTGGCAGCGCATGAAACAAACGCTGCGACCGCGCCCACGCTATGCCCCGCTGGGCCGGTTTGCTGAGCGGAATATGCGCCCGGCCATGCAGCGCGGCATTCCCCTCTGGGGCGCGGTGTATATAGACGCTATTGCCCGCCGCGAGGTACCCGAAGACGTTATGCTGCGCATGATGAGCAACAACGGCAGTTACCTTCCTTCCCCACGGGCAAAAGCTCAGGAATGGGCCCAGGCCTTTATTGTTACGCGCGCAGTTGTAGACGACGGCACTACAATAAATGCCCACTTCACAACGGTGTGGGCAGAGTATTCCAGCGCATGGTATCGAGATGAACAGTCGTATTTGGGTATGCGCTATCTTGGCGCGCCGCTGCTGGCTCGTGAGGTTGCTAAGTTGCCGGAACTTGTCATGCCGCCAGATATGCCCGCCCCTGGCGCATAACAGCCCGACCGGAGTTACTTGCATTGACAAAAAGCTTAAGCTAATGTATAATATTGTTTAATGAGTGATGTGAGTAATGCCCGCCCTGATATCTTTGCTCCCCGTAGTTATGCGGAGCGTGCAACCGCGCATGGCGCATTAATGCCCCATGCCGAGCTTGCCGGCCACATTGCGGCCGCAGCCAACGTTGTAATGGGCCATATGCCCCCAGATGACCTGCGCCATGCCCATGCAACTGAATATCTGTGGATGCTGGCCGACATAACCGAATGCGCCGAAGCGGTAGCACTTCCGTTGCCTACAAAGTGGGATAAAATCCTTGGCCGCGTTGGCCTGAGAGAAGTGTCGCCGCATGCTGGCAAGACCGTATATGCTGCCATCCGTGCCCAGGCTACGGCAGAACACACCACTGTCCACGGCGGTGATGCTACCGACGCCGCAGGTGGTGCAATGGCAGTAACAGACATGTATACCGTGTATGAGCCCTCAGACGGTGTTATTGCCGGCAGTGCACGCGCTGCTGTTGACTCGGTGATGACTGGCCTTATCCTTGGTGAAACGTACCCTGCGGGTGCGGCGCCGCAAGAACCGCAGCAACCATAGCTAGCGCTTAAACGCGGCCGCGGTTGCCGTTGTTTTTGCGTTCTTCTTTGGTGGGGCTGTTGCCGTGCTTGTGGGTTTCGTGTTTTTCAATAAACCACAGCTGTATGGCAGTGCCTTCGTAGTGCCAGCGTTCGCGCAGTTCACGCTCCATGTAGCGTTTGTAGCTCCAGTGGAGGAATTTGGTGTGCGAGCCGAACACCTTGAAGGCGGGGATGGCGTTGTCAGTTTCCTGCACCATGTAGTTCAGTTTTGGTGCGCGGTTTTTCAGGCCGGCCGGCGGGTGCTTGTCTACAATTTGGCGCAGCCAGCGGTTTAAGTCGGCAGTTGACATACGCTTGTGGCGGCGCATATCGATATCTACGGCCAGGTCGAACAGTTTTGTGACGTTCTGGCCAGTTTCAGAGCTGGTGAAGATGAGCGGCGCCCATGGTACAAAGTCGTAGGTGCGGCCAATCTGCGGCGCAAGCGCGTCGCGGGTGAAGGCGTCGCGGCCTTCTACGGCGTCCCACTTGCTTACTACCAGCACCAGGCCCTTGCCTGATTCTTTAATCATGCCGGCAATTTTTTGGTCGAGACCGACGTTGAGTTCGTTGGCGTCCATCAGCAGCAAACAGATGTCTGACTGCTCAATGGCGGCAAGTGTGCGCACGACGCTAAAGTGCTCAATGCCAGTGCCGATCTTCCCTGGCCTGCGGATGCCGGCGGTGTCCATAATTTCAACTTCACGCTCGTTATAACGCACAATGGCACGGTTAATGTCGCGGGTGGTGCCGGCGCGGGAAGCAACGACTGCCTGCTGTTTTTTGGCGAGCGAGTTAAACAGCGACGACTTCCCTACGTTGGGGCGGCCAATAAGCGCAATACGCAGGCGGTCGCCGTCTTCGCGCAGCTGCGCCTTGGGGATTTTCTCTACCAACAGGTCGAGCAACACGCCAATGCCGCGGTGCTGGGTGGTGCTGGTTTGCACAATTGGCTTGATGCCCAGGCGTTCGAACGCTATCAGGTCCTGGCCTTTGGCTTTGTCTACTTTGTTAATTACCAGGAATACTGGCTTGCGGCTTTTGAGCGCCATTTTGGCAACGCGGCGGTCTTCTTCGGTGATGGGCACATTGGCCTCAACAACTACCCAGATAACGTCGGCGCTGTCGGCGGCTTGCAGGATTTGCTCCTGGATGGTGAACTCAAAGTCGTCTTCGGCGGTTTTGATACCGGCGGTGTCTACCAGCCAAAAGTCCTGGCCGTTCCAGGTGGCTTTGGCCATAACGTTGTCGCGGGTGGTGCCGGCCTCGTGGGCGACAATGGCTTCGCGCCGGGCAAGGATTGCATTGAACAAGCTGGACTTGCCTACGTTGGCACGCCCAACGATGGCCACAATTGGTACTCGTTCGCTACTCATTGTTGTAATTATATCAGAGGTCGCCCTATATTGACAGTGTGAAATAATACGTACATAGTATAGGAATTAATGTCAGAGCTGCTTGATACCGAACTAGCCAAAAGGCGCGCCCAGGAAACAGCCCTGATTGCCCACCGCTTAATAGAGCGCACGGTCAGATTTGAGCCTGGCAGTAATTTCCGCCGCTTTACCGAAGATGAGCTGGATACCATCACTACCTTGCAAGAGGCTGGTCCGTACCCTGTTGCTGTTGACCCCAACGGCAAGCCGGGCAGCTGGAGTGTGCATTTGCGCCGGCGGCTGACCGTAGATTATCCGTCGCCCGACCAGGGCTGGCAAACGCAGTCGTACGCCACCATAGTGATGGATGTAGTGGATATGTCCGCCTGCGACCCTACCGACCCTACCACCACGGGTGTGCCGCTGTTCGCAGGCGAGCTGGTGGAATATCTCCAGCAATGCGATAACCATGGTGAACCTCCGCGGTGCGATGCCCTGCTGCCCCCAGACGTCTCCCAGGCCGAAGCCAATATGGCATACCAGGAGCAGGTTCTGTGTATTGGGTGGCTGAGCTTGGCGTTAACCGGCCAGCCTGCGGCCACTACCTGACACTACAGTTCCTGGTAGGTGCCGCTGCGCAGCGTGCCCAGCGTGTAATTGCCGAAATGGGTGCGGTGTAATTTTGTGATGTTGTAGCCAAGCGAAGCAAATGTACGGCGGATTTGGCGGTTGCGGCCTTCGTGCATTTGTACGCGCCAGGCTTTGTCGTTGCCGTCTTGCAGGCGTTCCAGCTCTAATTTGCTAAGCCCATCTGTTAGCTGGAGCCCATGGTCGCTAATCATTTGGCGGTGCAGCGGCTGCAGCGGCTGGCTGAGGGTAACTTCGTATATTTTCTGTTTGCGGTGGCTGGGGTGCGTTAGCTCTTGGGCCAGCTGGCCGTCGTTGGTTAGCAGTAGCAGGCCTGACGAGTCTTTATCCAGGCGGCCGACAGGTTTTAAGCTGTGCATGTGCGGCGGCAGCAGGTCATAGATAGTTTGACTGCCCTGCCCGTCGCGGCTTACTACAAAGCCCGCGGGTTTGTTGAATATAATGGTGCGTAGTTGCGCGGGCGCAGCCAGCAATTTACCGTCGAGTGTGACGGTATCGGTATCTGTTACATTTTGCCCGGGCTGCGGTGGTTGGCCATTAACCAGCACGCGGCCTTTCGTGATTGCTGCGTCTGCCCAGCGGCGTGACAAACCACTTGCCAGGGCAACGAATTTATTGATGCGCATGAGTTGATTATAGCGTACTGCCCAGCGGATGCTGCTACAGCTAAGGGCGTCGGACGCTACACCGGAGATAGTAGCAGGCGCTACAGCGAGATGCTGTTAGGGTCTAGTGGCTGCCCTGCTGAATTGGTAGGCGTGGGCGAAATAACATGGCCAGGTTGGTGCTGCATGGGCGCCATGCCAGGGACGCCGTGGGTTGGCGCTTGCGGTTGGGCAGCGCCCGGAGCTGGTGCCGGAGCCGGAGCTGGGGCAGCTGGTGCGTCGAGGGTCATGCCTTCTTTCGCCAGCAGCGCGTGAATATCGCTTGGCGCGGCCGATGCCTCTGCGCCGGTAAGCGGGCTGATAATTTTTTTCTTGGAAATAGTTACGCTGTCATCGTTGGGAGCCGGAGCTGCCGGAGTTGCTGCTGGTGTGGGCGGCGTAGTGGCGGATGGTTGCGCTGGGGTCGCCGGAACTGCCGGCGCGGGCGCTGTTGGCGATATGACTGTTGGCTGGCCGGGTTGAGTTGTATCAGACATGAGGTCTTTGACGGCGTCCGCCATCATGGCATCATCGCTGGTTGCTGCGGGGGCTGGGCTGGCTTGTGGTGCAGCGGCAAATTGGTCAATCTGCGCTTGTACCGCGGCTTTCTCGGCAGAAGTATCTTGTGGGGCGGCAGCTGTTACATCGTTCGTTGCGGTGGCGGTGTCGGGAGTGGGGGCGGAAGTTTCGGGAGGCGTGGGAAGCGTAGGTGCTACAGGTTCGGGTGTTTCGGCAGCTGGTGCCGCTGGCGCTGTAACTGGTGCTGGAGTAGGCGTGCTGGGGGCTGGCGTTACAGCAGGCGCTGGGGTCGCCGGAGCGGATGTAAACATTGGTGTAGGCGCAGGTGCTGCTTCAGTGGTTGGGGCCGGAGCTGGCGCAGGGGCCGCGCTGGCAGCATCTGGTGCGGGCGCAGCAGGTGGAGTTTGCACAGGGGTAATGGGTGCAGGAGATGCTGGAGTTTCCGGCGCTGGAGTGGCCACAGGAGCTGGCGCAGCAGGAGCACTCGGCTCTGCTGGCGGTGTCGCTACTGGTACAGATGCAGGCGCGCTGGGTGCGGCCGGCTCTGCAGGAGGCGTGGCAAGCGGCATGGCAGGTGCTGGAGTAGGCGCAGCCGCTACAGGCACGGGAGCGACTGGTGCAGCCGGAGCTGGCGCCGGTGTGGGTGCAGCGGCTACAGGCATAGGTGCCGGAGCTGGCACAGTTTCAGTGGCCGCAGGTGCCTGCGTTTCAGCTACAGCCGGAGCCGCGCTAGCCTCGCCAGACGTACCATTCAGCAAGTCGCTGGCAGCCTTCACAATATCTTCAAGTGTCACCTGCGATTTCACCAAATAGCGGTCGGCGCCAAGCGAGTCAGCGCGCGTTTTGTCTTCGGCCTGGCCAAGTGCGGTCAGCATAATGACTTTCACCTGCTTCATGCCCTCGGTGTTGCGCAAAATATCGAGCATTTCAAAGCCGCTAATGCGCGGCATCATAACGTCGGAAATAATAAGGTCGGGCTGTTCTTTTTTGGCGACCACCAAGGCCTCTTCGCCGTCTTTGGCAGCGGCAATATCGTAGCCTTCCGCTTGCAAGCGCGCTTCATAAATTTCGCGCAAGTTATTGTCGTCTTCGACCAACAGAATTTTTGCCATGTGCGTATTGCCCTTGTTACCCGTTCATTGCTTATGTTTGATTGTATTGTATCACGATTTCTGCCCTGTCCATCCCCTATCCTGCCGCTGGCGGCGCAGCGGGTGTTGGCGAGGCTGAAGCGGTTTGTAATTCCTGCGCTTTTTGGTTGTTCAGGCGCGGCAAATTGATGAAGAATGTACTGCCCTTGCCGATATCGCTTTCCACCCACAGGCGGCCTTTATACAGTTCGATAATCTTGCGGCAAATGAACAGGCCCAGGCCGGTGCCGCCAATGGTGCGCGTGGCCGAGCTGTCGACTCGGTAGAATTTTTGGAACAGATGGGGGATGTCTTCGGCCGGGATGCCGGCGCCAGTGTCGCGGATGTATAGCTGTACAACGTCGTTGTTGCCGGTGAGGCCAATGCTGATTTTGCCGGCGTCGGTGTATTTGCAGGCGTTGTCGAACAGGTTGGTGATAACCTCGCGCACGCGGTCCGGGTCGGCATATACGTAGTACAACGGTTTGAGCACTTTGCGGTTGGTGTCGTCGGATTTCGTGGCGTCAATGGCCTGGTTTACGCCCACCACAAATTCTACGGCCAGGCCTTTCTTTTGGGCGGAAAAGCGCAGGTCCTCTACCAGTTGCTGCAAGTATTCGCCCATTTCGACCACGCCCGGGTGGTTGGTGAGGCGGCCGTCTTCGGCTTTGGCGCTGGTGAGTAAGTCCTGGAAAAGCTGGCCTAAATGTTGGGTGCTACTGTGGGCTTTTTCCAGGAAACCGCGCGCGCGGCTGTCTATGGTGCTGACTTTGTCGTTGAGCGCCAAGGCCAGGTAGCCTTCAATGGCGGCAACGGGTGTGCGCATTTCGTGGCTGGCAGTGCTTATGAAGTCGGCGCTTTGGCGCTCGGCGGCGCGCTGCTCGCTAATGTCGCGCATAACGGCTACGGCGCCAAACACTTCGCCCGTGGGCGTTACCACTGGTGAAATTACCAGCGACACAACTACTTTCTTTTTGCCATCACGTGAGGATATTTGCAGCGACTGGTTAATAAACGCCTTGTGCGTCAGTACCGCGGCAAACGGATACTCTTGCTCTGGGATTTCCGAGCCATCTTCTTTAGTGAGTTTGACCACCATTTTTACGTCAACGCCCACGCCTTCTTCGGTTGTCCAGCCAGTCATGTTGGCGGCTACGCGGTTCATAAGGGTGATTTGCCCGTCGTTGTTGGTTACGATCACGCCGTCGGCAATAGACTGGATAAGGATTGCGGACTGCGTTTGGTTGGTTTTGAGCATGCTGCTGAGCTGGCCCATCTCCTGTTCCTGGCGGCTAATGAACCGCCCTTTCCAGAACAGGTAGCCAAGCAGCGCAAACGCCACTGAGCCGCCCAGGAAAATCCACGACTCCGGTGTAATGGCTGTAAGGTGGAATTTGCTTTGCAGCAGCACGAAAATACTGCTCACCAGCGCTGAACCCAGCAGCACCGGCAGGCCGTACATGCCGTTCAGGCCGGTGGTAACAATCCAGATACCTATATATATGTAGCCGCCAACCGTGGTTTCCACGTTTACCACGCCGTTCAGCAGCACCAGCGCGTTCAACATGGTGCCAATAAGCGTTGCCAGGGCTACGCCCACGCGCAGGGTCAGCCAATACGCAACCAGCAGATACAACAGCACAATGCCAGCCAGTGCGCCGGTAACCATGTTGTTGAGGTCGAACTTGTCGCCGTAGTGCGCGTACTGTGGCAGATAGTGCGCAGCCAAATAAGCGCCACCAATTGTAACGTTGAGCGCAACCATAATAGCCCAGTAAACGCGGTACCAGACTTTGGACACATGGAACATGAAGTCGTCGATGACCATTGGCATAAGTATACTACGCTTATGGTTATTGCGGCCACTTTGGCACGCTTAAAAATGAGGCTGGAGCTGGGTGGTGTTATATCCGTGGCCAGGCCGGGTGAAGCCGGGCGATTGCAGTGTTCCCCACGCCGCACCTATAATAGCCGCATATGGATGACGACCCCCTGCCCTGCAGCGAAAAACTAGCGTTCGACACCCGCCGCCAAGCCCAGGCCGCGGCAACAGTTGCGAAGTACCAGCACGGCGCCGCGTTGAAGGCGTATGTTTGCGGGTATTGTGGGTTGTGGCATCTTTCTAGTAGTTAGTGCTGTTGCCCGTCGCGCTGGTGACGTGGTAGGTAGACTCGGGTTTTATAGCACGTTTTCGAGCGTAATCCCCCTGGCGGCGAAATCTGGCTTATGTGTCGAGATATATGAATTAAGCCCACGCCCAGCTTCGGCAAGCCCTTTGAGTCTTTCGACAGTAGCGCTTCCGGCGCTGCTGTATGCGTATTTGTAGAAAGTGTGTCGGCCGGCCTTGAACTGAACAACAATGTAGTCAGCACCTATTTGATAAGCTGCTACGCCAGAAAGTCTACTGAGGTTAGCATAAGGTTGCATAAATAGATCCTCCACTACGGCGTATTATTTATATTGTTACCCGCACCGCTTATCTTTAAGTGTGGACTTATAGGATGCAATTTGCAATTGCAAATTTTTATTATTTAAAAGTGCCTATGCTTATCCCGCTACACGGGGCTGCCACTTGAGGTTTCCAATCTGTTATGGTATCATAATCAAGCTATTTATGGCCCCTTCGTCTAGTGGTCCAGGACGTCAGGTTCTCATCCTGAAGATCGCGGGTTCGACTCCCGCAGGGGTCACCATATAGATATATAAGAACACGCCCGCCGTGTTCTTTTTAAATATATCTGACAAATCACAAAACATGTTATGGTATATAGTAACAACAGCAGCCACACTAAGTATGCCTAACCTCTTATTCGACCAATTCCTAGCCGCCACCCCTGCGGGTGAAATTGCCCAGCGCCAGGCTTTTGCCATTGAAACCTACCAGGCACATGGCTTTACCCCTGAAACGGCGATAGCTATCGGTGGCAGCGCCTTTGCCCTTGCTGGCCTGGACGGGCGTATTGTATATGGCAATGAAGAGCATGGGTTCGACCTGGACGTGGTGGTGCAATATGATGAGATTGAACGTTTGTACCGCAACCAATATGATCTTCCGGCTGATTTTTCTTTTGCGCCAACCTTTTCCTCCAAGGGTGAGCCGCATGTGGACGCGTTTACGCGCATGGGCGGCCGGCAACAGGGCCAGACTTTTTATGACCTGGCCACGCCAGCGGCCTCGGTAGTAATAAACGGCTGCCGGACTGTAACACCCGAGGTGGCCGCGAGTTTGCGCCTTACCATGGGGATACGACGCGGCAAAGCTGCTTTAGGCGTAATAAAAGCACATGGCAGCGCGTTCAGGCAGGAAATGGAGCTGGCAGAAGACCCGAAATGGCAAGCGCTGGTAGTACAAGCCTGCCACAATGCACAAAAATGGCCAACCGAGCGCTTGGCGTGGTTTGATGAACTCTACAATTCCCCAAAAGGCATGGCGTTGCATCCGGCGTTTGCGTTTATGGCCAAAGACCCTTGGGCGGAATTGCCTGGCTAGCGGCGGCTTATTTATTTCCATTCCCCAGCTTGCTACAATAAACACAAGAACAATAACCAGCTAAAGGGTGTGGCCGTGAAAACAGCAAAAAATGTGGGTACGAAAATGCAGCGGGGATTCACCCTGCTGGAAGTATTGCTGGTGGTGGCGATTATCGCCATTTTGGCCGGCATTGTAATTATTGCTATTAACCCCAGTAAAAACCTGGCCGACAGCCGCAACTCGCAGCGTTCGCTGAACGTAAAAACGGTGGTAGACGCGGTGTACCAATACACTATAGACAGCGGTGCCCTGCCCGGCGTTGGCGCCCGCTCTGGCGCAGTGGCAATCACTACTACTGCTACGGAAATGTGCTCGGGTTCCGCCTCTAGCTGCACCGGCCTGGTAGATTTAGCGGTGCTGACAACCAACGGCAAATACATGGCCGACATCCCCAAGGACCCGCTCTGCCCTACCGGCTGTAACGCCAATGGCGTGGGCTACAAAATCGCCAAAGACGCAAACGGGCGGCTCATTGTGAACGCGCCCGCTGCGGAAAGCGGCAAGACTATCTCTATTACGAAGTAGGTGCTTCTGCCGCCTGCTTGCATCTGCCTGACAGGTTATTTCGCCATGTGCAACACCGAAAGAATGTTTCCGGCTGGGTCTTTGAACCAGGCGATGTCCGGCCCCATGTTGGCGGCAATACCGCGGGCGATGCCTTTTTCGTCCTGGTTCATGTTGTCGTATTTTTCGAAGGTGATGCCGCGGCTGCTTAACTCTTCTACGGCTGCATCCACGTCTTCGACCGCAAAGTTGAGCACAGTAAATGTGGCCGGCTGGTGGCCGGGCTTTTCGTATACGAATACGCTACCGCCGCCGGGCAACGCCAGCTCCATGCCCATGGTTTCGTCTTTTAGCTCCAGGCCTAAGGTTTTGGTGTAAAACTCTTTGGCTTTGGCTGCGTCGTTAACTGAAAATCCGCTAAATGCTGCTGTTGGTGTAAACATGTGTGAACCTCTCATTATCTTTCTATGATACTCCTTGCTAAGTCGTGGGCTGCGGATTTACTGGCGTAAAACCCCTGGTCGCTTACCAGGTCATCTAAAAAGGCGTCCACCCGCTCTTTGGTGACGCTGGGCATGCAGATAATGTGGCTCCAGCCGCCGGCGGTGGCCAGCTGCCACTTGTGAATGAGGGCATCTGACGGCGTGGCCAGCATAACGGTGAGTGCCTGCGGGTTGCGCCAGGTGGGCCAGCCCAGCTCTTTTAGGCGGCGGTGGGTGTAGGCGGCTAATTCCAGGCCGTCTTCTGCACGTTCGCGCAGGCCTGCTTCGCCCCAGCGCTGGATGGCGTACCACAGCATGATTGGCGTGTGGCCGTTGCGCGAACCGCTGATAGTTGTATCTGTTGAGCCAGTGTAGTTCATGGCGCCTCCAGCGGCCTGCATGTCTTTACGTACAATAACAATGCCGGACGGCATGGGCGAGCCAATAAACTTGTGGCCGCTGATGCTGACGCTGCTGGCGCCGTCGGCAAAGTCGAATGGGAAACGCGGCTGTAATAGCGCGGTGTATGTGCCGGCCAGCGCGGCGTCGGCATGGATGTAGTGCTGCGGCGTATGCGCCTCTAGCAGCTTGGTAATAGTGGCAACATTGTCTTTGGCTTCGGTCATGGTGGTGCCAATGGTTGCCAGCACAATTGCTGGTTTGCCAGCGCCGCTTTGCAGCAGACGCTCTAAATGGCTGTAGTCCATTTCGCCGTTTGGCTGGGCGTTTACTTTCACACCCTCAATGCCCAGCAAGTGGATATTTTTAGGCACGCCGTAATGCGCGGCTGCGGAGTAGTACACCCGCGCCCCGGGCAGATGCTCACGCGCCGTATATAACCCATACATAATGCTTTCGGTGCTGCCGTTGGTAACGTACCCCCAGTAATTGTCTTTTGGCGCCCGCAGCAGCTGTGCGAAGAAGTCTATAACGTCACGCTCAAATTCTTTGCTGTGCAGGCTAAATAACGGGTCGACATATGGGTCACCCAGGTTGTTGAGGAACAGCTGCATGAGCGGCGCAAGCTCATCAAAGTTAAAGTCCAGAGTTGCCGGAAAGCCTATGA
>DATIIE010000101.1:0-7268 GCA_035479955.1 Saccharimonadales bacterium (SeqCode)
AACGCGCTCATGGGTATTATGTTTGCGCTGTTTATTGCCACTGCGGTTTTATGCTACCACATCCAGCAAAAGGCATCTGTTAGCTACAAAAAAGCTATGCAGTGGTTCGTTGTAACGCAGCTTACGCTGGTGGCAATCACCATTATTACCATAGGTGCCATTGGGCTTTACGGCACGCGGCACTGGTTTATGGAGGGCGGCTACAGCATACTGGTGCAGGCCGTTTTTGCGCTGGCAATACTTAAGGCTGCCTACGAGTTCAATGCCATTAACGAAGCGCCAGAGCAAGAACCGGGCGCTGTCATCCCCAGTACACCTGAGGCCGGGCAGCCGGCGCATGCAAACCTTACCGACATTATTATTGCCACCGCCAAAAAGGCATCCGACAGCACTGCCATAGACCCATTGCTGGACGGCATGCGCAGGGTTACCTCAGGCGCGCTGCCCGGGCAGCCGCTGAGTCCGGCAGATGAAGTTACCCTTACGCGCACGTACCAGCGGCTCGAACACTATTTAACAGAAGAAGACCCTGTACGGCGCTACACTAAAGATGAGCTTCGCAGCCTTATCCGTAAAGAGCTGCGCATTACCGGCCCCTCTGTGCTTGATAGACTCTAGGAATACACGTGGCAACAAAAAAATGAAACTCTAACTAAGGTTTTGTGGCGCTAGCCAGCTTCGCCAGTAACGACACCATGTCATCAACAGATTCGATGTGGTGGCGCGCCTGTGTGGCGCCAGGGCCGACTTTAATTGTCCAGGCGCTGGAGGGCAGGGCCATAAACATATCTTCATCGGTGTAGTCATCGCCGGCGCATAGTACAAAATCGGCACTGGTGTGGTTGAGGATTTCAGTGGCCAGCACACCCTTGCTGATAGAGCGCGGCTTTACCTCTAAAATTTTATTGCCTTCAAATACGTCAACATCTGCTTCGGCGAGCGCCACGCGCAGGTCATGCTTCAGGCCAACTTTACGCACGTATGCCAGTTCCGGCGTTACCCCGCGGTAGTGCCACACCAGGGCAAAGTCCTTTTCTTCTACTGTCGTACCCGGGGTGCGTTCGGCGTAGCCCTGCATAATTGGCAACAGCTTCTTTTTATACTTCCCAAAGTCGATATCGGCCTTTTTCCATTCGCCGTCGTGGCGGATCCAGGCACCGTGTTCGGCAACCAGGGTAAGCGGAAGCGCACCAAACCACGCCTGCAGCACTGTGCGGGTGCGGCCGCTAATTATGCAGACACGGTTGCGCGGGTCGGCGGCAAGTTCAGAGAGCCGGCTCAGCAAACTTCGCGCTGGGCGGGCGCGGTCTTTGGAAGCCGGGGCTACATAATCCTTTAAGGTGCCGTCGTAGTCAAGCAAAAATAACCGCGTTTTTGCCTGGGTGTACGATTCCAGCAATTTCCCCTGTGCCGGCGGGCTGAGGTTCTGGCGGGTGGTGCCGGCAGACATCACTTTGGCGCGCGCTAACTGCTCAATAAAGTCATTTGCCCAGCGCGTAACAGAGTAGCGCGAAATGCGCCCCTGCATAGCCACCAAATTTGATTTCTGCTGTGTGGCTGGCATTTTCAGGGCTTTTTCCAGGGCACGCACAATATCGTTGGTGTCGTAGGGGTTTACGCGGATCGCTTCGGCAAGCTCATTGGAAGCCCCGGCCATCTCGCTCAAAATCAGCACACCAGTACGTTTGGCCTTGGCGGCGACATATTCTTTTGCAACCAGGTTCATGCCGTCGCGCAGCGGTGTTACCAGCGCAATGTCGGCTAAGGCGTACAGGGCTACGATTTGCTCAAACGGCAAGTTCTTATATTGGTAAGATATAGGCGACCAGCCCATGGTGGCGTATTTGCCGTTAATGCGGCTAACCGTTAGCTCAATGGTGTCGCGCAGCTGCTTGTAGGCGTCTACGTCGGTGCGTGAGGGCACAGCCACTACCACCAGCGTGACTTTGCCGATGTAATTGGGGTGGCGCTCCAAAAAGCTGTCGAACGCCTCCAGGCGGCCCACAATGCCTTTGGAGTAATCCAGCCGGTCTACCGAAATAATCAGTTTTTGCTTGTCGTAATGTTCGCGCAGCTGCTGCATTTCTTTTTTGACGATAGGGTTCTGCAAAGCATCGACAAACTTTTGGTAATCTATGCCAATAGGGAAGACATCGACAGTAATTTCACGGGTATTAGTAATAACACTGCCCAGTTTGGTTTCATAGCCCAGCATTTGCTGCACACTGCTAATGAAATGACGGGCGTAATCGTAGGTGTGGAAGCCGACTAAATCAGCGCCCAGCAATCCGCGCAGCAGTTCTACGCGGTGCGGCAAAATGCGGAACACTTCGTACGACGGGAACGGGATGTGCAAAAAGAAACCAATAGTGCTTGCCGGCAGCTCCTGGCGCAGCAGGCGCGGCAGCAGCATAAAGTGGTAATCGTGCACCCAAATGGTGGCGCTGGGGTTGGCATGGCGCACAACAGCCCGCTGGAACACGCGGTTTACTTCTTTATACGGCTCCCAAAAAGCAGTGTCGTACAGGGCCTGGTTTTGAAAATAGTGGAACAGCGGCCAGATAGTGGCATTGGCATAGCCGTCGTAATAGCCAGTGATCTGTTTTTGGCTGAGGAACACTGGCACGCAGTTATATTTGCGCAGCTCACGGGTAATAACGCGCTTGTCGGCCACAGTGAGGTCATCTGAGGCAATGCCGGGCCAGCCCATCCACACCTTGTCGCGGTCTTGGCCAACCGACGACATAGCAGTCGCCAGGCCGCCGGTACTGGGGTGGAATACCAAAACACCATTTTCCTTGGTAACGTTCACGGGTAAACGGTTAGAGACGATTATAAAATCATGCTTCTGCGAAGTTCTTGAGTCACTCATGAGTTGTAGTAAGTATGGCTCCCTTCCTTACAATGCGCAACAGTATCCTGCATAACAGGTCGTTGGGGCTGTAAAAGATCTTACGGCGTGGTTAGTATGGCGTGTGCGGCACTAAATTGAAATGTTGTTGAAACTGTCCTCCCCAAGCAACCGTTCCAGCTTGGCTTTATCGATGGCATATTTGTGCGTACTGTAACGCAGCACTTTTTCGGCCTTGAGCTTGGTGAGCTCGTTGGTAGTGGTTTCGCGCGTTAAGCCCACCAGCCCCGCAATCACGCTGTGCGTCAGTTTTATGTTTACGGTGAATATGCCGCCCCGTGTTTCATGGCCGTAGCGGAACAGCAGGTAGTACAGCGTGAACATTATTTTTTCGCGGGCGCGCGACTGCTCCAGCGCGGTTATGCGCATCAGCAGGCCGGTGTAGCGGCCGGCAAAATAATTGAGCAGGGAGGACTGCAGCTCTGGCGTGCTTTTTATGTGCGCCATGAGGTCACGGCGCGGCAGTTGGAGCACTTCGCAGTCACTCAAAGCCTCGCAGTAGTACAAGGTGTGGCTGGCTTTGCCGAAGATCCATGGGGAGGGGAAGAGGTCGCCCGGCGTTTCAAAAGTAACAATCTGTTCTTCGCCGGAACCGTTAATGCTATATACCTTTACCACGCCGCTCACCATCACATAGGCCACTTGCGGCACTTCTCCCTGGTACAGCAAAATAGAGTGTTTCTTGAATGTTCGCTTTGCAGCATAGGGGTTCAGATGGGAAATTATGTCTTGCATGTAATCAGTCATCCTCGAGCAATATGTCCGTGCGGGTATTGTAGCAGCTGCCGCAGTGAAGCAGATATCTCAAAGCTACCTTAGTCATGTTAAATAGTTATGAATTGCTGATTTTGTTTTTAATTCATAATTATTTTATAATATATAGATACTCCTCTTGTAGGTGGCGCATATGAAAGAAACCGGACCCCAGCCAGAACAAATGCTCGACGTAGCCCAAGCCCAGTACATTCTGGGGTATGAAGCCGTGCCGCTGGACCCCGGCCAGCTTCGCCCTGGCCAGGTCGATGAACGCCGTACTATTTTGCAGGATGCGCTGGCTGCCCAGGAAGAAATGCGCCAGGGCATGGTTAGCGCCGCCCGGGCAGCCGGCATTGAAGTGCCCGCCGAGCACGTTGCCGCCTGGCAGCCAGACGAACGCCAGCTGGAAGCGCTGCGCGCCCGTTTAAGCCGCCCGCGCAAACGCGCCCGCATCCTGGACGGTTTCGACGACTTTATAAACGACCAGCGCATGGGCGCCGATGCCCTGGGCACACCGCTGCGCCCGCACCAGCAGGACATGACAGTAAACACTAGTAAATTTTTCTCGCGCATCCCGCGTAACTTTGCGGGCAGCGGCAAAGGCGGCCACATTGGCGCGCCGCCCGGCGTAGGCAAAACCGGTGTCACCAACACCATCTGCGCAGCTGCCAAATACAACGAAGACCCGGACGAACGGGTCAAAATAGTCGTAATTGTCGACAGCGTGAACGTCATGAACCAAACACATGGTGGGGAAGACGCCGAGCGCGGTTTTGGCAAATTCGCGCCGCATCTGGATGTGGGCATGCGTGTTGCCGAATCGCACGACACCTCACACGACATCACCATCATGCCGGCGGCGTCAGCCATCATCCTTATGGAAAAGGGCGAGATGCCCGACGCCGACGTAGTAATTCTGGATGAAGTAGACGAATACGGCCGCGGCAAGCCAGGCGAGCAACTGACCGAATACTGCGCCGACAAACTCACCGTTGGCCTGAGCGCCAGCGTAGACGAAGCCACCCGCGACCTGCTGCCATATGAAATCTACACCATGAGCCTGCCGGAAGGCATCCACATGGGCTTGCTTGCCGAAACCACCGCAGAGGTGCTGCGCGTAGATATAGACCTCAGCAAAGTACGGCTGCCAGACGACCCAGCCTTGCGCAAAGCCACTATAGAACAAATAAAACTGCGTGCCCGGCTGGATGACATTAAAAAGCGGGTCCAGGCAGATATCAAAAGGGGTGTTGGCGGTATAATCGTGCGCGTGCCCGCTGGCGACGACATTGAAATTGCCAAAAAGTTCGCCGAGGAGCTGCGCAGCCTGCAGGTAACTGTGCCCAACGACGGCTCGTGGCCCGCGCAGTTTAAGACCATCCCGCGCAACATCCGGGCCCTCGTAATTGGCGGCAAAGGGCAAACCACCAAAGGCGGCCGACGGCTTCAGGCTGCAGCCTTCCAATCGTACGAGAAAGGTAAAACCGATGTATTCGTTACAGTAAAGGCTATCCGCCGCGGTTGGGACAGCATGACTGCCGACACGCTGTACGACGCCGACACCGGTGGCAACTGGCGCGACAAGTTACAGGTAGACGGCCGCGTTACCCGCCGCGTGAAGGGCAAGCGCGCCCGCATCTTCAACTATTACGACGAGGCCCGGCCCGACCAATATACCGGTGTTATAGCCCTTGGCGGCCAGCCCGGCCAGGACAAAATTACTGTCCGCGAAGAGATGCCGGAGATCATGCCTCACCGTTTGAGCGGGGAACGCCGCGTGGAGCTACTGAGCAGCACATTGCTTGAGGGCTTGGCGTCGGTGGCTGTCATAGAAAGTGTGTCTATTCACCATGATATCCCGGAGCAGCCTGCGGTGGATGAAACCGCGGCAGACGCAGTCACCGAAAAACCGCACACACCAGAGCAACCGGTTGCCGGGGAGCCAACAGCGGCCGTTGAAATGACGGCAGATGCCGAAGCCGCCAATACCGAAAACGAAGCCCAGGAACCCGAAGCAGGTGAAGTATTGACCATCACCCAAGTAGCCACCCGTCTGGGCGTAACAGAAAAACTAGTAGCCGACGTGTACAAATTGCACGGCTTCAGCGAATCCGATGTAGTTAACCTAGGCGATTTGCACGCCATGCTTGAACTGTCGCACCCCAGCCTGCTCATTAGGCCCCTGCCTGAGACAGGGTATGTAGCCGACGATGTGGTGTGGGAATTAGCCGGAATACCAAAATTACGCGTGCTGCACATGCGTACCCTGGCGCAATACAACGGCTATCTGGCGAAGCGCTTCCTGCGCCCCGACGGCACTGCCGGCCGTTACTACCGCACCGACCAAGTGGGCGAAATTGTCAGCATCCTGAGGGCCAAACAAGAGAAAGAAAAATAGATTAAAACGGTCATGCTCGGAATTGCACGCGCATGTGTTATAATACAAACGCTAGAAACGCGCTGCTGATTATCAGTTCTAGAATCAGTATTAAGAAGTCGCTTGAGGAGCAGCTAACTGGATGTCTTGCACCGCCAGCTTACCTCTTGGGCAAGAAAGAGGATAAGCCACTAATGGCAAACAAATTATTTGTAGGCTCATTGAGCTACAGCGTAACCGACGACCAACTTGATGAGGCATTTGCGCCTTTCGGTACCGTTGTCTCAGCTAAGGTCATCATGGACCGCGAGACTGGTCGCAGCAAAGGTTTCGGCTTTGTCGAAATGAGCAGCGATGAAGAAGCTGCTGCAGCTGTTAAAGGCCTGGATGGCAAAGAAATCGGTGGCCGCCCAGTAGCTGTCAGCGAAGCCCGTCCGCAGGAAAAGCGCGAGCGCCGTCCGTTCAACAACGACCGCGGTGGTGACCGTGGTGGTTTCGGCGGTGGTAACCGTTACTAGGTTATAACCTGCACTACACCTGAAGAGGCGCCCGAAAGGGCGTCTTTTCATTTGGCCCTTAAGCCAATGCACAGCAATAATTGCGACAATCGGGCTAACTACTAACCCGAAAGGAAGCTTTATGAACGTATTCAGCCGCGGCGTCCGGAATGCCTTTAGGAACGGCATCCGCGCCAGCGCAATTATTGGCATGCTTGGCCTCAGTATTGGCCTGAGCTTGGCAATGTTACTCGCCAACCAGGCCATTGGCCAAAAAATCGAAAGCGTACAAAAGAGTATTGGCAACACAATTAGTGTGGCGCCAGCAGGCATCCGCGGATTCCAAGGGGGCGGCGACCCGCTCAGCGCCAGCGACATCACCAAAATTAAACAGGTTTCCCATGTAACCAGCGTCGACCAGACCCTCAGCGACCGGCTGAATTCTGACAGCACCAACCTTACATCAGCGATAGAACCTGGCTCGTTTGGCAACCGCCAATTCCGCATTGAGCGCGGCGCGGACAAGGGCGGCACCACCATGACTATCCCAAAGGCCGACCTGGGCACAGACAGTGGTTTTAAGCCGCCAATCACTGCCATGGGCGCCACTAATGCGCTTGCCAGCATCCCCGGCACCAGCGGCGGCAACGCCACGCTTAGCAGCGGCAAAACATTCGACGGCACTAAAGACGCAGCCGTTGCGCTTATCGGCAAAGACCTTGCCAGC
>DATIIE010000102.1:0-2328 GCA_035479955.1 Saccharimonadales bacterium (SeqCode)
GTGCCTCACCGTCGTCGTTTTGGCGGTGTACCACATCGATGTCCATGCGTGGATCATCGAAGCGCGCTGCTGCTTTCTCAGCTTTGTCGGGTTGAGTTTGAACCATGTCTACGTCGAGCAGCAGCTTGTCGCTGCCAATAACCCAGCGGATACCCCTGTCGCCGGTTACTTCGGCCAGCAACGCCATTTGCGACAAACCGCGGGCGGCCAGGCCCTTGCCGCCAGGCACGTCCACTTGCGTCACGTCCTCTTGGCTGAGCCATGGGCTTTGGTATATGCGGCGCTCCGACTGTACGTAGCGTTGAGCGTACGGCGCATCGAACACTTTGCGCGGGTGGTCGCCCATTACATGCACCAGGGCATGGGCTTTGCGGCCCTCGGCCATCACAGCCTCGGTGGTGGCGCCAATCGCCACGCGGTGGCCCACATGCTGCGGGTCAAAACTGCCAAGGCATTGCAGGTAGCGGGTGTCTTCACGATGGCGGGCTAATGCCTCTCGGTTATCCAGCGTTATTGCCGCGGCAATGGTTAGCTGCGCGCCGCTAGTAACAAACTTGGGCAGGGCGCTGAGCGCAGCCATATCGCCACCTGCCGCAGCCAATAAATGGGGGCGGAACAAGTCGTTTTTGTACGCCGTGCGGGCGTTCGGCCGGTCAATAGCTGCGCTGTCAGGGTTTGCCAGCCACTGTTCAGCAAAACCAATATAGGTTTCGGGCCGCACCACAGCCAGCATACTGGGCGAGCCGCCTGCGGCAAGCACACGGGCTACGCCATCTACCGCCACGCCGAATTCCCCCTGATGCATAGCCATCAGCAATTCTTCCTGCGGAGTCGGCTGAAGTTCTCCATGGGACATTGACCGCTATTATAACAGATTGGCTCAGGGGTAAAAATTTACAACCTTTTAGCAGGCATAACCCCTGTCATCTTGTGTATGCCATTTGTATAATAGAACTATGTATTCCATACTCGCTCCCGTCCGTCCGGCAATAGATGACCATTGGTTCAACCAGCTGCTGCCGCTCGCCACGCTGGCAAGCGAAATATACAGCTATTTGCCGCCGACCATACAGGCGCGGCAAGCTGCGCACGACCAATTTTACGCTTCAGGCATGCAAACCAACCCGGCCCAAATCCCAGACTTACAGTACCGCTCAACAATTACCGAGCATGCTGCTGGCCTTACTAAGCTGCGCGCCAAAATCCAAAAACAGGAAACCAACGAAGCGGTACGCACAATATATATTCAACGCATAGATGAGCTGCGCACAAACTGCGGCCTGTGGCTGGCTGCGGCCGAGCAAAACATGGAAAAATTTGCCGCCAGCAACACCAAGCTGTACGGCAGCCCGGACCGCCAGATATACGCCGCGGTTTGCGCGTGGGTGCGCGAGCAAGCAGCCCGCCACGCGGCACATGCCAGCATTGGCGTGCGTGAGGCCGCGCAAGAAGTGTTGCGCATCATTCCGGACGAGGCTGCTGACCCCAAAAGCATCATCCCAGATGAAACTGCATTTGCAGCGCTCTACAATCTACATTTTTCGCCAGGCAGTTACATGGACCAGCTGTTTGCGGGCACATTTATTGCACCAGACCACCCCGTGGGGCAGCGCGAAGGCGACGCCATTATCCACCAGGTGCTTAAAAATATTGGCGTGCGTTATACCATTGCCGACGCCCCGGACATTTACTGGCGCATCCAGCATTCAGCACGCCACGTGGTGCGGCCCGCAGAGTACCACATGAACCCCGACACATTCAGGGCAATTATTGCCCACGAGGTAGGCAGCCATTTGCTGGAATATGCGAACGGCCTGCGCGGCCCATTGCATTTGCTGGCCAGTGGCCTGGCCCATTACGAACATGGCAACGAGGGACGGGCATACATGCGCGAACAGCTAGCGGCCGGCTCCATAACCGCCGCCCTGCAAGACGAGGGCTGGCAGCTGTGTGTTGCTAAACATTTGGGCATTAGTTTGGCCTGCGGATACAACGGCCACAAGTACACCTTTAGCGAAGTGTATGCGGTGCTAAGCGCGCTGCACACATTCTGGCTGCGGCTGCAACAGCCTGAACGCCAACTGGAAGCCGACGAAAATGCCCGCGAACATGCCTGGAACCTTACCTGCCGCCTGCTGGTAGGCACCAACGGCTTGAGCGGCGCTTACCTGAAGGATACGGTGTATTTGGAGGGCAATGTGCGTTGCTGGCAGGAAGCCAAGCGCAATCCGGCACACATCCTAAAGGGCGACATGGGAAAATTTGACATATGTAACCCCGAGCAAGTAGGGCAGCTGCAGGCACTCGGCATTCTGCCGTAATTACATG
>DATIIE010000103.1:0-1901 GCA_035479955.1 Saccharimonadales bacterium (SeqCode)
TCGGCTTGTTTGACCACGCGGCGCTTTGGTTTGACTGACTCTTCGGCCACTGTTCGCTCCCCTTCATCTAAAAAGAACTTACCAATACAGTAAGTTCCAACGAGTCAAGCATAACAGAGTGGCGGCGCAGCTGTCAACAAAGGTTTTAGGGCTAATTTGACTTGAGCGGCAGCGGCAGGGCTGGCACAACCGTTTCGGCGACGACAGACGTGGGCACTGGAGTGGGATATGCTTCGTGGTACCATTGGCCGTCCAGCCGCATCACTTCGCTGTACACGCCGCGCATGCTAACGCTGGCCGCGGCAATGCCGCCAGCGGCCACAACTAAGCCGCCCAGGGCACCATAGTTGTCCAGACGCCGTTCCTGGTACGCAGCGCTGGCGGCTTCGGGGCGGTCGCCAAAGCCGGCAGACGAAGCAATACCAGCGTCATGCAGCGATTCCTGCATAGCGAGCCCTGTTGTTACTGCTCCGCCAGCCGCCAGTAAAAGAAAACCGCTGCCCACAGCCACACGACGCCCAAGAGAGAGTCGCGGTGCATGTTCAGCGCTCATTACTAGTAGTATACCAGTTTGCACAAGAGGTGTGCCCGCGCGAACAAGATGTGCGGCCGCAGGGCAAGGTGCGGTATAGTATGCTCATGACGATTATGTTTTGGCTTTTTGGCGCCGCGGCTATGCTGGAGCTGCTGTTCACCTACGTGCCATTCCTGTGGCGCGCCCGTTACGTGTTGGCCGCGATGTCTGTGGCGCTGGGCGCATTTGCCAGCGGCGGTTTGCTGGCCTGGCAGCCGAACGTGTTTAGCGGCCTGCTGCTTATTTTCCAGTTTTACCGCATCTTTAATATGACGCGCGTTATTGAAAACCGCATGCACGAGGCCTATCTGCGCCGCGCTACCCGCCGCACCGCCTCTATGGTGATAGCCGGGCAGGCACTGCTGCTGGCGGTGTGGGCAGCCTGGAGCCATTGGCAGCCGCACGGGCCCGCGGTGTGGGCGGTGCTGGCGGGCTTGCAACTGGCATGCGCAGTGGTGCTGCTGGCATCCACCTTCCGCCGCATGAAGCACACAGCATGGCCGCGCACCAGCGCCCACATGGCGGACATCGACCTGCCAACTATTACTGTGGCTATCCCCGCCCGCAACGAAACCGCGGATTTGCAAGAATGCCTGCAAGGCCTGATCGCCAGCGACTACCCGAAGCTGGAAATTATCGTGCTGGACGATTGCTCGCAAACCAAACGTACCTCCGAAATTATCCGCGATTTTGCCCACGACGGCGTGCGCTTCATCCAGGGTGAGGAACCAAGCGGCACCTGGCTGCCTAAAAACCAGGCCTACAACCGGCTGGTAGAGGAAGCCAGTGGCGAATACATTCTGTTTTGCGGCGTTGACGTGCGGTTTGAGCCGGAAAGCCTGCGCCAGCTAGCACTGCTTATGCGCAGCAAAAATAAAGAAATGGCCAGCATTTTACCGTGGCGCCGCGATGGCTCTGGCGATGCGTTCATCCAGGCCCTGCGCTACTGGTGGGAACTGGTGCCACCCCGCCGTTTGTTCCGCCGCCCGCCAGTGCTCAGCACCTGCTGGATTATTAGCCGCAAAGTGCTGGAAGGCGCTGGCGGTTTTCAGGCTGTGGCGCGCTCTATTACGCCCGAAGCATACTTTGCCCGCAAAGCTGCTGCGCGTGACGCCTACAGTTTTATCCGCGCCAGCCAGGCCAGTGGTATTGCCAGCGTGAAATCGCCGCTGGAGCAGCGCACCACCGCCATCCGCATGCGCTACCCGCAGCTGCACCGCCGCCCTGAAAACGTGCTGGCAGTTTCGTTGGCCCAGCTTACATTCCTGGTGCTGCCGTTCGGGCTTACTATATGGGGATTGTTTGTGGGCATTGGCTGGCCAGCCTG
>DATIIE010000104.1:0-3459 GCA_035479955.1 Saccharimonadales bacterium (SeqCode)
TCATCTGTGGGCGGGCGGATCAGCAGAAGTTGGCGCTGGGCGGCGCCATTTGTCGAATGGAGATTATGTTGATGCGGTAGATGAAGCCGCTGCCGCCGCCGCATCCTCACCGCACGCACCGGCAGAGGATATTCCTGGCCCGGTGGAGGCCGCCCAAGCGCTCGCCCGTGAAGGCCTTGCCCGCAAAGGCTGGAGCGGCCTGCGAAACCAGCCAAAGGTAACCCAAGGCGTTGGCGCCTGCATCCTCCGCAACAGGGCTGAACATTGCATCAAGGAAACCTAAAAAAGGTTAATTAGCACTCTTGACTTGTGAGTGCCAGACCGCGTATTATAGGTTTGTATGACACCAGAAAGCGCAGATTTCCAAGATTTTTTGAACCACCTCACCAGCAACGCGCTGGAGAGTTTAAAGCACGCTGACGCCATTGCGCGCAGCTTCGGCAGCGCCTACGTTGGCACCGAGCATTTGCTGCTGGGCATTTTGGCCCAGGATGGCAGCATGGGCGCTAAAATTTTGGAAGGCGCCGGGGTAACTCTGGACCGCGCCCGCGTGGCCCTCAACCTTACGCCAAAAACCATGGTTATGAACGCTGGCGCCAAAGGCCTGAGCGAAACCGCCAAGCTCACACTGAAGATGGCCTACGACACGGCCCAGGAATATAACCAGGAATTCTGCGGCACCGAGCACATCCTTGACGCGCTGCTCAGCCAGAAAAACGCCCGCGCCACCATGCTGCTGCGCGCCATGGACGTAGATGTCGACGCCCTGGGCGGCGAACTGGAGCAGTTCCTCAACCGCCAATACGATGATGACGATACTCCTGGCAGCACCGGTACTGGCGCAGGCCGCCGCACCGGTGGCCGCAACAAGGGCCGCAAAACTGCCCTCGATTTCTTCGGCACCGACCTGACCGCCGAAGCCCGCAACGGCAAGCTTGACCCAGTTGTTGGCCGGGAGCCGCAAATCCGCCGCGTTATCACTATTTTGAACCGCCGCACCAAGAACAACCCGGTACTCATTGGCGAACCAGGCGTTGGCAAGACCGCTATTGTTGAAGGCCTGGCCCAGCGCATTATTGCTGAAGACGTACCCGACAGCCTGCTGGACAAGCGCATTATTATGCTCGACCTGGCTGGCATGATCGCTGGCACCAAGTACCGCGGTGAATTTGAAGAGCGTCTGAAAAAGGTCATGGCCGAACTGGAGCAAGACCGCAAATCCATTGTATTTATCGACGAGCTGCACCTTATTGTTGGCGCTGGCGCCGCTGAAGGCGCCATGGACGCTGGCAATATTCTGAAGCCCGCGCTGGCCCGGGGCCGCATCCAGCTTATTGGCGCAACCACCACTGCCGAATACACCAAGCACATCGAAAAAGACGCTGCGCTTGAGCGCCGTTTCCAGCCCGTGCAGGTGCCTGAAGCATCACCTTCCGAAACACTGTCTATATTGAAGGGCCTGCGCAAGCATTACGAGGAATTCCATGGCGTAACTGTTGCCGACGAAGTACTCGAAGACATCGTTGCTTTGTCTAAGCGTTACGTGCAAGACCGCTTCATGCCCGACAAAGCCATCGACCTTCTGGACGAAACTTCTGCGCATTTGCGTGTTGGCAAGGGCAAAACCAGCCCAGCCGTACGCGCACTGCAAAAAGAGCTGAAGCTGGTAAGCACCCGCATCGACGAAGCAGTGGACGACGAAGACTACCAGAAGGCAGCCGAATACAAAACCCGCGCTTCGCAAATCAATGAAGAGCTTTCCAAGTTGGAGGCTACCAGCAAAGACGCCAAGCGTTTGGAAGTTACCAGTGAAGACGTAGCCGAAGTTGTGGCCCGCATGACCGGCGTGCCAGTGAAGAAGGTGATCCGCTCTGAAGCGAAGTACCTGCTGAACCTGGAAAAGAACATCGGCAAGTTTATTATTGGCCAAAGCGAAGCCGTAGAAGCAGTGTCGCGCGCCGTGCGCCGTAACCGCAGCGGTATTGGTTCGGAAAAGCGCCCGATTGGCTCGTTCATTTTCCTTGGCCCCACCGGTGTTGGTAAAACTGAACTGGCCCGGGTACTGGCCCGCGAATTCTTTGGCTCCGAAGAAGCGCTGGTAAAGATCGACATGAGCGAATTTGGCGAGCACCACAACGTGGCGCGCCTGGTTGGCGCCCCAGCTGGTTATGTTGGCTACGACGATGGCGGCCAGCTAACTGACAAAATCCGCCGCCGCCCCTACAGCCTGGTGCTGTTCGACGAAATTGAAAAAGCCCACCCAGACACCTTCAACATGTTGTTGCAAATCCTGGAAGACGGTACTCTTACCGACGCCAAGGGCCGCAAAATTGACTTCACCAACACCATTGTTATCATGACCAGCAACATTGGCGCCGAGAAATTACAGAAAGAAGCCGACCTGGGCTTCCATGCCATCGACAGAAGCGACCTGAAAGACCTCGACAAACTGCACGACGCCAACAAAGACAAAGTCCTGGACGTTTTGAAGAAAACTATGCGCCCGGAATTCCTGAACCGCATCGACAAAGTCGTGGTATTCCGTTCACTGACCCAAAAAGACATTTACAAGATTATCGACCTGCAAATCCTTGAACTCAGCAAGCGCCTGCAAAAGCACGGCCTGGGTGTAACGTTAACCTCTGGTGCTAAGCAATTTCTGCTCGACAAGGGCTACGACGCTAAAAACGGCGTACGCCCCATGCGCCGCCTTATCCAAGACGAAATTGAAGACCACATTGCCACCGAAATGCTGGCTGAGCATTACCAAACCGGCGACATCATAAGCGTGGGCGCCAAGAACGGCGAACTTACGTACACGACAATGCACGAGTAGTGTAAAATAATGGGTGTATGAAATCTGACGCTGAGCAACCCGTGGGGCCTCCTCAGGACGGTGCTGGTATGCCAGACGCCACGCCCTTACCGCAACCCGATGCGCAACCTGCGCGTGTGCCTCTAACAGATACGCCCACGCTGAAGAAACGGCCGCTCGGTTGGCTTGGGCCAGTGCTGACGCTTGCGCTGCTCATTGGCGCGTCGGGCTGGCTGGCATTAAACCACGACCTGGCCAGCGACTGGCTGGCAACACGCGGCTACAGTCCACCAAGCAACATCCAGCAAATGGCTGACGCCACCAGCATGACGCCATACGCTAGGCGCTTGTTTTACGTAAACAAACCGCAGGTTGACGGCCGCGACGCATTCAACAAGGAGTGCTCTAACGCTTCCGACCAAGTAAGCGTGCTGGGCTGCTACACCGGCAACCGCCAGGGTATCTTCATATATAATGTGACCGATTCGCGTCTGGACGGCATCCAACAGGTAACAGCTGCGCACGAAATGCTGCACCAAGCCTACGACCGCCTCAGCGGCGCTGAGCGCACCACCATTGACGGACTGCTGAACGATTACGCCAAAACCGTGACCGACCCGGAGCTCATCAGCAAAATTGACGCC
>DATIIE010000105.1:0-5764 GCA_035479955.1 Saccharimonadales bacterium (SeqCode)
TTTGTTGACAGCTGCGCCGCCACTCTGTTATGCTTGACTCGTTGGAACTTACTGTATTGGTAAGTTCTTTTTAGATGAAGGGGAGCGAACAGTGGCCGAAGAGTCAGTCAAACCAAAGCGCCGCGTGGTCAAACAAGCCGAAACGGTGCGCGAGATTGCTGAAAAAAGCAGCAATCCGGTAGTGAAAGAGCCTGGCGTTATCCGTATGACGCTGCGTTACATCGGCAAGCCATTCAGTTGGGTTGGCCGCCTGCTTGCCAAAATCGGGCACAAGCAGCCGTTCAAATTTATCGGGCATGTGCTGTGGCCGGCCTACTTCCGCAACAGCTGGAAGGAACTGCGCCAGGTTACCTGGCCAAACCGCCGCGAATCATGGCAGCTCACCACCGCTGTGATCATTTTTGCCACAATCTTTGGCGTGTTAATCGCCGTTGTGGACTTCGGACTAGATAAACTATTTAAGCAGGTACTATTAAAGTAAAGCCATGAGCAAACGATACGACACAACCAAACAGTGGTACGCCATCCACACCTACAGTGGCTACGAAGAGAAAGTCGCCGAGAGCATCCGCCAGCGCGCTGACTCCCTCGACATGAAAGACAAAATTTTCCAGGTACTCGTACCCAAGGAAAAGATGATTGAAATTAAGAACGGCAAACGCCGCGTTGTTGAAAAGCGCATTTTCCAGGGCTATGTATTAGTCCAAATGAAGATGAGCGAAGACGCCTGGTACATTGTGCGCAACACGCCAAGTGTTACCGGATTTGTGGGCAGCGGTTCTGAACCGACCCCTGTTTCTGAAGAAGAAATCGAGAAAATCCAGAAGCGCATGGGCCTTGAACAGCCAAAGCACAAGATCGACTACCGCCTGGGCGAAGTTGTTTCTATTACCGACGGTCCGTTCAAGGGCTTCGACGGTTCTATCAACGAAATCGACGCCGCCAAGGGCAAGCTCAAAGTGCTCGTTAACATGTTCGGCCGCGAAACACCGGTTGAGCTCGACAGCCTCCAGGTTAAGCGCGTTTAACCCCTTAGTTTTAGCCATACTTTCCAACTAATTCTATTTCGCTGCGCAAAGGTGATATAATATATCTATTATGTCATTTAAAGACAGGTTCATCGATGCCATTGCCCAACCGGCAAACCAAGAAGGCATCACTTACTCACTCGCACTCAACACCCTTCTAGCTGGCGGCATTGCCCTAGGCGCATTTAAAGAAGGCAATGTCAGCGAAGGCCTGCAGGCAGCCACTTTGGCCGTAACGCTGGGCGCTATGACCGTAAATTTTGCAAATGGCGCTGAGGCCGGTTACGCAGCGCAGGGCGAAATGATGCCTGTACCCGTTGCCAGCACGCAAGCCACAGCCCACGGGCCGCAATAGTTGGGAGCCCCATGGACACCCATGCAGAGCTAAACGCCTTCGCAGACACCGAACCGCTGGATAGGGTTAAGCATGTTACTGTGCCTGGCTGCCTCGTAAAATATCTCGCTGGCAAGGGCATCAATACCGAGACAGCGATGGCACCTGTTACAGAAACATTTGTAGCGGGCTGTTCTGACTGCCATAACATAGCCGAATTCACCCCAAGCACCAACACACCCGGCTTCATAGGCTGCTGTGCTACTGTCCTTGCGGGAAGCGCACCGGCAAACTACTAGCCGCATGGAAGGTACGCCGAGAGACTTTGACCCGGTTAACGAAGATGCCAGCGGCTGGGGCTGCCTGCGCTTTGCCAGTGCGGCACGGGTACTTCATTTACTGGGG
This sequence comes from Saccharimonadales bacterium (SeqCode), assembly GCA_035479955.1. GTDB lineage: Bacteria > Patescibacteriota > Saccharimonadia > Saccharimonadales > UBA4665 > PMNU01. The sequence goes on from DATIIE010000105.1 coordinate 1,768, forward strand.
AAAAACGAGACGGGCATTGTTGAATGCCCGTTGGAGTTTGTGGCATTTGACGAACATGGTGAACAGGCGAACATCGCTGCTTGTTCGGCAAATATAACCCAAACAGCTGCCGGCGCGTTATCTGTTAGCCCGGACTGCGAACTACAAGTCCGCTGGTGCATCCAACCGGTAGATTACCGCCAGTAAATTACTAGCTTTTTCGCCGCTATTCTGTTAAAATCAATCTGTTACGCACTACTTAACGGTAGGAGAACAAACAGGGCGCTTCAATCCCATATTGTTCGAAAGGAGATATTACCTCATGGCAAAAGCCATTAAAGCAAACTTGAAAATGAAAATCCCGGCCGGCCGCGCCAGCGCAGCGCCGCCCGTGGGTAGCAGCCTTGGCCAGCACGGCGTGAACATGATGGACTTCATCAACCCGTTCAACGAAGCCACCAAGGAACTAAACGGCCAGACCCTGACCGTCCACATCACTGTATACGACGACCGCACCATGGCGTGGCGTTTTGTAGGCCTGCCTACCGACGACCGCATCCGTGCAGAACTCGGCATCCAGAAGGGCTCAGGCAAACCGAACTCTGAAAAAATTGCCAAAAAGCTGACCGACGCGATGCTCACCAAGATCGCTGAAGAAAAAGCCGCCGACATGAACACCGACGACATTCCCGCCGTCAAGAAGATGGTCGCCGGCACTGCCCGCAGCATGGGCGTTGAAGTAGAAGGCTAACACTATGGCAGCCATTAACCCGGCTGAGTACGGCGTAGACTATCCGAAGCAATTCGAGCCCGTAGTTGAGCCAGGTTTTGCTGACGCTTCTCAGGCAGCAGGCGCAGCGCCAGCTGTTGAAGCTATCTGCGACGAAGGCATGCGCTTGTTCGGCATAACCGTCGGCGAAGTAGCCGTTCATACTATTACTCCTGGCGGCACCACAGCCCAATAACAATAAATTTGTGGGAGGCTTTCCAGCCGTTCGCACCACGAAAGGACACTATCATGGCAAAAGAAGAAGTAACCGAAAACGAAGAAGTGAAAGTAGAAACTACCGAAGCCCCTGAGGTTGAGGCAGCTGAAGCTACCACCGAAACTACTGAAGAAGTAAAGATTGCCAAAGCCGGCAAGCGCAGCGAAAAAGCGCTGAAAGAGGCCGAAGAAAAGCAAGCCAAGGAAGAACGCAAGGCGCAAACTGCTGAAGAAGAGGCCGAAGAAAAGCCTAAGCAGCACGCCAACCCAACCCGCAGCCGCTTAGAGCGCCAAGGCAAGAACTTCCGCAAGGCTGCCGAGCAAATCGAGAAGGACAAAAACTACAGCTTGTCTGAAGGCTTGGAGCTGGCCACCAAGACCAGCCCTGTTAAGTTTGACGCCAGCGTTGAGCTGCACGTTAACCTGAACGTAGACCCCCGCCACGCCGACCAGAACCTGCGCGACAACCTCGTGCTGCCTGCTGGCACCGGTAAGACTATCCGCGTTGCCGTTATGGACGACACCAAGGTTGAAGGCGCTGACATCAGCGGCGTTGAAACCATCTTAGGTGCGCTGGAAAAGGGCGAAATCAACTTTGACATCCTTATTTCCACCCCGGCACAAATGCCAAAGCTTGGTAAGTACGCCCGCGTACTTGGCCCGCGTGGCCTCATGCCGAACCCAAAGAGCGGCACCGTCACCAACGACATCGCCAAGGCCGTAAACGAAGCCAAGGCTGGCCGCGTTGAATACCGCGTTGACAGCACCGGCATCGTGCACGTTGCCATTGGCAAAGTAAGTTTTGGTGCGAAAAAGCTGGAAGAGAACGCCCGCGCCGTGCTCACCAACCTGAAGGGCAACAAGCCTAACAGCGTAAAGGGCACATACGTAAAGGCAATCCACCTGGCTACCACCATGGGCCCGTCGATCACTATCGACAACAGCGAGCTGTAAGCCTCTAGCCAAAAACAGCAAAACAGGCTATCCTAACGGGTAGCTTGTTTTCTTTTTGTTAAATAATACCGAGGTACTGCCCATGGCTGAAGTTGTTTTTGATGCGTCCTGCGAGCAAGTGGCTGCGCAGCTTGAACCTTATCTGCATGCCACCAATGAAGGCGAGCGCGTGGGTTGGCGAAAGCCTACCATTATATGTAGTTTGTATGCGCCAGAAACCGGCGAGGTCGCCCTTGTACGGCCATGGCGGGCGCTTGGGCAGGAGTCGGCAGATCAAGCCCTTGCGCCGCCCCAAACCACCTACCGCCCGCCCGAAGAAGTAGGCCAGGCGCTTGTGCGGAAAACCACCGAGGGCCTCTCGCTGAGCCTTGATGCGTTAGTGCGCGTACACGGCTTGCACACCGAGGAGCAACCATTCTTGGCTGGCCGCAAACTGGGACGGCGACGCGTCTTTGGCGTGCTATGCGGTGTTGTTGCCGGCCGGCCGGAACTGGCCGAAGACCAGGATAAGTACGCCTCCGGGCAGTGGTACACGTTCGGCCAGGCCGAAGCAGCGTTCCAAATCCAAGCAGCAAGCCATTTGCACGAACGCGGCCAGCGTAATTTGCGCGTCCTCGACCATATCCGCGCACTTGGGCGGCAGCTGGGCTCTACCGCCGAATAAGCAACCCTTTACAACACCGTAGCCACACGGCATAATAGCAAGACAGAACTAACAAAACTGGGGATATATATGGCAGATGACGCACAAGCTGACGGCTATTACGCCGAAGACGACATGGGTAACGACGAGCTCGACTTAAGCTTTTTGGACGACGACAAAGGCGACAAAGACAGCAAAGACGCCGGCACATCCACGCCGCAAAAGTAATGAAAATAGCGCTCGTTGTCCCGCATATGTTCATGCACCGGGACATTTTGCCGCAGGTGATTTTTTCGCCTGCGGTGCTTGCTATTGGTTTGAGCGAGGGGCTGCAAAAACTGGGCGCCGAGGTAACAGTGTTTTCACCCGGGCCAATAGACGTTTCAGTACCCAACGTAACCGCCGACCTCTCCCTGTTTGAAGCAGAGCTAGCTGGCCGCGGCTACGGCTACACCGAGCTGCTCAAAAAACACCCGGTAACATTCGTGTCGCTGGCGCGGCAGGTGCAGGCCGAGCTCATCTCTAAAGCCTACCAGGCGGCCAACAGCGGCGAATACGACATCGTACACATCTACACCAACGAAGAGGACATCGCCTTGCCGTTTGCGCAGTTGTGCACGAAGCCAGTTGTATTCACGCACCACGACCCATTCAACTTCCTCATCAAATACAAAAGTGTGTTCCCAAAGTACGCGCACCTGCCGTGGATTTCTATGAGCCTGGCCCAGCGCACTGGCATGCCTGCCGGCACCAATTGGCTGGCAAATATTTACCATGGGCTGGACGCTGGCAGCTTCACCGTAAATACCGCGCCTGCCGGTGATTACGTTGCGTACCTTGGCCGCATCATCGAGCCAAAAGGCGTGCACTTGGCCATTGCCGCAGTTGAAGAATACAACCACGCTACCGGCCAACACTTACAACTAAAAATTGGCGGCAAACATTACGCCGGGAATAAAGACGTATACTGGCACGAGCGGATTCGGCCGCACCTGTCGGAAGACATTACCTACCAAGGCTTCATACAAGGTGACACCGCGAAACAAACTTTCTTAGGCAACGCCCGTGCGCTTATAATGCCCTCTATTTTCGACGAACCGTTTGGCATGGTCGCTATTGAGGCGCTGGCCTGCGGTACGCCGGTGATTGGGCTAAATTCTGGCGCTATACCGGAAATTATTGAAAATGGCGTGAACGGCTTCTTAGTTGAAAAACATGAATCAGACGAGGTAATTGCGAGTGACATTGCTGCCGCAATCGGCCGCGTGCCTGAGATAGACCGCGCCGCGTGCCGCCAATCATTCGAAGCCAAATTTACGCTTGAGCGCATGTGCGCCGAGCATCTCGCCGCCTACCAAACCACACTTAAATAACGCCGCTCACCGCAGCGCTTGTAGAATATCTCATTGTGCCCATCGCACGCAGGTGGCACTATA
>DATIIE010000106.1:0-2171 GCA_035479955.1 Saccharimonadales bacterium (SeqCode)
CAGTACTTCCGCTTAAGCCTGACGCCTAGTCTACTCGATCTGGTGCACGCCAACATTAAAGCCGGTTACGACCAGTTTGCCCTGTTTGAAATGAACAAAATCCACTGCGTAGGCGTGCAAGACCCTAGCGAACCAGATGTATCCCAAGAAGATTTGCATCTGAGCCTTGTGCTGGCTATGAACGACAAAGCAGCCGCAAATGTCGGCGGTGCACCATATTACTATGCAAAGCGATACCTCGAAGAAATTTTTCAGGGCGTAAACGAACTGCTGGTGCCGCTCAGCGAGTGTAATTTTGGCGCCGACACCTGGGGCATGGAAATGTGCACGCCCTATGAGCCGCAGCGCAGCGCCGTTATTGTTAAGGATGGTGTGGCCTGGGGTGTCGTGGGCGAATTCCGTCCTGGCGTTCGCAAGAGTCTCAAGCTGCCAGCTTTTGCTGCCGGGTTTGAGCTGGGCATGGACCTGCTGTCGGTACACCCCCGTGCCGCCTACAAACCGCTGCCGCGCTACCCGCGGGTAGACCAAGATATTTGTCTGAAGGTGGCCGCAAACGTGACGTATCGCCGAGTATTTAACTGCAGCTGGGATGCACTAAGGGGCGTATTGCCCGAGACCACCTACGCCACCCTCAGCCCGGTAGATATCTATCAGCGCGGGGACGACCCTGAACACAAGCAAATTACGCTACGCCTGAGTGTCGCCAGCTATGAACGCACCCTCACCGATGAAGAAGTAAGCAGGCTGCTCGACCATATTTCACAAGAGGCGGGCAAACTTTTGCAAGCCGAACGCGTCTAGCGCACCCTCTTTTGTAACTGCAACCAACCGCGTGGAGCTTATTACTATGCCTGTATATCGTATGCCAACACCAGCTCAAATATCTGAACGCTTTGCCGGTCGTGTCGACGGGGCGGCACGGTTGTCTAGCCCGGAAATCACGGCGCTTGCCGGCACGCACCCAGACATTTTGAGTTTTTGGAGTACAGCCGTACTTGGCGGCAATGAACAATCGCAAATTCAGCCATTAGCGAGCCTTCAGGGGCGCATGCCTGCAGCTGCGCTGCCGTTGCTCGGTCAGCCCCGGGAGTTTATGGGCGCAGTGCGCCTAGACTACACTCGAGGTGCTTTAGCCGACAAGCTGCAGGCGCTCTACAAAAAGAAAAATCCTGATGGTCGTCAGCGCCTAGAAACTGTCTGCCGCACCGCGGGGGAGTTGGTCTTTACGCATGTCGCGCAAAATGCGCCGGATACACAGGCATACTCCGACCGGCTGCCCGTCGTGCCCCAAACAATGGTGACTATCGACAGAAAAACCGGCCGTACCCAAATAGGCTTTCCGGGCCAGGAGGCGCCGCAAAAGTACGACGTGAACGGCTCAGTACACTCAATTGCAACTTTTGGCCCCGGCCTTACAGGCGCCATTTTTTCTAGTGCACTGATGCAGGGGGAGCTTCGCAACATATCGTTTATATCTGGCGGCATGGGCGCCCATTTTGTGAATCACTTCATAGAGTTAGGCCTCCAGGCAGCAGAAATGGGTATCGTGCAGGCCCGGCAAAGCCGTAGCGGCGTTTCAGGCTTACCGTCGGGTTACGATGTACACGCATTTTCGGTGCCCGAGCGCAACTATTATGCCGACGGAATAGCTGCGGCCATAGGTAGTATGGCGGCACGTCATGAAGTACTTGATATATCGGTTATGAGCTCGGTATACGATGCTGGCGTTGAGGATTGTGTGGCGGGTATACAGGGTTCACATGAGCTACTACGTCCAGGCGGCTTGCTGGTACTGAAGTCGCCACTCGAATCACGCCCGGGCGAGGCGGGCATGGACGTGATTGTACCTGCCGCGCAAGCCGTGTTTGGCGACCCGGTAGCGGCTGGTTTCGTAAATATAAGCCATCAGATTTTTGACGATATTCCGGTTGGCCGCCCAACCGACTTTGCCATATTCCGGCGTTAGAGCTCTACGTAGCCAATATCCGCCAGTGCTTCGTCGTGGTTTGGGTAGAAGTTGCGCTCCCAGGCGTGTTTTTCCAGGTCGTCAAATAAGTCCCAGCTTAGTTGGCGGCCGTCGGACAATTTTGCGTTTGATTCCACGTGGGCAACTTTGCGCATGCCCGGTATAACGGTAGATACGGCGCTAAACGACAAAATATAGCGCAGCG
>DATIIE010000107.1:0-4146 GCA_035479955.1 Saccharimonadales bacterium (SeqCode)
CACGCAGGTACATCAGCATGCTGCGCGGGCCCAGGCCCTTCAGGCGGACCGCTTTGCCAGCACCGTGCAGGCCAGGCGAGCTGTGCACCGTAATAAGCACTTTCTTGCCAGCGCGCTTGCCCGCTTCCACAATACGGCGGAACGAATCGTGGGCGTACAGCGCAAATTCCAGCTGGACATGCAGAATATCGTACTCTTTTAACTGGCGCTTGAGGTCGCCCGCCATTTTGGTGAGTTCGGCCTCGTTCATGTGCGGGGTGCTGTACGGCGACACGTCGAAGTATTCGTTTTCGATGTGCGGCGCCTCTTCCATGCCCTTAATATAATGGCCCAGATATTTGGCAACGCCGCATTCTTCGTATCGCGAGCTGAAGTGTAAAACCTTAATAACGCGTTGGTCGCTCATAATTATAGTGTCTCCAGATACATCTTAACTTGTTTATACGAGTCATCCCAGGATGTTTGCTTAAATTGCTTGGCGCGCGCCTGGGCGGCTTTGTATTCCTTAGGGTCGAGCAAACGTTGGATAGCGGCCAGGCACTCATCGGTAGAGTACGGCGAAAAGTGCTGGGTAATGCCCGGGGCAATTTCAACCATGCTGCTGGTGTTGCTGCACACGCAGGGGACACCGTGCGCCAGGCTTTCGGCAACCGGGATGCCCCAGCCTTCGTAAATGCTGGGCAGCACCGTAAATTTACAGTGGTCGTACAGCCACACCAGTTCTTCGTCGCTGATATCGTGCAGGGCAAGGATGTCCTGGTTTACCTCTGTGTCGGTGGCAATAAGGTCTAGTACTGTTTCGGTTTTCCAGCCGCGGCGGCCAACAATCAGGAGTTTCGGCAGCGTAATGCCGCGCTGTTTCGCCAGTTTATATACGTAGTACAGCAGCATGTGGTTCTTCTTGAGCTCCACGGTGCCCATGCACATGATGTAGTCGTTGCCCTTCAGGCCGCTCTTTGTAAACAGCGGGTCAACCGGCTTCTTGGGCTTTGAGGAAAACTCAAAGTCTTCGCCCAAACGGAATACCTCAATACGCGGCGCCTGCAGGTTTTGGGCGGCCAGCCACGAGATAAGGTCTTTCTTGGTGTTGTTTGACACCACCAGGGTCAGCTCGGCAATAGGCACAATGTTGCGCGTGTAGTCCGCCAGGCTATCAGTGGAGTGGCCAGAGAACTGCGGCGCAACCATGGGGCCAATGTCGTGGATAACAGGCGCCAGGTTCATGCCGTTTGCGTGCCAGTCTTTCAGGAGCTGGATGAAATTCGGGTCCCACCATTCGCCCCAAGGGATGAATAAGGTGTCGCCGGCGCCAAGTTCTACCCGGTGGTAGCTGTTGAGAACCAGCTGTTTGCCCTGTTGCTCCAGTTTGCCGGCCAGGCCGGGTGCCACACGCTTCGCTTTGCGCAGGCCATATTTAACAATGCGCTTCACAGTAACCGGCCGTTTGCCGTCTGCGGAAACCGCGGCTGGTGCAGCAGCTGCCCGGGCGCTGAGTGGCGCTTGCGGCGGCCACGGCTCACCCTTTTTGCGGTACACAATGCCATTACCGCGCACAGCCATAGTGGCAGAGAAGTCTACTTCGCACATTTCCTGGATATCTTTTACCCAGGTAGCGAATACAATGTCTTCGTTTTTCTCGCGTGAAAAGCGCACCGCCAGCTCGTACATTACCCGCGGGATGCCGGTAAGCTTACCAGACCAGTGCACTAATTGTGTAACGTCTATAATGATTCGGCTCATATGCTAAAGGCAGCCCGGCATTACCTGCCGAAGGCTGCTGTATGCCTAGTATACTGCAAGCTACCTCTTCTTTAAACCGGTGTAACCCGGGTTGCCGTTTATGATATAGTGAAATTAATTATGAAAACACAGCAACAATCGGGGAACCTAGGGGGCGCGGCGCGCTACCCGCTCAGGCTTGCCAAGCACATCGCCAAACTGCCAAACACGGCCACCAACCTGAACAACGAGGTGCACGCCCTGCGCGAAGACCTCCAAAACGCCATTACCAGCCTGAAGGAAGAAGACTCGCACCTGCGCAATAAGGCCGAGGCCACCGAGCAGTTCCAGGACGACATCCGCCACCGCATGGACCAACTCGACCGCCGCTTAAACGACATGATGCACCAGCTAACCATTATGAGCGAGGAACAGCGCGCCAAAGCCGCCCCACAGAAAGGCAAGCCCGCAGACGCACCCAGCGCAAGCACCTCCAGCGAACTAGTTGCCGATGAGCACCTGCTCGACGAATTCTACGTAGAGTTCGAGCACTGGTTCCGCGGCACCGACGAAGAAATCGCTGCCCGCCAGAAGGTGTACATGCCCTACTTCACCAAGTCTACAATTGACTCCAAAAAATACCCGGTTGTAGACATTGGCTGCGGCCGCGGCGAGTTCATCCAGCTGCTGAAAGATAACGGCGTGCGCGGCATTGGCCTGGATATTAACAAAGCCATGGTTGAACGCACGAAAGAAAAAGGGCTGGAAGCGGCCGAGGGCGACGCGCTGTCGTACCTGCGCGCGCAAAAAACCAACTCCCTCATGGCCATTACCGGCTTCCACATCGTGGAGCACATCCCGTTCCTGGACTTAGTGCGCATCTTCGACGAATGCTACCGCGTACTGCAACCTGGCGGCTTTGTTATCTTTGAAACCCCTAACCCGGAAAACGTTATTGTGGGCTCGTGCAATTTCTACGCCGACCCGTCACACTTACACCCGCTGCCGCCTGCCTTCCTGGACTTTGCCCTCAAAACCCGCGGCTTCAACAAAACCGAAGTAAAACGCCTGCACCCCATTAAAGATAAAATTAAAAGCACCGACCCTTTGGTAAAAGAAATGGCCGAGCGCATGTACGGCCCGCAGGACTACGCGGTTATCGCTTCTAAATAACGCAAGCAACAAGCAAATAGCCAGCCCAGTGCTGGCTATTTTTATTTCTTAAATGTAGTTTCGATAAATGGGTTTACTAGGAACGGCGTGTTGTCTTCGCGGTACACGCGGAAGCGGGCAGCGTCTTCGATCCAGTCATGCTGGGTGACCGAGTCTTCGTGGCTGATGGCAACGGTTACAAAATATTCGCCGTCGTTAAAGATGTTGGGCACCTTCCACTCAATTGCGCCCTTGTCGCCGGGTTTGTAGCTGCCAGTGTCTATAAGTTTGAGCTTGGTGTTGGTGCCTAAAATATGGCTGCCTGTGGCGTTCTTAATAAGGATGCCGAACACCGGGTTGTTGGCCTGGGCGGTTGTTTTGTACTCTACGCGGATGGTGAACTCTTTGTCTTCCTGCTTTTGTACTTTGGGTGTAATAGTGACTTTGGTTTGCTCCATGGCGCCGTCGCCCCAGCGGCCGCTTTCGTTGGCTTCGCTGTTTTCATCTTTGGGCGTGAACATTTTGGTGTAGGCAGTGGCAATTTTGTTGGAGGCGCCTTCCATAATAAGTTCGCTCTTTTCAATGAAGATAGCGCGGTCGCAGTATTCGCGCACGGCGCTCATGTCGTGGCTCACAAATACCACGGTTTTGTGCTCGCGCTTCAGCTTGCGGAAGTAGTCGAAACATTTGCGCTGGAAGTCGGCGTCGCCAACGGCCAGCACTTCGTCTACCAGCAAAATGTCGGCGTCGGCGCGGATGGCCAGCGAAAATGCCAGGCGCACCTGCATGCCAGAGGAGTAGTTCTTCAGTTTCTGGTCCATGAAACGCTCCAGTTCGGCAAAACGCACGATGTCGTCGTACATAGCGTCTACCTGTTTTTTGGAGAAACCAAGCAGGGCGCCGTTCAAGAAGACGTTTTCGCGTCCGGTAAGTTCCGGGTTAAAGCCAACGCCCAGCTCAATAAACGGCACCAGTTTGCCTTGCACCTGTACATTGCCTTTGGTGGGCTGGTAAATGCCAGCCAAAATCTTCAGCATAGTGCTTTTGCCGCTGCCGTTGCGGCCAACAATGCCAAAGAACTCGCCCTTTTTAATTTCGAACGAGACGTCTTTGAGCGCGTGCTGCTGCTCGCTGCCGCTGTGCTTTTTGAACACGCCGGTAAACACGCTCTATACAGAGGTGCGTTTCTCGTGGGGCAGCACAAAATCTTTAGAAACGTGCGAAACTTTGATAGCTAAATTGTCGTCCATTAAATGTCCTCTGCAAAATTCTTGG
>DATIIE010000108.1:0-5639 GCA_035479955.1 Saccharimonadales bacterium (SeqCode)
GATAGCAGGTAGGCGTCGGAGTGGTATGTGAGTAGTGCATCGTGGCGCAGGCGTGTTGGCGGGACAATTGTCGGGTCAATGTACGTGCGCGTCAGCGTGTTGCCTTTTGCGGCGAGTTCGGCCTGCAGCGTTTCATCTGCAGCCGCAGCATCGTGTATATCGTGGTCAAACGTGCCAACGAGTGCGCCGTAGCGCACCCAGCCGTTTGGTGCCGTAACGCGGTTTACTTCCCTTAGGATCGCTATGCTATCCGCAAGGCTGACATGCTCGGCGACGTGCAAGCCCAGAACAACATCGAATGCATTTTCTACAAAGGGCAATTGCTGGCCTTTGCCAGCTACGAATGATTCTGCGGGCTTGCCCTCGGGGATCGGGGCGCCAGCGGCTTTCAGGGGTATGCTGTACTTTGGAAAGACGTAATCCGGGCTCAGCGACACAACCAAGGAGGTAATTCCTTCGGCGGTGAGCGTGCGGGCAAGTTTTGCTTCCGGGCCGCTGCCAAGATCCAGCACGCGTTTGCCGGCTAACTGGTCGCGGGTAAAACCAAGCTGGCGCTCGTATGCATCTAATCCGCGGCCGCCTTCGGGCTGCTGCTGGTGCACGATTGTGCCCGGCTTCCAGCCGTCCCGCGCATAGTCCTCGGCCTCAGTATATGCATCCCTTTCAGAGGGCGTAGGTTCCTGCCTGGGCGCCCGCCGGTATCTTAAAAAAGGCATGCAGCTATTGTGTCATAATTTGTATTTTTTGCAATCATTGGGAACTATTGTCGAGCAGCTATAAAAGGCCTTTTGCCGCCCGCCGAATATACCGTACAATAAGCAGATAACGGAGAGGGTCCCCAGAAAATGTACCGGAAGCTGAAGGTGGCGGTGGTTATTCCCGCATATAACGAAGAAAAACTGATTGAACACACGCTAACTACCGTTCCGGATTTTGTCGACTACATTGTAACGGTCAACGATGGCAGTAAAGACAACACCCTAAAAATCCAGAAAAAACTGGCCGCCAAAAACAAGCGCATTATTGTAGTAAACAACGAGGTGAACCTGGGCTTGGGCGCCAGCATGGTGCGCGGCTACAAGCGGGTGCTGGAAACCGACGCCGACATGGTAGGCATTATGAGCGGCGACGCCCAGTGCGAACCACAGTACCTCACCAAAATGACCGAGCGCCTGGTAAGCAGCGATGCCGACTACGTCAAAGCCAACCGCTTTGCCGACATAGTGGCGCTGCAGCAAATGCCGCCGTTCCGCCGCTTTGGCAACATTTTAATTACGCTGCTTACGAAGTTCTCGACCGGCTACTACAGCATTTTTGACGCGCTGTGCAGCTTTGGCATGATGCGCCGCCGCGCGCTTGAGCAAATGCCGCTGCACCTCATAGGCAAGCGCTACGACTTCGAGAACACCCAGCTAATTGCCATGAGCATTGGCGGCGTGCACATTCTGGATTACCCGGTGCCCGCCAAGTACGGTGAGGAAACGTCCACCATTAAACTGTGGTCCACCAGCTGGCACATTTTTAGCGCGCTGTTCGTGGGCTTTTGGCGCCGTATGTATTACAAGTATGTAGTGCGCAGTTTCCACCCGGTGGCGCTGTTTTTGTTCGGCGGTATTTTCATGGGCGCAATTGGCACGCTGTTTGGCCTGTACATATCGTACAAGCGTTTGTTTGACGGCGTAACTCCGTCTACGGCCACCGTTATGCTGGTGGTTGTGCCGCTTATTTTAGGCTTCCAGCTGGTGCTGGCTGCCATTACTACGGATATTGAAAATGAAAAAAAGTAGCCGGTTTAAGCGGCTACTTTCTGCTTTTGTAGAGTTTTTAGGCTCTATTTTTTAGCCTTTGGGCACGCATACCGCGTACATTTCCGAGCAGTACTGCGGGAAATCTTTGCCAAGTTCAAACATAGCGTCGATGAGCTTATCATCCTCAAATGTCAGCATTTGGGTGTTGCTTAACAGCTTCAGGAAAATGCCGCCCTTTGTAATGCTTTGCAGGCCCGTGGCTGCAATGTCGCGGTCCAGCGCCTCCCGGGTGTACACGCGGCGGTGGCCAATTTCAATGTCCTGGTCGTTGAGGTCGGTTTCGGCCTGCAACATGCCCAGTTTTACGCCCAAACGGCGGTGCATGGAGTCGGCGTTCGGCACAACCGCAATAATGCGGCCGCCTGGCGCCAGCCAGCTTTTGGCGCGTTCCAACACCTGCACGGGGTCGTGCACATGCTCGAGTACATGCGACATAACAATGGTGTCGTACGTTTCTTTGGGCTCAAATTCTTCAAACAGGGCGGTGTGGCCAGAAATGTTGCCGCCCAGTTTTTTGGCGGCTTGCACATATTCGTCACTGGCGTCTACAACGGTCAGCTTCTTGAAGTCGTCCTTCAAAAAGCGGGTCATTTCGCCGTCGGCCGGTCCCATCTCCAGGCAGTGCTCACCCTTAAAGAACGGCTTGATGCTTACGTATGAATACCACACAATTTTGGTGTAAAAACCCCAGTTGGTGTTTTTGTACCACGAAGAAACGTTGGTAAGGATCTCGCGTTCTTTTTCAGCGCTTAGTAGTTCATCTTTTGCCAGCGAGTTGGATTTTGCTCCAGCCATTGGTATTCCTCCTGCATGCCTTTTTCAAGGTCGATTGTCGGTTCCCAGCCAAGTAATTTGTTGGCTTTGTCGTAGGACTGCACCAGAGTTTTCAGCTCCTGGGGCAGGCGGATGCGGTCGTAGTACTTGCTGGCCTCACCCTCTTTTACGTCTTCGTGGATGATTTCGATGTCTTTGCCACTGACCTTTTTGGCAAGTTCGGCCAGGGTGTTAATGTCAGTGCCGTGCGCGGTCGCCACGTTAAACACCTGGTTGTCGGCTGCGGCCTGGGTAAGGCAGCGCATGTTCATGTCTACAACATCCTGCACATTTACGAAGTCGCGCAACTGGTTGCCATCGCCAAAGATAACCAGTGGCTGGTTTTCCAGTGCACGTTTCAGGAAGATGGTGAGCACGCGGCCGTACCACTCGCGCGGGCCGTACACAATGCCGTAACGCAGTGCAGTTACTTTCAGGCCGTGCGCTTCTTCGAAAATTTTAGCGTATTTTTCGGTGGCCAGTTTGCTGACGCCGTATGCCCAGTTGGGGTTGGTGGGGTGGGTGTCTTCGTTTTGCGGTGTTTCCACGGCTTGGCCGTACACACCGGCGGATGACGCCATTACGACTTTAGGGATGCCAGCCTCAACTGCGGCTTTCATGACGTTTAGCGTGCCCGCGGTGTTGGTGATGAGGTCCTCAACAGGGTCGTCGATGGCGCGGGTGATCTCCAGCTGCGCTGCCTGGTGCGAGATAAGGTCCTGGCCTTTTGCTGCCTTGGCAACGTCAGCTGGTTCCAGGATGCTGCCCTCAATAAGTGTGATGTCGTTCTTTACCTTGTCGAGGTTTTCGCGCAGGCCGGTGCGGAAGTTGTCCAGCACGGTCACGGTTGCACCCTCTTTTAGCAAGCGCTCAACAATGTGGGAGCCGATAAACCCGGCGCCACCAGTCACTAGCACTTTTTTACCCTCAAACATACATAACTCCTTTGCTATCTATTCATACTAGCAAGAGCAGCGGCGGAGTTCCAGGGGCGATTGTTGCAGAATATGCATCTATTTATGTTAAAATATGCCGATATGACCACGCCCATAGCCAACCAACAACCTACTTTTACCGAATTTGCAAACACCCCCACCTCGTGGCTGCCCGACCAAACGTTTTGGCAGCAAAACGCTGGCTCAGTACGTGAAGTTGCATCGCTCGCCGCCGCCGACTATCCCGAGCAGGCCGCCACAATGGATTTCAACCCCACTGTGCTGCCCAGCAAAGAGCAGCGCGTAGCCATATGGAAGTTCTGGATGGGCCGCCAGCACGGCAAGCAGGGCGGTGAAGACAAGGTAGACATCAAGTGGGAACGCCGCGCCGCGTACGTAAGCGCGCTTGGCGAAGTAGCTGTTGGTGAGCAATCTATTATGGAGCCGGTCCCGGTTAACCCCGATATTGCCTACGACCAGGCACTGTTAAACTGCGGTACACCTGAAGAAAACGTGACCCGTCTGGAAACCGCTGACAAGCCGAACATCAAAGAAATTGTAGCTTTAACCGGCCAGCGCAAACGCGGTATGTGGCCGAACGTGGTCAGCGAGCAGTCGCTTGAGGGTGTCATCCAGGCCACTGGCAAAAAGACCGGCGCCGACATGGACGCCCTGCTGATGATTTCGCCCTTTGCCCAGGCCGAAATGGCCCGCACCGGCAGTGAAGAGGGATGGGATGGCCCGTTCGCCAGCGAATATGAAATGTTCCGCCTGGCAGTAGAAGCCAAGTTCCACCACCTTATTGACTGGCAGAATTACGACCGAACCGTAACCGTGCAAGCACCTGTTGGCCCCAACGAAGAAGCGAACTACATGGACGGCGACAGGCTTATAACCATGCCGCCGCGCAGGGAAGGCGCCGTAACCTACCACTTAACCGACGGCCGCAAGGTGCATGTCGTGAATGGTGCTGCTGTAGCGCGCCCAGGTGCTGCGCCGCGCGCTAACTCCACCAGCATTGCCCAAGAGGCTATGAACTACGTTCCACTGCCTGAGAAGGCCAACGTGGTTGCAATATCGGCAGTGCCACACTTCCGCGCCGCCATGGACACGATTATTACCTATCTTGATGAAGGCCGGAAGGGCGCAACCGAAGGTTCAATTGCCCGTGCCGACATTGCCACCAGCAAAATGGGCCCTAACACACACTTGGTTGCCGCACTTGGCGAACTCATGGCTACCATGAAAGCCGACTTGCGCCTGCGCGCAGTGCTTCGCGGTGAGAACCCGAACAGCGACCATCTGAACGATATTTAAGTTTTGGCCAGCAGCGGTATTAAATCGGGGATAGTTTCGATGTATGTGCTTGCACCCTCTGGCTGGTAGGCCAGGGAAGGGTTGCGCACAATAATAGACGCCATGCCCGCAGCATGCGCCGCTTCCATGTCGTGGTATGTGTCACCAACGAGCACGGCTTGCTCGGGGTGATAGCCGAAGTGGCTCAGAATAACATTGGCGCCTTCAGGGTCGGGCTTTAAATGCCGGCCAGGTTCGCGGCCAATAATGAGCAGGCCAGGGAAGTCATTTTCGGTAATCACCTGCCGTACGGCTTCTGGCGCGTTGCGGGTGTAAATGGCGATGTCGTAGTTTTGGGCTAACGTTTTTAACGCGTCCAGGATTGCCGGGTCGAGCTGCTTCCCTGCCACTGCTTCTAGTTCGTATTTTGTTAAAACATCCAGGCGCGGGTCGCTGTCCAGCGTCAGGCGCTCAATAGTATCGCCCAGTTTTGTAGAGGTGTCGTGGATACCCATCTCCTGCGCTACCCTGTCCCAATCGACACCTAAATGAAATAAGGTGCCATCGAAGTCAAAAATGACAAGTTTTAGGCTTTTACTGAACTCCATGCGCCGCCCTTTACCAGCTTGTACCCCATGTCGATCATGCGCACCCAGTACAGGTCATCTTCCAGCGGGTTGAGTTGTTGTGGTTTTTCTTTCAGTTTGCCGGTCATAGCCAGTTCGATGTACATGGCAGGCATGTTCAGGCCAGCGTGCGCAAAGAAGTTGATGGTGGTGAAGAAGAT
>DATIIE010000109.1:0-16399 GCA_035479955.1 Saccharimonadales bacterium (SeqCode)
CGGCAGGATTTGCAGTGCCCTGCTCCAGGCCGCCAGCATAAGGAAGGGGCCGCCCAGGCCGGCAACTGCCCAGCCAATAGTGCTCTCTAAGCCAAACACTAACGCCAGGCCACTTGCAATAACCAGCCAGCCGCCTGCGAGCAACAAGCCATGGATTTCCTTGTGGGCAAAATGGTGGGCCATGCGCGCTTTCTGGGCGCGGCGGCTGTTGTAGTTAAGCAATTGGGGCGCGGTTTGGTTGGGAGCGGGGACGCCCACTGGGGGATGTAAAGGAGTTTGCGGCTGGGGTGGCATGGACGGTGGGTTAGCCTGAAGCACAGCAGCGACTTCTGGCGGCAGCGTAGTTTGGGCCGGAGCCACAGGGATAGGCGGGACAGGGGTAGGGCTTACGGAAGGGGCAGAAGGCTGTAATGGCGGCTGCCAAGGAGTAACAGGAGCTGGCGAAGCGGCAGGCAATGGCTGTTGGGGCTGCATTGGTTGGGGCGTAGGCGCGCCTGGCAATGGTTGCTGCGGCTGCTCGTTCATATTTTAAACCCCATAACTGCCAAGGCTACACCAATAAGCGGCAGGAACGGCACCACCGGCCACACAATAAGTTCAATCAAACCAACAATACCGGCCAGCAGAGCGCCAACCAGCCCAATAAAAATAAACAAGCTGCGCACAAAAGCGCCGAATACGCGGGAAAACATGCGGTCGCCTAAAGCACGCAGCTGCGCATCAAACGAACCGCGCACCTGCCCGGCGCTAATTTGGCGGAATGGGTCAAACAGCGTGCGGAGCAATAAGGCCACCGAAAACGTCTCGAGCATAGCGCCCATCCGGCCGCCCACACGCCCAGCAGCACGTGCCCAGCCAGCGCCGTACCACCAGGAAAACAGGGCGACGATCATCATGCGCTCATTATAGCACTCTACAGGATATACAATGCCTTATAACGAGCTGGTTAACACAAGCGCAACTAGCAGCGGCACCACCATGTTATCGGTGCCTTCGCCGGACACATTTTCGGCAATAGTCGCCAGCACTGGCAGCCATATCAGTGTGACGCCAGAATACGCTAGCCCGCTGAAAATCGCGAAGCAAACCATAATACCCAGTGAGGCAAAGAAGAATGCCAAACTGCCAACCAGGCTTTTGGTGCGGCCCATAATTTTGTAGGTGCTGTCGCCGCCCCATGCCAGGCCGCAAATTGCCGCCAGGCCATCAGCCAAGCTGAGGTGCAGCATGGCCGCGGTAAAAATCCAGTCTTTGGACGCAATAAGCGCCAGGATACCAATTACCAGCGCAAACAATACCTCGCCCACTTTGTTGCGCGACACCGCATGGATAGACCCAAACACGTTGAACTTAATAGACAGGACAACGGTTATCAGGAACAGCAGGCTAATAATCTGGATTTGGCGCCAGCTGAGGAAGAATGGCCAAAAGGCCACAAAAATACCCACCAGAATATGCACCATTTTACGCGTGAGTTCAGAGTGCACGCCTTTATACCGGGATAAATATTCGGCAAATACTATGATTAAGAAGACTACCGTTAGCGCGGCGAGTGTCCACATATGTCTATTGTACTACAGGAAAGTCACAACTAGGCCGTAGACGTATGGAGCTGGATAAGGCCCGGCATAACACGCACGCCTTTCGAGCTCAACGACACCCAGGCGCCATACGCCGACCGCTGCACCGAAATAAGGCCTTTGTGCTGCAAGTTTTGGATGATGTGCTTCAGCCGTGCCCGGTCGCAGCGCAAGCTCAAACTTTCAACCACATTGGCGAGTTCGGCTTTGCCGGTTTGTTTAATGAATAGCAGCACTGCTGCATAATCTTCAGGTAACTTTATCTTTTTCATGGGTTGCTATCCCTCCGTTTAGCAACTCCCACTATGCGCCCCGATCCTTAAGATTTCGGCTAAAAAGGCCACAATTACCGGTAGCGGTTTACTTCCTCTTGCACGCCCTTGTACAGGTTATAGGCGGTGGTGTTTTCAAGCCTGCCGGCGTTTTCGGCGGCCCACTCAGCTAACTGGCCGTGGACGGTTTCAAAATCTTTGGGCAAGGCAAAGTCGCCCCGGCGCCTGGCAATTAGTGGCGCCGAAATGCGGCGGGTAATTTCCCGGCCCTGGTCCCAGCCGAAACGCTGCAAAAGTTTCTCGCAGATTGGGCCGCGCTGGCCCAGATACCTGTCGGCATGTACATGGCGCAAGCCCTCCCAACCGCGCTGGCAGGCTTCAGGGTCATCGTACATGCCTTTGATAGAGCTGGTGACTGCCAGCTGCATGAGCTTGGCGTTATCGGCACGCTGTACAACGCCCGGTTCAAAAAGAGATACCACAAATCCGGGGCCACGCCGCATTCGGGCCAAGAACCCTTCGGCGGTGGTTGGCACTGGCCGCTGCGTGCCGCCGTATGCGCTCAAACCCCCATCGCCAACCGGCACATCAGTGGTCTCTACCACCTTTGTCAGATGGTAGCTGTCGTTGGCTATACTGTTTTTGTCGAAACCAACGCACAGCAGATCAAGGTTAGACTCGGGGGCGCTGGTGCCATTTGCGCGGCTGCCAACAATCTGCACGCTAATCAGGTCTTTTGAGCAA
Source organism: Saccharimonadales bacterium (SeqCode) (assembly GCA_035479955.1). GTDB lineage: Bacteria > Patescibacteriota > Saccharimonadia > Saccharimonadales > UBA4665 > PMNU01. The sequence continues at coordinate 2,597 of DATIIE010000109.1, forward strand.
GCGGTTGCGCCAGCACGCAGCGCACTCACTATCAGCTGGTTCTGCTCGTATGCTTCCGGCGACACACCATGGATAGCCAATTTTTCGTTCACCAAAAAACCAGCTATTTGTTCCGGACTATACATTTCTGCCATAAAGTGGCAGTATACCCCAATAAATTATCTTTTTCTATTTTTGCTGGATGATTACCAGGCTGGCGGGAACAGCACCAAGCTGGTAGTTGCTGGAAATTGTATTCTCAAGAATAAATGTGGCCGTAGTGATGTCTATGGGAACGACAAAATCTTCGCCGCCATATTGCGCGCCAAACTGCGTGTCGCCAGTGAGTTTTATTTTGCCGCCCAATGTCACCGCAACATTGGCTTCACACCCTTGTTCGGCAGATGTAAGGCAAACGCTGATAGCGCCAGTGGTCGCACCAGTGTTGCCCGCTTTCCAGGCAACGCCAACGCCGGCCATGGTAATGTCGTTATCAATTGTAAAGGTGGTGGCGTGTGTGCCGAGCACTTTCAGTGCCCCGCCGTCTGCAATCTGAATGCTGCTGTCGCCGAAGGCATTTACGGTGCCTGTTGTGTTGCGGTTGCCAACGTGCACTAAGTTGCCTTTGCCGATAATAACCTTGCCGTCAAAGTCTGGGCTGGCGGTGGTAAAGCTTGCAAAAGCGGTATCGGCAATACTGTTCTCGGTAAATTCTATGGTGCCAGTGCCGGCAACTGCGCCCGACACGCTTATATTGCTGGTGCCGGATGCTGTCAGCTTCAGCGTTTTCTTCAATTCAACAGAGGTACCGCTGTCCCTATAGAATGTGAGTGAATTCTTGCCAGTTGTCTTTACAGTGGCGTTGCCGGGAAACGTTACCTTGTTATATAGGAATACTTGCGGCACAGATGACGTCTCTGGAGGTTTGGCTGCAGTCGGTACAATTGTGGACTCAATGCCGTCGCTTATGGTGAGCGGATCGCCGTCAATAGAGATAAGCATGTCCTTCACTTTACCGTCGAATACTAGTTTTTTGATGCTCAGGTCACTAATGTCATTATCTAACAAAACTGCGGTGCTATCGCCATAATCATTAACCGGTTGCTTCACTTTAGACACATCAAAATGCAGCGTTTGGCCGTTCTGCGGCTTGCCAAGCGACCAGTTAGCCGCGTCACTCCACTTGTAGCTGTTAGCTTTGCCGGTCCAGTTATTAGTGCCGGTGGCTTTTTTGGGTTGGTTGGATTGGGACGCTGGCGTAGTTGGCGTTTTCGACTGGCCGCTTGCATAGATTACCGCGGCTGCCGTGCCTACAACCAACACAAGCAGCAAGATGATAATAACGATCCACTTTGTGCGGCGCGGCTTTTGCGGCGGCAGTGATGAGTACGGGTTGAAATCGTCATACGGCGAAGGCGAATACGGCGGCCGTACCGGCTGCTGGGGTGGATATTGCTGTTGGTTGGGTGGCATGGAGTAACCTTCTAGTTTTATTGGGCTGACACGGTGTACTTGTTTGCGCCCAGTTCCTTGCTAATGATTTTACTGCGGAGCTGGTTAATGCTGCCATTTGCGCCGCCGGGGTCATCATCACATACGCCTGGGCCGCCGCCGAGCTGGTAGTAGTAGTCACCCACCTTCTGGCTCGTTTCACCGGCGCTGGTAGTGCTCCTGCTAAACCCAACACCAAGCGACTGGCAAACAGACGCAACGCTGTCTTTGAGGTTCAGGTTAATGTGCGGATTGTTTCTGTCGTCTGTGTTTACGGTGTAGGTAACTTTGTCGGCGTCTTCAAATGCAATTTTGATTCCCCACTCCGGAACTACGACCGCTGCTTCAGCAGCCTGCTTCTGGGCAGTATCTTCTTTTGAAGCGTCCTTCGACGTATCCTTGGCGGTTTGGCTGGTGGATGTTTTGGTGGCAGTATCTTTTGCCTTGTTGTGGTTTTTGTACATCATGAAACCGGCAACGCCCACTAGCGCAACGACTACCAGAATCAGCACCACTTCAACAACGCTGAATCCTGCTTCACCTTTTTTAATTTTGCTCATTTTAACAATTCCTTGTTTTTAAATGTATTTACTTTTAATATACGTCGCTTACCCCTATTAGTGCAAATAACAACGGCTCTTAAAAAATAACGGCAGCCCGGTAGAAATAAAAAAGAACCCGCGGAAGGATTCTTTGACAAATACTGCATGTGGTCGGGGTGAGAGGACTTGAACCTCCGACCTCAGCGTCCCGAACGCTGCGCGCTACCAACTGCGCCACACCCCGACGAATGGCAATAGTATACCAACTAACAGAGAAAAACGCCAGGATCTACCCTGGCGAATCGTGGTCGGGGTGAAAGGACTCGAACCTTCGACCTCCGCGTCCCAAACGCGGCGCGCTAGCCAACTGCGCCACACCCCGATCAGATGTGATTATAGCAAATACCGCCCAAAAACAGTAGTGGCCATTAAAAAATGGTCTGGATGGCACGGGCGCTTTCGGCCAGGCCAGTTTGGTCGTTGCTTTGCACCAGGAGTGCGTTCAGCTGCATACGGCCGTTGGTCTCAATTTCGTTGCGCGTAACTTTGCCGTCGCGCCAGCGCGGGATGAGACTCTCGAATGTCACGCCCAAGCTGGAATCAAGCGAGCCGCACATGCCAACATCGGTTTGGTGCGCAGTGCCTTTTGGCAATACTGAGGCGTCAGCCGTGGGCACATGCCAGTGGTCGCCAACCACCACAGTAACGCGGCCATCTAAATAATAGCCAATGATGCGTTTCTCGCTGCTGAAGTCGCCATGGAAGTTAACAACTGCTGCCACATGCGGTATGCCCTGCTGCTCTTCCAGGATTTTGTCGATGACGTGCAATGGGTTGTCCATAGGTTTGTCGGCATCTTTGCCTACAATTTGGCCCAGCAGGCTCACTACCAGCACCTTGCCTTTTGGCGTATCTGCATATTTGTAGCCGCGGCCAGGTGTGCCTGCCGGATAGTTTGCGGGGCGGATAATGGGCTGGCTGGCGTCTTCTAATGCCGGGAAAATTTCCGGGCGGCGGAAGCTGTGGTTGCCGCCGGTAAAAAAGTCTACGCCTGCTTGTTGCAGGCGCTGCATATCTGCCGGGCGGATACCTTTGCCGTCGCTGAGGTTTTCAGCTTGGGCAATCACCAGGTCAATACTGTGCTCACGGCGCAAACCTGGCAACATTTTTTCAACAACCAGGATGCCTGGCTCGGCCATAACGTCGCCTAGGTACAAGATGTTCATGCGCGCCGCCGTTTCTCCAGCCACTCCGGCACTGGTTCTTCAAATGTCACAATCGGGATAGTGTTAAATTCAGCATCGGTAATGTCGTATTCGCCGCGGTACACAATTTCCACACTGCCATGCTTTACTTGCGACCAGTCCAAACCCAGTTTAGCCGCCAGAGTTTTGAGCGTGGCTTCGTCTGGCCCTTCCATTTCGGTGTAGGGTTTTGCCCACGGCCATTCGTCCAGCTCAATTTCGCAGCCGTCCAGGTGCCAGCTTTCGCGCTTTGTTTCCTGATAGGTGCCCGGCACCAGGCCCAGCCTTTCTAAAAATGCTACGCCAGTATCGAAATCATCTATAACGAGCTGCACTTCGTGCGTGCCGTCCAGTTCGCGGTTGTTAAGCTGCTTGTACGACATAGTGATTTTGTCGCCCTCATCGCGCACACGCGCCCAGCCGTTGTGCTCACGGCGCAGGCGGCCATCTGGAAAATCAAACCCTTTGCGTTTCATAAGGCGCATGGGGTTATCGCAAACTGCGCCGAGCTCCTTCAGCCTGGCGCGCAGTGCGTCATGGGGGACATCTAGGAATTTGGCTTCAATTTCTGGTTTCATGGGCTTATTGTATCTCAATCTAGGCGCAGGCCATCATATTCAAACAGGAGTGACTTCACATCAGCCACAATTTGCTCCGGGCTTTGGGCCAGCACGAAGTGCATACCTACAAAGTCAGCGGGCGGGCGGAAGCGCTCTTGGTCATCGATAAAAATGACTTCCTCGGGGCGCAGGCCCAACTTCTGGATGGCGCAATCGTAGAACAGCGGGTCGGGTTTGGCCAGGTGCTCCTCGCACGACAACACAACCGGGTCAAAGCCGTCGTATAAACCCTTTTGGCGCAGCCGGGCAGCGGCCAGTTCAAACATGTTAGATAAAATCCCCGTTCGCACGCCGCTGGCGCGGAGCTGGGCTGCCAGCTCGTACACCGGCTGCGACGGCACAAACACTTCAGCGTTGGCGAGCAGCTTGGTGCTGTTTGGTTTTTGGGCGTACGGGTATGCCTGGCGCAGTTTCTGCAAAAAGCGGGCGGTTGTCACCTTGCCCAGCAGCAGCTCGCTCATTAGCTCCCTGGCAGGCAGCACATCCTTTTCTGGCACGTTCAGCGCGTTTGCAATCAGGCGTATCACGCCGCCGCTTGTGCCGCCCTGCGTTAACACACCACCGTAGTCGAATAAAACTGCCTTGATCATAGCCCTATTGTAACTGGCGGCGGCGGGAATAGTTGTAACAGATGTTACTTAGCAAATTCAACAGCGCGGGTTTCGCGGATAACATTCACCTTGATGGTGCCCGGGTACTGCATGGTACTTTCAATTTTGGTGGCGATGTCGCGGGCCAATTTAATGGCAGCAAGGTCGTCGATGTTCTGCGGCCGTACAAACACGCGTACTTCGCGGCCGGCGCTGATGGCGTACGACTTCTCAATACCAGGGAAGCTATTTGCAACGTTCTCGAGCTCTTTCATACGCTCGACAAAGTTTTCGGCAGAGATGTTTCGGGCGCCTGGGCGTGAAGCGCTAATGGCATCTACAACGCGCACAATCAGGGCTTCGGTGCTGGTGGCTTCAACGTCATCATGGTGCTGCTCGGCGGCCAGAGCCACTGCTTCGGGCGCACCATACTTGCGCAGAATTTCGCCAGAAATATGGTGGTGCTTGCCCTCCATTTTGTGGGTAAGGGCTTTGCCCAGGTCGTGTACCAGAGCGGCATATTTGGCGGTCTTTACATTAGCGCCGACTTCTTCGGCAATAATGCCGGCAATGTGCGCCATTTCAGTGGAATGCTTGAGTACGTTCTGGCCGTAGCTGGTGCGGTACTTCAGTTCACCCAGCAAGTGCAGAATTTCTTTTGGTATACCGATGACGCCTACTTCGCGGGCAGCGTCTTCACCGGCGCGCACAACATCTTTCTCGACATTCTTCTGCGCTTTTTCAACAACTTCTTCGATGCGGCCAGGGTGGATGCGGCCGTCTTTCATGAGCATTTCAAGTGTCTGGCGGGCAACTTCGCGGCGAACCGGGTCAAAGCTGGAAAGCACAACGTAGCCAGGTGTGTCATCAACCATGATGTCCACCCCAGTGGCGCGCTGCAGCGCCTGGATGTTGCGGCCTTCCTTACCAATAATGCGGCCTTTCATTTCTTCGTCTTCGAGTTTCACACTTGTTACTGTGCGCTCTGCGGTTACTTCACTTGCCATACGCTCCATCGCTGTCACTATTATTAATCCTGCTTGTTCTTCTGCCTGGTCCTTGGCCTCGTCTTGCATTTTAGCAATCATGCCGGTGAGGTCGTTTTTAATATCGCGCTCAGTCATTTTCATGAGCTTGCCAGCGGCATCTTCTTTGGTGAGGTTGGCGATTTTCTCGAGCTTCTCCTGCTGGCGCTTGCGGATCTCGCGGATCTCGTCTTTCAGGCCTTCTACATCACCTTCAGAGGCGCGCAATTTTTCGGTGCGCTTGTCCAGCTCGTCCAGTTTTCTGTCGAGAGTTTCTTCACGGCCTACCAGGCGCTGTTCAATGTCTTTTAATTCGCGGCGGCGGGTTTGTTCCTCTTTGCGTGCTTCGTCTGCTAATTTGCCGGCTTCTTCACGGGCATCGTCTAACAGCTTTGCAGCCTCGCGTTTTGCCTTGCTGACTTCTTTACTGGCCTGTTCCTGTGCAGAGCCTACTTTGCGTTTGGTTACTACGGTATTAGCACCAAAACCAACGGCAATGCCCGCCACAGCAAGCACTATGGTGACTGGATCCATGGGTATCCTTTCTATCGTACAGATTAACGCGAGGCAATCGCTATCACTTCTCTAGCCACTCGTATAATCTGAAAGTCGAATAAAATGTTAGAAATGTTATATCGGAATGCTAGACAATTCAGGCATATCCTTATACGAAACTATACGCTGTCGATCCTTGGGCGGTCAATATTTTGATTTTGGCGGGGGCTGGCGTATCTGTTTGCAGCGTGTTCATTCCTGCCCCTGTCACATTAGAGTGCAGGGCTACTTTTTTTGCTTGGTAATGTGCACAGCAGCGCCGTAATGCGGCAGCGCGATGCGGTCATCTTCGCCGGCCTGCAAACGGCTAATGCCCGTCTTAATCCAGTCGTCTTCCTGGGTGGCAATAATAGGGAGGCCAAGGCCATACACCAGTGCATCTGCAACAGTAAGGCCAATACGCAAGCCCGTAAAACTGCCCGGGCCCTGGAAACATACAAGGCCGTCTAAATCCTGTAATGTTTTACCCTGGGCCTCCAACAGCCCCTTTATTTTCGTGTGCAAAGTGGTGGAAAGTTCGCGGTGGGCATGCCAGGTTTCATAGGCAAGCTTTGTACTGCCTTCATATAGGCCAACTTCGGCCTCTGGGTTGTCAGTGCGGATGGTGAGGATGAGCATTATTGTATTGCCTCCCGTAAGTAATCAAGCGATGCTGATGCTGTAAAGGTAAGTTTGCGGTGGCCTTCTGGTGTTTGGGCAATGTGCAGCAGCAAGCGTTCACTGGGCAGTACTTCTTTTACGGAGTCGGCCCACTCAACTACGATGACGATTTCCGGGTCGTTTACCAATTCGGCGAGCTCATCGGCGACAATACCTGGCTCAGGCAGACGGTAGAAATCAAAGTGGTGGATTTGGAATTTTGGGGTATCGTACACTTTGCTAATTGTAAATGTAGGGCTGGCGACTTTATCTTTGCTGCCGGCGCCGCGGGCTAAGCCGCGCACAAATGTGGTCTTGCCGCCGCCAAGGTCGCTCACCAGCTCAATTGTTTCCCCGCCTTTTAATTGCTTGCCGATTTTCTCGGCGAGTTGCTCGGTTTTCGAGGCGTCGTCTGAAATAATTTGCCACGTCTTGTCGGTACTCATACGCCCCGTATAGTACCGCGGCAGCCGCTATCACCGCAAGCACAGCGGGATGTACGGGGTTGCGTGCAGTAGGCGTGTCTGCTACAAAGGCAGCGTTCGTACTGGCTGATTTTGGTTTGGCGGTTTTTGGTTTGGGCGCGGCCGCGGTTTTGGCCTTAGGTGTGACAGCCTTTTTAGCGGCTGTTGTTTTTGCTGTTGTGCCCGAAGCTACCTCTGTGAATGTATTGGCAGCGTTTGGCGTAGGCGTAAGTGTCCACTGCCACTTGCCAGCTGTTACCGCCCACGCCTGGTTGTCTTTAGCTGTGCCGTACGGATCACTGGCCGACAGTGTTGTACCGGTGGGGTCAAGCAATGTAACTTGGCCGCCGGAATTGCTAAGACTTAGCCCGGTTACCGCCGAAAAGAATGCCATATAGCTGCCTCCGGGCAACTGGGTACCAGCAGGAAAGGTGTAGCTGCGTGTTGCAGTGGTACCAGCCTGGAGCTGGTAACCCGAAAGATCGAACGCCGTCTGGTTTGGGTTATACAGTTCAATAAATTCATCTGCCGCATCTGTTTGCGGTGAAGCAGGGTTTGGCAGGAGTTCGGTAATTGCCGGCGGTAATAGGCCGATATTTGTAGTGGGCACTGTGGGGTCGGTAGCGGGATCGTCGGCATTGCCGCTGGCATCACTTCCGTCGCCCTCTGTGCCCCCGGCATCAGAATCACCAGGCTGGCTTCCATCGTCTGAACCAGGGGCTGGCACCTCACATTCATCCCCTGGCAACCCAGCTTGCGGTTGGCTGCCAGCAGCGGGCACTGAGGTGACGGCCAGCGTATTTACGACTGCAGGGGAAGGACTGGGGCTGGCAGCAAAATCTACAGCGTCATTGTCGGTGTCTACATAGGAACCTGCCGAGGGGTTTAGCTGGCGCTGCACACTGGCGCCGGCTGCCACGCCGCTGGTCTTCCCTGAAACGAATTGCTGCCGTGAGTCCAGGGACGCCGCAGCGGTACCCGTACCCTTTGGCACCGTCCACTCAAATTCATCCACAACTGTAGAATACGCCTCACAACTAGCAGGCGGGCTTATTTGGTTGGTTGTATACAGCAGCCGGATATGCCCGCCTGCATACGACAGCCCAGCGCTAAATGAAGCTGACGCCAGATTTGGCAAATACAACTGCTGCTCACCGGATGAAGTGTACTGCGAAGCAACAATATAAGACCCGCCTGGCTGTACCACACCATGTAGTGGGATTGTGCGCAGCGGCGACGCCCAGCTCGATGCGCTGGCGCTAGCCACTTCAAGCTGCCACCCGTGCTCACTCAAGTTAATCGGAACCGCAGATGCGTTATACAGTTCTATAAATTCTTCTGAGGCGCTTGCAGCACTCCCCATTTGCACCTCAGTAATAAGGAGTGGCGGCAATGCCAAAGTATTGAGCGGCTCCGCGCCCACGGCCAGCGGTACGCCTGTATATATAAGCGCGGCCAGCCAACTAACGATTGTTGCAAAATGTATATGTCTTTTCACGGGCGGAATAGTATCCAAGGTTACCCAGGCATGCAAGCACTTTTTTCGGCAAAATCCGCACTCTTATCAACCCCTGGCATGGGCCTCTTTTTGCTAGGCCCAAGCCGCGCTATACTAATAGCTATGCTGCAACTAAGTACTATGCTTATTAACCGCCCGGTACTCAGTTTACGCACGGGTACACAAGTGGCTACCGTACTGGGGCCCATCATTAACCCGGGCAACCTCAAAATTGAAGGCTTTTACTGCCAGGATTCACGCAGTAAACAGCAACTTATCCTTGTAAGCCAAGATGTGCGTGACATAATGTCGCGCGGTTTTATTATTAACGACCACGACCAACTCGTGCAGCCCAGCGAACTTGTCCGCCTCACGCCCGTACTCCAGCTCAGCTTTGCGCTTGTTGGCAAGCCAGTGTTTACGTCCAGCGGTACAAAACTGGGCAAGGTAGGCGACTACTCTGTAGACACAGACGGCATGTTTGTACAAAAACTGTACGTCACGCAATCTATTTTTAAGAGCCTGAGCGGTGGCAACCTTGGCATCGACCGCTCGCAAATTGTTGAGATAACCGACAAAAAAATTGTGGTCAGCGACCTCACCCAAAAAGTAAATGCCCGGGCGCGTGCCGGCGCACTCGCCTAACCTGCCTACTCTTCAGCTTCCTCGGCCTCAACCTCTTCAAGTGCTGATTTTATGTCGTCAAAGCGAAACCCCTGCCGCGCTAAATACTGCATGAGTTTCTGCCGGTCGGGATAGCGGGCGCGCTTCTTGGCAATAAGCGCCTTTAACTGGCTGCGCTCATCGGTGTCGTCTTCTTCCAGTACCTGGCGGATGGTGTCTTCGGCTACATGTTTTTGCTTGAGCTCGAGCATCAAACGGCGTTTGCTGGTTTGCTTCAGCAAGCGGCGGTTGGATACCCAGGCGCGGGCAAATGCTAAGTCGTTCAGTAGATCGAGGTTGCGCAGCCGCTCAATAATTTCCTGGGCGGCGCTTTCGTCTATTTGTTTGCGGCGGAAATAATCCTGCAGCTCCCACTCGCTGCGGGGGCGCATAACTACATAGCGCAGCGCGTTGCCATACGCCTTATCCAAGCCGGCCGTTTGCTTTAACTCGCTGAGCCGGGCAGCGTCAATTTCCTGGCCGCTTGCCAGCCGGCTCTCAATTAAGCCGCCTTCGCTCAGGCTGAATGCGTATGCGCCGTCAACATAAATTGAATACCGGTCCCGGCGTTTCACTTGTTGCTTGATGGCGGAAATGATCATGCCGGATAATAGTATTCAAGGTTGAGGATCAGGCCGCCAGTAACTTGGTCAGGGTGTTCGGCTGCGATTTTCCGGATTTCTGCCAGCGTAAACCAGCGCACCTCCGTGACTTCATCGGCGGGTGCGTGGAACTGAGTATCAGAAGCAACACGGGCGCGGTACAGTTTATTAAAACGGTTCAGTTTGCGGCCCTGATACTCCTCGTTGGTGCGGTGGGTGGCAACTTCCTCAAGTGTTACATCTGTCAGGCCAAGCTCTTCTTCAACTTCGCGCATGGCAGCGCTTTTGTATGTATCACCTTCGTCCACGTGGCCAGCGGCAGAGTCGTCCCAGCAATTCGGGTACAATTCCATGTTGGCAGAACGGCGCTGCAACAAAATGCGGCCAGATTCATCCTCTACCAGAATGTACACAATCCGGTGATATAAACCTTTTTCCCACACCTTGGCGAGCATCTCGGCGCCAATAACCGAGTCATGCTCATCTACAACTACCACTGGCGGGTATGCCATAACGCCGGTCTCCTGAATTAAACCTTTTGCCTATTGTACTGCAATTTCGACAAATTCGCCTTCGCGTATCGTAAGCAGCGGCGCCTCCCCTGCTTTGCCGGAAAGTTCTTTGGCCGCCCACGCCCAATCCGCTTCGTCCCAGCCGGGCCATGTTTCGGCCTGCCAGTGCGGGATGATGTTTGCTGGCACCCAGCCGAAGCCGCCGCCAAATGTTTTGTCTTGTAAATATGCGTAGCGCTTGCACATAATATCGGCGCCCGCGCTTGAGCCGGCTATGGTTTTGCCGTCCCATACCTGCATGAGGTCGCCGTGCGGTTCCAACTCTTTCTTGAGTTTAGCCGGGTCACCGCCAGAAATGACGATAACGTTCGCCCAGGCGGAGACATCTTTGAAATTCGCGGCGTCCAGTACTTTGAAAGAGATGTCGGGAATTTCGGCGGCATCAGCAATCACCGCTTTCAGGCCGGTAGCCATGGCCTGGGCCAAGGTTTCATCTTCGCTGGCAAACATGCAGAGCGCTACACGGGCTTCACGGCCGGCATGCGCGAGTAGGGCATGTACCCAGGCGCCGCGCTCAGCTGGTTTGCCGCCGCTTAAAATTAAATGTTTCACGCTGTGGTCCACTCCCTTTTTTTGTTCTTCTCTTCTTTGTCGCGGAATGCTTTCTCCAGGTCGATGCCCATCATGTTGCAAAGCCCAAGCAGCACAATAAGTATGTCTGCGGCTTCGCCCTCCAGGTCCTGGTCGCGCGAGTCTTTGGCCAGCTTCATGCCAGCGTGGACACGCGCAGCTTTAGAAAACTCACCAACTTCTTCGGTCAGCATCATAAATTTCTTGGCAATATCGTCATCGGTAAAGCCGCGCTCGCGCACCATTTCAGCCACATATTCCTGCAAATCTTTCAGGGTAGGGTTTGGTTCTAGGTGCAGGTTACTCATGGGTTACAGCTGGGTTGGGGCATCGTCTGGCTCAACGTTGGTGTAATTGTCGCGCATGGTTTGGACAATTTCGGTGATGTCGCCCTCAGCTTTAAACTGGGTGGTAGACGGTTCCGGGAATGGGTTGGCGTGGACATGCCACTGCCCTTTCTTCATACGCAGGCTGGTGCCAGGGGTAAGGTCGTAGGTGGCTTCAACTTCGCCCTTCTCGCCCAGCAAGGTCACCTGGCAGCGGCCCTCAATTTGCAGCAGGTTTTCTTCGGCTAATGGCCGGTTATGCTTGGGAAGCTCGGTGTCGCTCTTCATAAGCAGCACACCGGTGCTAAAGTCCTTGCTTACGTGCGAGAAGCAAAAACGCACTTCCTGACTGGGCTCTTCCCATATCTCAAATGCTGGCATACTAATCCTCCGCCGGCGCTTCTTCTTTTGCTGCTTCTGCGGCTGGTTTTTTAGGCTCGGGCGGTTTGGCGGCCTCAACGGCTTCGGCGCGCACCTTCTCGGCTACCTCTTCCATAATCTTCGGGTTTTCCTGCAAGAACACCTTGGCGGCTTCGCGTCCCTGGCCAATTTTAGCGTCGTTGTAAGCAAACCAGGCGCCGGCCTTATCTACAAAACCACGGGCAACGGCCAGGTCAAGGATGTCGCCGCTGCGGCTAATGCCTTCGTTATACATAATGTCGAATTCGGCTTCGCGGAATGGCGGGGCGATCTTGTTCTTCACCACCTTCACGCGGGTGCGGTTGCCAATAACATTGTCGCCTTGCTTGATTTGGCCGATACGGCGGATGTCCATGCGCACTGACGCATAGAACTTCAGCGCGTTACCACCGGTGGTGGTTTCAGGGTTGCCAAACATCACGCCAATTTTCATACGGATCTGGTTAATGAACACCACTGTTGCTTTGGAACGGTTAATAACACCGGTGAGCTTGCGCAGGGCCTGGCTCATAAGGCGGGCCTGCAAGCCTGGAAGGGCGTCGCCCATGTCGCCTTCAATTTCGGCACGCGGCACCAGGGCAGCCACGGAGTCGACCACAATAATGTCTACGGCGTTGGAGCGCACCAGGGTTTCAGTAATTTCAAGGGCTTGCTCGCCGTTGTCTGGCTGGCTGAGCAGCAAGTTGTCGACATCCACGCCAATACGCTTGGCATAGGCGGGGTCCAGGGCGTGCTCGGCGTCGATAAACGCTGCTGTGCCGCCATTGCGCTGTACTTCGGCAATCGCGTGCAGGGTAAGGGTGGTTTTACCAGAGCTTTCCGGCCCGTAAATTTCAATAACGCGGCCGCGGGGTATACCGCCGCCTAAGGCAATGTCCAAAGACAAGCTGCCGGTAGAAACGGTTTCTACCGCAACAGTGTGGGCATCACCCAGCTTCATAATAGAGCCTTTGCCGAACTGTTTCTCAATTTGCTCCAGCGCCATGCCTAAGGCTTTGGATTTGCCTTCGCTAGCGCCTGCGGCCACCATTTTCTCTTCGGTGGTTGCTTTATCGTCACCAGATTTCTTCGCCATAGTGTTACCCTCCAATTGGTTACGTCATCTCCACCTGTCTAACAGGTATTATACTCTAACCGCACCTTACCGGTCAGGTCAAGCAAAAAACACACCTAGAAAGCACTTATGCTTTTCATATATAATGGTGGCAAATGGGTGCGAAGGATATCCTCACCGGACGGCTGCTGGGCAATGCCCAGAAATTTACCGACAAACAAGTTGCCGAAACGCTGGTGATGCTTGTTGGGCATGGTGTTAAGCGGGGTGCTAGCGACATCCACATCGAGCCGCACGACCGCTTTGTACTGATCCGCTACCGCATAGACGGCGCATTGCGTGGCATGCACAAATTGCCCCGCCCGGCCCTTCCGGTTATTTTGGCGCAGTTAAAAACGCTGGCCGACCTGAACGCTGAAGAAACAGCTGCGCCGCAAGAGGGCACGTACTCACTGAACATCGAGGACCGGCGCGTTGACGTACGGGTGTCCACCATGCCGGTTATCGGTGGTGAGAAAGTCGTGCTGCACCTTACCCTGGAACGCGGCAAGCCCATTAGCCTGGAAGCGCTGGGCTTTTGGGGCAGCGGGCTGGAAACAGTGCGTGAAGTGCTTACCCACCCGCACGGGCTGTTACTGGTAGCCGCGCCGCGACACCATGGCAGCGCCAGCACCCTCTTCAGTTTCCTGGATGTTTTGAACAGCCCGCTGGTAAGCATTGCCACCGTGGAAGCACATCCTAAGCACCGCCTGCCGGGTGTCAGTCAAACATATCTGGCCAGCGGCATGAGCAGCCGCGAAGGATTGCAAGCCGCACTCAAGCAAGACCCTAACATTGTTATGCTCACCGATATCCCGGATAGCGCCACGGCCGGGCTCGCCGTACACGCCGCCAGCACCGGCCATTTGCTGTTGGGCGGCATCCATGCCGATGGCGCCGTTCCCGCGCT
>DATIIE010000110.1:0-1525 GCA_035479955.1 Saccharimonadales bacterium (SeqCode)
AGGCTTTGGCGCTCTTAATCGATGGCAGTTTTGGTTTTCTCGATAGACTCAACAGCCAGCTGCTTGGCGTCGGTAATGGCGTTCTGGTAGTTGGCGAAAGCCTCTTTCAGCTCTTTAGTAATCTCGCCCTTCATGTAGTCGTTCAGCTGGGAGGTGGTAAGGCGCAGGTCCTGCTGCAGGAACATAGCGTTTTCGCCCAAAATCTTCTCGAAGTGCAAACGGCCGCGGTTGCGCAGCTCTTCACGGAACTCGGCGTTAAAAATATGTTCAACATCTTGTTCGGCAGCACCCTGGAACGAATCAGCACCAGTGCCGGGCGCCGGTTTTTTCATGCGGTTCAGTTGCAGCGCAAGCCAAATGAAGCCCGCTCCGCCCGCAAATATGGCAAACAAGATGAGTAGCAGCCACCAAATTGTCATGTGCTCGCTCTGCCCCCTCGCAACTTAAGCATAAGCTATATCTTCAGTAGTAAATATACCGCAATTAGGCCTACAAACACAACTACTAAGGCAGTTAGAATTACAGTAAACAGGCTTTTCATGATGGATTTCTTTGCCAGCGGGTTGCGGCCTATGGAGTTCATACCAGTGCGGATGCCCGAGTACAGCACCGCGCCTGCCAGCCCAAAGTCGATTAAAATAGTGCCCAGACTGGCGTACAAACGCAGCGCGGTCAGCGGTTTATTGGTGACTGCTGAGGCAATCTCCACTAAAACGTGTGGTACGCCGGGCGCAACGTCGCCGCTATATGTTGGGTTGCGGCTGACGCCGATGTCGGTCATGATGCGCCCCATGGCAACGGTAGTGCCGTCGCTGAGCTTGACGTGCCCTTCGGCGTTGGAGCCATCCGAGAAATTTTGCAGCGCCTTGCCAATAAGCACCTCGTGTTTGGTGTCAGCCTTCATAGCAACGCCGCTGTACGACGAAATAACCAGCCGGTCGCCAGCGTGGATAACACCGTTCTGCGTATTTACCAGCACCGGATACTGGCCGAAAGTCGCCACATATACCTGGCTTTGGTCGGTACTGGAGAGCGACACTGGTGCGTCACTTGCCGAAACAACCAACCCGTACATGTCGGTTTCGTGCTTTTGGCTCAACGCCTGCACGGTGGTGGGGTCGCCCTTCTTGATGCGCACAACCATGCCGTTTTGCAGTGTGCCGTCGGCTTTATACCCCTGGGTAACATTCTGGGCATGCGCAGGCGTAGCGGCAACAAACGGCAGTACCGCTAAAAGCGCCAGGCCAACGCTGGCCAGCAATCCTGCTATGAAGCGCTTGTGCTTACCCATCTTAGGGATAAGTATAGCAAAAGGCGATGGGGTTTACCGCATGGGTGGTGATTGGCGGTAGTCCTCTCTGCACACAGGATTTCAGTTCGGGATACAGAATGCTTAACGCATCCTGTAGTGTGAACTGGCATTCTGTGTGCAGCGAGGGCCACCGCCCCACTTATCGAACCAGCGCCACAAGCCGAGCAACCAGCGCCCGCACCTGTTCTTCGGTGGTAAATCGGCCCATGGTAA
>DATIIE010000111.1:0-1696 GCA_035479955.1 Saccharimonadales bacterium (SeqCode)
CGTACAATATCTTGTGACGGCATATTTTTCTTCCTTGTTTGTTTTAGCCAATTACCAAGGAACAGTGTGCCGTCTTTTTGGACTTAGCTCAAGAACAAAGAACGCCCGGCTGGCGCCGGGCGGAAGTGTGGGTGGGTCAGCGCAGCATGCGCAAACTCAGTCGTATGCGACGCTTGTTCCGGGGTTGGTTGGCTGAGTCTACTTATATTACTGGTGGCGGGAGTGCCGGCGGCGCAATTCGGCCACTTCCACGCGTACGCCGTGGCGGGCGAGTAGTGTCTGGGCGCGGTCGAGTTCTACCTGGTTCTTGGCATCCTTGGCCAAACGCAACGCTTCGTCGTGTGCCTTTTGGGCCTCGGCAAGGTTAATCTCGTCGCCGTGCGTGGCTTCGTCTACCAATACGCGCACGCCCTTGCTGCTAATTTCCAGCACACCGCCATAGGTGGCGAAGTGCTCTAAATGATAGTCGGCTTCAGTTTTGCTGCGGCGGATAATAATAACGCCAGGCACCAGCTGCGAGAGCAGCGGCTCATGGCCGGGCAGCACGGTAATCTCACCGGCTGCGGTGGGCAAAATAACTGAGTATGCCTCAGCCTTAAACTTTACGCCATCAAGTGTTACGAGTTCTAGGTTCATTACTGTTCGCCTTTCTTGTCATCATGCGGGCCAGCCGGAGGTTGTTGTTCCGGGGGGTTCGCAGTATTATCTGGGGCGCTTTGGCCGGTGTATTCGCGGCGCATCTGTGTGAAATCAGGCTGGCTGGCTGCCCGCGCTGCCTCAATAGCCTGTGGCACAGTTTGGCCGGAAGGCATTAGCTGGCTCATCGATTCGGCCAGGGCGGCAACGTTACTAGGCGTGGGCTGCGTCCAGACGGGTTTAGGTGCAAGGCCGGTAGCTTCATCAACGGCACGGCCAAGGTCCATCTGGTTCAGTTCGTTGGTTGCTTCAATTTTGAACATAACTTCGCCTGGGTCGTCCGGGTTGGGGGTGTCTGGCGCGGATTGGCCTTCGGTGTCAGAACCGGACGTTGGTTGCAATGCATCAAAGTCTGCTTGTACCTTTTCGGCAATTTGCTTGAGGTCCAGGTCGTCCATGGCCCGCTCATCACCGGGGGTAAAAATACCTTCTACCTGCGCCTCAACAGACGGTGCCGGTTGCGGGCCAGTAGGTTCAGGGCCGGGGATCGGTGCGCCTTCGCCCATAGGTTATTTGACCTCGCTGATGTCGCCCTTCATGTAGAAGGCGCTTTCTGGCTTGCTGTCGTGCTTGCCGTCCAAAATTTCGCGGAAACCCTTTACAGTGTCTTTCAAACTTACGTATTTACCAGCGTTGCCGGTGAATTTCTCGGCTACGTAGAACGGCTGGGTCAGGAAGCGCTGGATGCGGCGGGCGCGGGCAACGGTTTGCTTGTCTTCGTCGGAAAGTTCGTCCATACCAAGGATAGCGATGATGTCCTGCAGGTCCTTGTAGCGCTGCAAAATACGCTGTACTTCGCGGGCAACATCGTAGTGTTCCTGGCCAACAATCTCTGGGTCAAGGATGGTAGAGCTGGAGTCCAGCGGGTCTACAGCCGGGTACAAACCAAGGTCGGTCAGCGCGCGGTTCAACACGATTGTGGAGTCAAGGTGGGCGAATGTTGTTGCCGGAGCCGGGTCAGTAAGGTCGTCGGCAGGCACGAACACAGCCTGGATGGATG
>DATIIE010000112.1:0-5854 GCA_035479955.1 Saccharimonadales bacterium (SeqCode)
GAGAAAACCCAGGGCAGCAAAGATCCTGGTAGCTTTACCGGCAAAACCATGGGTAACGGCGGCTCTGAAGGGCGTGAAGCCGCTACTGGCCGCGGCGGCGTTATTGTGCTGGCCGAATACCTGAAGGCCCAAGGGCTACTGGATAAGCCGCTGACCGTGGCGCTGCAAGGCTACGGCAACGTGGGCCAGTTTTTTGCCCAGGTACTGCATGAGCTGTATCCTAACCTGAAAATTGTAGCTGTGGCCAACAGTAAGCACACCTGGCTGCTGCCCGATGGCCTCAACCCGCGCACAACAGATCTGAACACGCTCACGGATGCCGCCCAGCTGCCGCGCGACGCTATCATAACTGCCGACGCCGACATTCTCGTGTTGGCTGCTTTGGAAAATGCCGTCAATATCGGCAACGCGGCAAGCGTAAAAGCAAAGATTATCGTCGAGCTGGCGAACGGCCCGGTTACTAAAGACGCCGAAACTGTGCTTCTAAGCGTAAATAAGCACATTCTGCCGGATATTGTGGCGAACGCCGGCGGTGTAATCGTGTCTTACCTGGAGTGGCAGCAAAACCTCAAACATGAGCATTGGAGTGAAGCCGAAGTTAACCGGCAACTGGCCGATATACTGGTGCCGCCCACCCAGCAAATGCTGGCGCGCGCAGGCGCTGAACAGATCAGTTATAAGCAAGCGGCTTTTGAGCTGGCACTTATACGCCTGCTTGGTTAAATAATGTGTTCATTTTCTTACAAAAAGGTTGTGCTTCGGCGTGCTGATCCTTATAATTGGCTTTGAATAGTATTAGATAGAGCCAAAGAGGGATATGCGGATCTTGATGCTTGGGTGGGAGTTACCTCCCAACAACAGCGGCGGACTTGGTGTAGCATGCTACCAGCTCTGTAAAGCGCTTGCTCGTAAGGGTGCTGACATTGAGTTCATCCTGCCATACAAAGCAGACCACGGCATTAATTTTATGACCGTGACTGCTGCGCACCCCCAAGGCGTGCAGGAAATCCTGAAAAGCGGCATTGCCTACGACAGTTACAAATACGTCTTTACCGACGGCCGCGTCGAAACCCACGATATTTACAGCCAAGTGCACATGTACGAAGACGCTGTTGCAAAAATGGTGCAACAGCGTTCTTTTGATATTGTGCATGCCCACGACTGGCTCACGTTCCGCGCTGCCCTGCGCGCCAAACAAATGACCAACTGTCCGATTGTCCTGCATGTGCACTCTGTTGAGCGCGACCGCGCAGGCGGCAGCGCCGGCAACCCTATGTGCCGCGAAATTGAGGGCATCTCATTTATGCTGGCCGACCGCATCATCGCCGTCAGCCAGCACACCAAGAACATGATTGTTGAAGATTACGACATCCCGGAAGACAAAGTTGAAGTCGTGCACAATAGCATCGACCAGGAAATGTTTGAGCCGCTTGAAGGCGACAATACTTACAAGTACCTGAGCGCCATGAAGTCGCGCGGCTACCGCGTAGTAGTTGCCGTAAGCCGCTTAACCGTGCAAAAGGGCTTGCCAAATCTGTTGCACGCCGCCAAAGAAGTGGTGGCCCGTGAGCCGAAAACCCTGTTCCTCATTGTAGGCAGCGGCGAGCAGTATTTTGAGCTGCTAAGCCTGGCCGCCGACCTGGGCATCGCCCGCAACGTACTGTTCGCCGGTTTCCAGCGCGGCAAACGCTGGCGTGACGCCTACGCAGTGGCCGACCTGTTTGTTATGCCGTCTATCTCTGAACCTTTTGGCCTGACTGCGTTAGAGGCAATTGGGTATGGCACGCCGTCGCTTATCAGCCGCCAATCGGGTGTGGCCGAGGTGCTGCGCAACTCCCTGAAAGTCGACTTCTGGGATATTAAAGAGATGGCCAACAAAATTACCGCTGTGGTGCAAAACGACTCCCTTCGCGACACGCTGCACCAAAACTCGTACCAGGAATTCAGCCGCTTAAGCTGGAACGACGCCGCCGACAAATTACTGGGCATTTACGACCACCATTTGCAGCACGCCCGTAAGGGGGCGTTGGTATGAGTAGTAAAGCAATAGTACTGTACCTCCATGTGCACCAGCCGTACCGCGTGCGCCATTACACCATTTTTGACGCCGGTGTAGATCACCGTTACTTCGATGCTCCCTACGACGACCGCACCAGCAACGAGCGCATCATGCACAAAGTGGCCGAAAAATCATACCTGCCCACCAACCGCCGTTTGCTGGAGTTGCTCAACAACCACCCTGAATTTAAGCTGAGCCTGAGCATCACCGGCACCGCCATAGAGCAAATGGAAGCCTGGGCGCCCGAAGCCCTGCAGTCATTCAAGGATCTGTGCGCCACCGGCCGCGTTGAAATTGTTGCCGAAACCTACCACCACAGCCTGGCATTCTTTTACTCCCGCGAGGAGTTCGAAGAACAGGTAAAAATGCACGAACGCAAAGTACAGGAAGTGTTTGGCCAAACACCCAAAGTGTTCCGCAACACTGAGCTGGCCTATAACAACGACCTCGCTTACTGGGCCGACAAAGCCGGCTACAAAGGCATTCTGGCCGAGGGCTGGGACAAAGTGCTGGACTGGCGCTCCCCTAACTTCGTGTACCAGCCAACATACACCGAAAATATCCGCTTGCTCATGAAAAACTACAAGCTCAGCGACGACATCGCCTTCCGCTTTGGCGACCGCGGCTGGGCTGGATGGCCACTCACGGCCGACAAATTCAGCCACTGGCTGAACAGCACAGACGAAGCCACCAACTTCAACCTATTCATGGACTACGAAACATTCGGCGAGCACCAATGGGACGACACCGGCATCTTCGAATTCCTGGCCCACCTCCCAAACGAGTGGCTGAAGCGCGAGGGCAACACCTTCATGACCGTATCCGAGGTAATCGACAGCTTCGAGCCCGTAGATCGCGTAGACAGCCCGCAAACCATCACCTGGGCCGACACCGAGCGCGACCTTTCGGCGTGGCTGGGTAACAGCATGCAGGGCGCGTCTATCTCCGCGCTGTACGAACTGGAAAGCAAAATTAAGGGCACGGGCGACCTTAAACTTATCGACGATTTCCGCAAGCTCACCACCAGCGACCACTTTTATTACATGTGTACCAAATGGTTTAACGACGGCGATATCCACGCCTACTTCAGCCCGTACGAAAACCCCTACGACGCCTTTGTGGCATTCATGAACACCTGGCACGACCTCAAGTATCGCCTGTTACAGAAAGGCATAGACGCGTAATGGTCATGGGCCGGCCGGTTGTGCTTAGCAACGGGCAGCTATTTGTGGGGTTGGACGAGCACGGGCTGGTCCACGACTTTTACTATCCCTATGTTGGCCTGGACAACCTCACTAACGCCCGCAACTCACAGCACAAAATTGGCGTGTGGGTAGATGGTTCGTTTAGTTGGGTAGACGACGGCTCCTGGCAGATTAGCGTGAACTTTGAGGCCGAGGCGCTGGTAAGCGACATCAAGATGTACTCCGAGCGGCTGGGCATTACCATCCGCACCAACGATTTCATCGACCCGGAGTACAACGCCTTTATCCGCCGCCTGAACATTACCAACGAAGCCGACCATAAGCGCGACGTGCGTATTTTCATGCACCAGGTATTCCAAATTTCACGCGCTGGGCGGGCGGACACTGCGTTGTTCGTGCCAGACGACAACTACATTTTAGATTACAAAGGCCGCTGTTGTTTGTTGAGCGCTGGCCGGTTCAGCGGCGATGGCGACTTCGACCAGTTCGCCATCGGCAGTTATGGCATTGAAGGCAAGGCTGGCACATTTAAAGACGCTGAAGACGGCGAGCTCAGCAACAACCCTGTTGAGCATGGCGGCGTCGACAGTGTTTTGCGTTTCCGCAAAGAGGTGGAGGCACACACGTCATTTGGCCTGGACTACTGGGTGGTGGCCGCCGACAGCCAGTCAGACGCCCAAGTGGTGCACACGCATATCAAATATTATTCTATTGACGACCGGCTGCAGAAGGCCCGCGACACCTGGCGTAAGTGGCTGGAACCGGCCCGGCGCAAGCTGGAGCAAATCCCGGTAGAATACCGCGCTGAAGTGCAAAAAAGCCTGCTTATTATTAAGGCGCACGTTGACGACCGCGGCAGCATTTTAGCCAGCGGCGACTCCAGTATTTTCAACTTTGGCCGCGACTACTACTGTTATTGCTGGCCGCGCGACGCCGCCTATGCCATTTGGCCACTAATACGTTTCGGCATATATGACGAAGCCCGCAACTTTTTTGAGTTTGCCCGCGGCACCATGCACCGCGACGGGTACCTGGCGCACAAGTACCAGCCCGACCGCGCCATAGGCAGCACCTGGCACCCGCTGATCCATGGCCGCCGCAAAGAGCTGGCTATCCAGGAAGACGAAACCGCCATGGTGGTATTTATGATTGGCGAGTACTACAACGCCAGCAAGGATGCCACCTTTGTGCAGGGCTTTTACGACAGCTTTATTGAGCCGTGCGCCTCGTTCATGGCCGACTTTGTAGATGAAAGCACGGGCCTGCCCCACGCCTCCTACGACCTGTGGGAGCAAACGTTCCTTACGAACACCTATACCGTATGCGCCGTTATTGCCGCCTTGGAAACAGCCGTAAAGCTGGCCGACGTTGTGCAACACCCAGATGACGCCGCCCGCTGGCAGCGCGCTGCCGACCGCATGCGTGAAGGTTTGCAGGCGCTGTACCACCCAGAGGGTTATTTCCGCAAAGGGTTCCTGCTGCAAGAAGACGGCAGCCTGCAATACGACGACATTCTGGACATCTCCAACCTGTACGGCCCGTTTATGTTCGGCCGCTTGCCCCTCGACGACCCGCGTATGCAAAGCACCCTGGAGCAAGTAAAACAGCGGCTATGGAACCAGTCGCCAATCGGCGGCGTTATCCGCGACGAGCACGACGGCTACTTCCTGTCCAAGCAGCAATACAAGGGCAACCCCTGGATTGTGTGCACCTTGTGGCTGGCACAGTACATGAACGCTTCCGGCAATTCTGAAGAAGCTAAAAAACTACTAGACTGGGCGCTGGCCCGCGCCATGCACAGCGGCGCCCTTAGCGAGCAATTCGACCCTGAAAGCGGCTACGCCATTAGCGTGACGCCGCTGGTATGGAGCCACGCTGAGTTTATTAACACTGCCCTCGACCTCTCTAAAGTAGAATAGCCGCGCGTTGATCTGTTGCGTCTTTTATGGCAAAGTATAGGGCATGAACGATTTTTGGGGCACTGGCCAAGAAGGAGTTAACTGGGGCCCTGGTGGCCCGGGCTCTGAATCGTATCCCGCACAGCCGTGGGGCTTTGGCGACGCTGGCCCGCAAGACGAGGGCACATTCCGCGCCATGATGGACGCCGACGTTGTGTGGCGTATGCAGGTGGAAACAGAGGCGGCCCAAGCACGCGCAGCTGTTGCCTGGGACGGTTTGGAGGACGACTTAGGGCGCCGCCCAGTGGACATGCCTGATGAACCTCTAGCCCGCCCCGCAAGCACTGCTGAAATATCGGCAGCCTTAGGGCAGGACCCATTCAATACCAGCGCAGACCGTACTGTAGTTAGCGACGCGCCGAGTTGGCGTGATGAAGCCCGCCGGCTGAAAGCAGCACGTCCTCCCCTTGGCCGGGTTGTGCACTCGCTTCCTACTGAAGACGGCACGCGCAGCGTTCCGGTAATTATGCCGAACCCTCTGGCCGTGGGCCACAGACTGCAGACGCCCGCGCATGATACGCCGGTTGCGCCCCGCCCTGCCGTAGTGCCGGAGGTTGCAGCCGCTGCTGCAGGCCCCGACCGCAAAGTGCGTATAGCGGCAATTGCAAGCGCTGCGGCCCTGGGCATAACAT
>DATIIE010000113.1:0-2693 GCA_035479955.1 Saccharimonadales bacterium (SeqCode)
TCGTCGTACATAGCGTCTACCTGTTTTTTGGAGAAACCAAGCAGGGCGCCGTTCAAGAAGACGTTTTCGCGTCCGGTAAGTTCCGGGTTAAAGCCAACGCCCAGCTCAATAAACGGCACCAGTTTGCCTTGCACCTGCACATTGCCTTTAGTGGGCTGGTAGATGCCGGCCAAAATCTTCAGCATGGTGCTTTTGCCGCTGCCGTTGCGGCCAACAATGCCAAAGAACTCGCCCTTTTTAATTTCAAACGAGATGTCTTTGAGCGCGTGCTGCTGCTCGCTGCCGCTGTGTTTTTTGAACACGCCGGTAAACACGCTTTTTACAGACGTACGCTTTTCGTGGGGCAGCACAAAATCTTTAGAAACGTGCGAAACTTTGATAGCTAAATTGTCGTCCATTAAATGTCCTCTGCAAAATTCTTGGCATTTTTACGGAAGTAATACACCGAAACTACGGCAACCAGCACCACAATAGCAATAGGGATGAGGCGGATGTACGGCGTGTGCCAGTAGGTGGTAATGGTAGGCGTTTGGGGCGTAACAATGGCGTGGCGCAAGTCCTGCACAATTTGGGCAATGGGGTTGAGCATCATAATTTTGGCGTAGTTGGCCGGCACCAGCACCAGCGGATAGAAAATTGGCGTGGCGTAAAAGGCGGCTTGCAGCACCACTTCCCAGATGTAGCTCATGTCGCGCAGCTTCACAAATACCGCACTTAGCAGGAATGCAAAAGCCAGCGCAATAACAAACAGCTCCATTAGCAGGGGAATGGCCCACAAAATACGGTAGCCGACGTCTACGTGGTTGGCTGCCATAAATATACCAATGACCACAAAGTTAAGCGCCAGGTTAATAAGCGCGCTAAACGATACCGCCAAAATAATGACGTACTTGGGGAAGTTGATTTTGCGCAGTAAATCGCCCTTGCCCACAATGGCGCTCACGCCGGTGCTGGTAACCTCAGTAAAGAAGTTCCACAGCACAATACCCAGTAACAGATACACGGTGCTGTGCGGCACGCCATAGTCGAAGCGTAAAAACTTCAGGAACACCACATACATAATCAAGAATATGGCCAGCGGCCGCAGCAGCGACCACAAATAGCCCAGCACCGAACCCTGGTATCGCAACTTAAAGTCACTTTTCACCAGCTGCTGCAACAAGATTATCGAATAGTGGTAGCGGTCAATAAATTTTTGGGGAGTTTTTGCCATGTGTATGCGTGCCTATGCGGCGCCGTAGGTGCCTGGGCGCCCTCCGGTAATTTGAATTATTTCCTAATACTATGGCATTATACAAGCATCGTTACTCTAATGACAATCTAGTGAAGCGCAAGATAAAAATCGTTTTTGACGCAACCCCCATGGTCGTAAATAAGACCGGCGTTGCCTATTACATTGAACGCCTGGCCGTGCAATTAGCCACGCAATACCCAGACGAAGTGAAGCTGGTTGGCTTTTACTACAACTTCTTAGGCCGGCGCGATGCCAGCCACTTGCCGCGGCGTGCCAACCTTTCGTACACCGGCGCGTCTATCATCCCCAGCAAAATTGTGTTCCAGCTGCGGCGGTGGGGAATTGAAGTACCCATAGAATTCCTGGCCATGCAAAAGGCCGACTTTATTTTGTACGGCAACTTTTTAAGCCACCCCAGCCTGTTTCACACGCCCAGCGCCCCTGTTATCCATGACCTTACCTACCTTGACCTTCCCGCTTACGTCTCCCCGAAGCTGCGCCGCGACCTGGAGCGGTTCGTGCCCAAAGCCATCCAGCGCTCGCGCTTTGTAGTAACCGTTTCGGAATTCAGCAAGCAGCGCATTATGAGCCATTACCGCGTACCAGCCGAGGACATTTTAGTTACGCTCATTCCGCCAGTGCCGCCAGTGCGCCTCAGTGCCGAACGCTGCCGCGCAATCTTAAAAGAAAACGGCATTACCAAGCCTTACATTTTATTCGTGGGGACCATTGAGCCGCGCAAAAACATTATTGGCCTGGTGGAAGGGTACTTACAATTGCCTAAGAAAGTGCGCGATGAATACCAGCTGGTGCTAGCCGGCCGCGTAGAGCGCTTTGCGTCCGCTGAAGAGGCACGGCTGCATGACGCCTTGAACCAAGGGCAGAACGTAACCCACCTTGGCTACATCAGCGATGAAGTAAAAGACGCCCTGTACCAGTCCGCTGCCATGTTTGCCCACGCCAGCGAATATGAAGGCTTTGGCATGCCAGTGCTGGAAGCTATGAGCCACGGCGTGCCCTGCGCCCTCAGTGACATTCCGGTGTTCCGCGAAGTGGCCGGCAACAGCGCCGTATACTTTGACTACCGTAAACCCGAAGCTATAGCCCGGGCAATGCAAAAAATCCTGGAATCCCCTGGGCGCCACGCTGAGCTCAGCAAGCTCGCCAAGCAGCGCGCAGGCTCCTTCAGCTGGCAAAAGGTAGCCACCGACCTGTACGAAACTATCCGCTCGTCGCTGCACGCTTCTTCTTAGGTACTTTCGCCTTAGCGGCAGTAGCGGCCAGGACGGGCAGTGTGCCAATACTTAAGCCAGCCAGCAGCCACCACTGGGCAGCCACAGCCTCATTGCTCCACATGTGGAATAACAGGTTCATAACCACGTAACCCCAGAACGAAGCCAGCAGTACGCCAGCCAGCAGGGTAGTGCGGCGTGCCCACAAACGCACATACACCAACACG
>DATIIE010000114.1:0-7415 GCA_035479955.1 Saccharimonadales bacterium (SeqCode)
CTCGCCGCCGATATTTGCAGGCAGCCGCTCTGGGGAGCAGCTTCGTTTAGACCGCGAGCGAGCGCTACAAATTAAACGTGCTGAAACACGCCTGGCGTTTGTCATGGCAATAGCCCACGGAGCCGTAGAGCTATCGCTGAAGCAGCAGAAGCCCTCGGTCCGCCGCCCGGTTCTGAACGACCTGAAGAACCGCTACGGCTTGAAAACCAATATGCGGGTCTAATACTTTTATTGTCCGGCGCGTAGCCGCTTGCCAGCTATTGCTGGTTAGCGCGTGTGCTTGCCGCGTAAATGCTTTGGTTTGCCAATGCCGCTTGCCAGCGCGATCAGCATAATGCCGGCTACTAAAGCGTACAGCCCTAAAATCCATACAAATGCCAGGCCGCCCGCAGCTGGCTGCAGAACTATAACCGTGCCAACGGCCAAGCCGAGCCCGCCCTGCACTCCGTGCAGCAAGCGTTCGCCAAAATGTTCATGCGCCCACAATATAGCGTGTACGGCGTTGAATGCGCCGCGCACTATTAATGTCATGCCTAAAATAAGCACCAGTACGCCAAATGTCACATCCGGGTTGTACAGCACGAACAACCCCAGCAACACCTGCAGTACGCCCCACCAAATACGCGTATGGGCCCGTGGTGTCCAGCGGCCAAACCCTAAAATGAGCAGCACAAACCCGTCGATCAGTAAAAAAATGGAAAACAGGTAGGCCAGCGCCAGCGATGTAAGGTCCGGCCAAAAAATAGCTGTCAGCCCAAAGGCAATAGCCAGCGCGCCTTGCGCTATCAGCAGCCCCTGCCCGGCGCGGATATCCTGAATATTCAGCCGTTGCTGCATGCGCCTGCGCTAGCCGTGTTACAAGTTACTGAAACCATAACCACAATTATAGCGTAAAACGCTCAAATGCTACTGCGGATGCCGCGGACGGTATCGCGGAGGTGCCCTACTTCTTCGCGCAGCTGCTCCTGTTCGGTGCAATCGTGGAGGATCGCCGCAATCTGGATGCACTCGCCAGTCGTGCTGAAAATGGGGACAAGCCGCCCGTTAATCGCCCGTAAACCGCTCGGCATGTCTGCCCACCGGGTGTAATCAACGGTTTTCTTGGTTTTAATTACTTTGCGGAACTGGCGCGACAGAAAAGTGTACGATTCGCCGGTTAAAAATTCAGGCAGCTTTTTCCCTACCGAGTCTTCGGGGTAGCCGGAGAAGGCAAAGTACGGTTTGTTGGCCATGCTCAGCCGGTAACTGTTCGGGCCTTCAATATTGATCAGCAAAATACCGTCCGCGATGTTGTCGAAGACAGTGCTTAAGTACTGTATGTAAACCAGTGAAGAATTGTGCCCATCCATAAGAGTGTACCCACATCATACCAAAACCCGACATTTTATCTACGGGCAAATCTGTTGCCTAACGGCCTGCCCCTGTCTTACACTGAATGGATATGTACGATCCGGACAAATATAAAAACAAGGCTGCACGGCGCCAGCCAACACAGGCCCGCGGCAAGGAGCGGGTGCGGGTCATCCTAACAGCGGCGCTGGAGCTGTTTAAAGAGCGCGGCCTGGAAGAAACCACTACCAACGACATTGCCGAGCGCGCCCACATCCCTATCGGTTCCCTGTACCGCTACTATCCCAACAAGGACACGATTACTGTTGCGCTCACCGAGCTGATCGTCGATGACATCTCTAAAATTTTCGATAATATCCGCGAGCACCCGCTGCTGGAGCATTTGTCGTGGGATGAAATTTTGCTGCTGATGGGCGACTCATGGGTGAACTATGTGCAGCTGAACGGCCCGTTTTTCTTTTTATATGCCGAGCGCGCCAACCCGCGCCTAAGCGCACTGAACGCGCCCACCTGGCGCCGGTTTGTGGGGTCATTTAACGCAGTGCTGAAAAAACGCTGTCCGGAAATAGCACCGCGCGAACTGCGCATTGGGTTTGAGCTGACGCTCGCGGCAGTGGAAATGGGCTATACCGACGACGCTGGCAAGCCGCTGCCGGGCGTCCCCCTGCACCATGAAGCAATTGGCGCAGTTGCCACATACCTTTTACATGTCTGCAACCGCCACGACCACGCCAAAGCTCAAAAGCGTTAAGTATTTAGCTTGCCATAAGCAGAACATCCTTTTACAATACAATCAAATGAGCGTTACAAAGCATTGGCAGTCGCGTCTATTAGTTGGACTGTGTATTGTTTTGCTGGCGGGCAACATCGGCTGGTTTATAAAGAGCGATAATAGCGCAGGCACCCCTACAAGTTCGCCGGCTATGCAAAAGAAATTTCCGCTGCTTTCGGCAGATGTGTTGGCCGACAGCCCGAACGATATCCTTATAAATTTCGTGCCGCTGCGCAAACAGCTCCAAAAAAAGTTTGACGCGCTAAGTGTGCAGAAGAGTTTTTATTTTGAATACCTGCCCGACGGCACGTCTATCCGCGTGGGCGCCGACGAACAACTAACCGCAGCGTCGCTTATTAAGGTGCCGCTGGCCATGAACTTGTACAAAGCTGCTGAGC
Organism: Saccharimonadales bacterium (SeqCode); assembly: GCA_035479955.1. Classification (GTDB taxonomy): domain Bacteria; phylum Patescibacteriota; class Saccharimonadia; order Saccharimonadales; family UBA4665; genus PMNU01. The sequence continues at coordinate 2,521 of DATIIE010000114.1, forward strand.
TTGGGCGCATCAATTTAGACCAGACAGTTACTGTGCAGCAAAATGAACTAGACAACGCATATGGCGATTTGTACCAGCGGGGCTCCGGTTTTAAGCTCACATTGCGCGAAGCCACGAAGTACATGCTGGAGCAGTCCGACAACACTGCTACCCGCGTGGTGTACGACCACATGCAGAACAAGCTGGGGTACGACGAACAATCGCTTGCCCGCCTGGATATCGACCAGGACATTGAGAATGGCCAAGCTGTTATTACGGCGCGTTCCTACGGCTCGGTGCTGAAAGGCCTGTACTTCTCTGCCTACTTAAACCACGCCGATTCACAGCAGCTGCTGGGCTACCTCACCCACTCCACGGCTACTAACCGCATTACTGCGCAGCTGCCTGGCGATGTAAAAGTGGCCCATAAAATTGGCGTGTATAACGCTAACTGGGCTGAAAGCGACTGCGGTATTGTATACGTGCCAAAGCGCCCGTACCTGCTGTGCGCCATGGTGGGGCTGCCCGAAGACCAAGCTAATGAGTTTATCGCCGGCGTTTCCAAAGACATTTACGATTACGTAACCAAGCAGTAAATAACAATAGCGGCCAGTGGTGTTTCCGTTGGCCGCTATTTGCTATGTAGGGTGCTAGTTGCTTTGGTGCCAGGAGATCGTCGCTCCCTTTTTTATTACCGGGAAGCTTGCCGCCGTTGACGTGTTTTGGGCAAACTGGAACTGCACGGTCCCGGCGGTACCGCCAACCGTAACATGGCCAGTCACCTGTATAAAGTGGTTGGCGATATTAACGGTGGTGTTGGCGCACGCCGTTGCCGACGCCGTGATGTTGCAAATGACGTTAGCGGTGGCTGTAGTGCCGGAATACTGGGTCATAACATCCATGACAGCGCCGGTGGGCGCAGTGAACGTATATTTGGAGTCAGCGGTGGCGTTGGAGTCGTTAATGGGTATCCAGGCGTCAAACACGTAGGCGGTGTTGGCGTTCGCAGGAAAGCCCAGCGCCGTGACGTTTTGCATGGTGGTGCTGCTTTGGGTGGCGGCTTGGTCGGCGGTAACAGTGTTTGTGTTGAAGCCGTTGGCACAGTCCATCCAGATACTGTTTTGCTGGCAGCGGAATTTGTTGTTGGCGCTGTTGTAGTATTCGGCGCCGTTATTGGCGGCAGCCACTGTTGGGTCGCCGGTGGTATTTTTGTAGTCGAAAATCAGCAGGAATGCTGTGCTGTCGGCTGTAGGATTGCCGACGTACAAGCGGTTGTTAGTGCTGTCGATATTCAAGTATACCGCGCTGGACGGCCCCTGCACTTTAAAGGCAGTGGTGCTGGTGCCTACCAGGCTGGCAATAACAGTGGCGCCGGTATTGTTGCCAAGGGTAATTGTTTTGGCGTTGGCGCTGGTGCCCAGGTTGAGCGCGCCGGTGGTGCCGGAGTCTATGGTAAGCGCGGTAGCCGCGCCGCTGCCAACGCTTAACGCGCCTGAGCTGCTAAGCACGGTGCTGGAGCCTAGGCTCACTGTACCCGAGCCAGCCTGTATGGTTATGTTGCCGGCAGTAGTGCTCCAGGTGCTGGCCGCGTTGCCGGTGAGCGTCAGCGCCTGGCTGGCCGCCGCCTGCACCGTGGCCGTGCTGGCCGCCCCAAATGTCAGGGTGCTGGAGTTGAAAGTGTTGCTGTTAACCGTACCGCTGACGTTAATGCTCCCTGTTTGCTGCGACCCGGGCGACAGCTGCACGAATGCGCCAGAGTCCAGGCCATCCAACAGGTCAGTGTTAAAGGCATATGGTGCAGCCGTGAGCTGGATGCGCGGCGTCATTTCAGCATCGCTGCCAACTTTTACGCCCAGATAGAGTGCTGCGGTGTTGAAATCTACGCTGGCCGGCAATGCTGTGCTGCTGCCCAGGTTCACCTGGAACACACCGCCGCTTACCGATACGCTGGCCTGTGTCTCTTCCCATTTACAGCTGTTGGCGGAACAGGTGTTGGTGCTATCGGCGGTTGGGTCGGTGTATATACGGAAACGCACGCTGTATGTGCCATCTGTTACATTGGTGCCGTCAGTGTTGGTGAGTTTGCCCTGGAAGCTGATCTGCTTATTAATGGCGGCGTGCGCCGGCACTACGGCTACGGCCATCCACACGGCGACGCCGCATAGTACAGCGCAGCCGGCAAGTAAACGCCGGCTCATACTGCGGTGCTCCCGGTGGATAGTGGCTGGTCTGCAGGTGGCCCGGCTTTACGCAGGCGCTGCAGCTTCATCCATTCTGCCCAAATAAGCCGGCCAATTACTACCATGCCGGCAAACACCAGTACAAGTACTAGCTGCCATACTGGTATGTAAAAGAAGCGTACAGTAGCAACCGTTGGCTGCTGCCCGCCGCCCTGCCCGTACGAGACCTGCACACGGTATACACCGGGCATCAGCGCGTTGTGGAGGGTGGTGAGCGGTGTGCTCAGGCGCAGCTGCCCGCCTGGTGCAACCGCTGTTGATGCGGTATTGATAACACCTTGGCTCGCTACCCTGCCGCGCGGGTCTGTAATGGTTATAAAACCGCGCGGTATGGAAACGATATTGCCGGTGTTTTCCAGCTTGAAGGTGGTGGCTTTTGGTATGTCGAACGCGAATGCCGGCTTACTGATGTCGCTGGCCCGAAGCGCAGCAACTGCGCCATCCTGCTTAATGGTGATAAGCGGCATGCGCACACTGGGTATGATGCTGACATTGCCGCTGCCTCCCGCTGCCTGGCTGATAATAAGCTCTACCTGCTGGCTGCCTGGCGCCAGATCTTTGTTGTCTGTGAGCGTAACCACGGGCGTTACAGTAGCGCCTGGCTGTATCACAACGCTGCTGGGTGCTGCCGTTAATTGTTTGTCGGCACTTACGCCGCCGCCGGGCGTGGCAACACTCTGGCCAAAACTGAAGCTGAGCGTAATGGGCGTGCTGTAGTAATTAGTAATGCCGAATGTGGCGCTTTGCTGCGAAGCGCCTTTTGCCAGGCTCAGCGTCAGCGTTGCGGGGCTGATAGTGACGCCCGCCTGGGGCTTAGCGGTTTGCGCCCCTGACGCGTGGGCTGGCGCGGCGGGCAGTACGTATGCGCCAAGGCCAGCCAGCATCACCGCTGCAACAGCTGCTACAACCGGCTTACTTAGTACGATGCGCATACCCCCGCACTTTCTTTGTCCCCAGGAATACCAGTTTGCCCCAAGTGAGGATGCCCATAATCAACAGCGCTATAACAACAAGTGCGCCCAGTAATAGCAGCCATGGCACCACCCAGAACGATGCTGTCGCAGTCAGTGGCACGTCTTGCTGGCCATTGTCATATATAACCACTGCCTTAGCCGTATAGTGGCCAAAGCGCAGTTCATTCAGGTGTTTCCAGTCCCATTTCAGATGATTTTTGCCGTCCTGGCCGGTTTCGTACACTGGGAAGCCGTCTTTCCAGCTGGTGGTGAATGTGCGGCTGGTGCCTGGCAAAATATAACCGCCGCCCTTGTTAATGGGGATGGTGGCAATTGGCTTAGAGTCGCTGGCCGAGTGCTGGATAAAAATAGTGCCGCTTGGCTGGCTAATGATATTACCGGTGTTCTTCACTGTCACCGAAAAATTGGCCGGCAGGAATGTGTAGCGCGATTTCTCGCTCTTAAAACTGGTTATTTCCATGCCGCTTTTAGCGTCGCTGCGGTTGATGTTGATCAGCGTAAATACCACCACCTGCGGCTTAATAGCTGTACCAGTACTGGTTTGGCTCTCAGCGCGTGTGCTGGTAAGTGTAACAGCTACGGGGTAGCTGAAGCCGACGTTGCTGGGCGTATTGAATGTAACGGTGAGCTGTTTGCTTTGGCCAGGCTCAATAGTAAGCGTACTGGGCGCCAGATGCGTCCAGCTGCCAATGTCGGCCGGCAAAACCGTGTTCAGCGATACTTTTTGGGTGCCGCTGTCGGTGTGCACGCCTTTCAGGCCGGGGTTTAAGCTTTCGCTATGGTTGGAAAAATTTCTAACGGTAAGTGTTGCGGTTTGCGTTTGCCCTGGTGTAAGGCTGACAACCAACGGTGACGGCGAAACTTGTATATTGAAGTCATTGCCGGCCGCGTTTGCCCGCCCTAGTGGCACACAAGCTATCACAATGGCCACCACTCCTAGCGGCCAAGCTTGTATCGTATTCCGCAACCATGTTCTCAAATGGTTGGTTAGCATCACACTGCTCTCTCTTGTAAGTTGTAAACGCGTGGGGATACTTGCCCCGGGAGGAATGGGCGATTACTCGCTCTAGAACATTGCTGCTGCTGGCAACGTAATGGTGTCAGCGTAGTCCGCAGCCGGTGTCGTGAGGGTGCTAATGGCAGCGTTGTTGGTCAACGTCAGCACCGCGTTGTTTGCAGTTCCGTTAGAGGAAGCAATGGAACGTAGTGATGTGTCCAGGCCGCCGCCCTTGCCGCTGGTGCCGCCAACAAATGGCGTTGCAACAGACACGGTGCCGCTGCCGCCGGTTTGGCTGCTGGTAACGCCCATGTTGTAGCCTTCGCTGCCGCTGGTAATGGTGCTGTTAGTGCCTGGCGTGGTGGAAGCAATGGTATTGCTGGTAGATGGCGAACGCAGGCCAGTTGTTGCGTCTTGGGCCCATACCATCCAGCCGCCTGCAGCATTGGTGTTAATGGTAAGTGTGCGTGGTGTGGGGCTGCTGGTAACGCCGCCGCTGCTTAGGTTGCCTAAGGCGTCGCCGGTGTTGTTAAGCGCGTAGGTAAACGATTGTGGTACAGCTGCGGTTACATTGATGGAGTCGCCGGTCATGCTTACGGTGCTGTACGAAGCAGTGTCGATGGTTGCTGGTGCGCTTGTGCGGGTTGTTACGGTGCCAGTGTTATTGCTGCTGGCTGAACCGGTCACTTGTACTGCAGTGCTGTT
>DATIIE010000115.1:0-3494 GCA_035479955.1 Saccharimonadales bacterium (SeqCode)
AAGCTTGCGCTGCTGGAGATAGTTTGGCCGTTGATCGTCCCTGTTGCAGCGATGTTGCCGCCAGGCTGAACACTAAATTTACTCACTCCACCAAGCTGCAAATCCAGCAGGTTTCCGGTTGCCGCCAGGTTGGTATTGTTCACAACCAGCATGGGGTTTGCCGCCTGGCCAGAGCTGACTGTTAGCCGCCCGAAGGTTGGTGTGGCAGTAGTGTTGATGTCCTGGATAGTGTTGATAACACCAGCGCTTGCCGAGAAATTCGTACTGTTAAAGCTGGAGATACCTTTGCCGCCGCTGGTGTTAGCGTCGTCCAGAGTAATGGTGCCGCCGGCGCCCGAAGCGTTGGCAATGGTAAGCACACCGGACAGGCCGTTTAACGTCGTAACGCCCGAGTTACCCGGGCAAGCGCCAAATGCTGGGGCGCCAGCTGTAGACATCAAACAGAGCCCGGGCGAGCCAGTGGTTACCGCAGTGAACGAACCAGTGCCATGGCTGACCACCACGCCGTTGTCGGCCAGTGACCCCACCCCAGTACCACCGTTGCTAACAGTAAGGGCGTTGCCTAGGCTTAAGCCGCCGGTTACAACGTTCAGGTCGCCAGTGATGGTCACCTGGCCGCCCGACTGGCTGATAAGCGAATCTACAATGTTTTGCGCAGCGTCAAACATGGCAATACTGCCAGCAGTGCCGCCAGAACTGGTTACTGTACCAGTGCCCGCGCCAGTGTTGGTTACTGTGTAGTTGCCATTGCCATCGTTCGTTACGCTGATGTTGTTGCCAGCTGAAACGCTCAGCACGCCGGCGTTCTGCAAGCCGTTAGCCGTTAGCTTCAAACCGCTGCCCAAGGCAATTGCGCCGGTTTGGCCACCCAGCGATGTAACGCCAGGGTTGCTTACAGCTACAATCTGGTTGCCAACAGTTGTCAGGCCAGAGCCCAGCGTAATCGCGCCAGACAAACCGCCCACGCTCTGCACCACTTGCGTCTGGCTCTGGGCTGTCAGCGGCACAAAACCTGTACCGTTGTAGTACGCCAGCTGGTTGGTGTTCTGGTCGTAGTACAGCTGCCCGGCTGTGGGGGCGTTGGGCTGCACCGAGGGCGCGACAATTAACCCGTCGTTCACCTTTAGTGTCCCGTTAATCGCCACGCTGGCAGCACCAATGCTTATCCCTTGGTTGTTGGTTATAAAACCAGTTAGCGGCAGCTTCACAGTGTCGTATTCCTGCGTCACGTTGTTTGCTACTGGGTTCTGCGACTTGTGGCGGATGTTCGCCACCACCACGCCTATCAGCCCAGCTACCAACAGCAGCACCAAAACCACATCAGCCCGCTTCAAAAAGCGGACAACAACGTTGGTGTGCTCCTTAGTGGCTGCCTCTTCTTCGTACGGAGGCGGGCTTGCACCTGGGTCAAGCGACAGCGCTTCGGCGTTGTTCGGCTCCGACACCACGCCAAAATTTGACGCCATTGGTGCTCCACCTTCGTCGCTCATAGCAGACACATTCGTGTTTTGGTTTTGATTTTGGTCCACGACTGATTTTTTTGTTTGCCTCTCGTCTTGAGAGTACTCCCTGTTTATATCCTACACCGCTTACGGTAATAGTAAAAGTATATTTTACTACGAAATGATTAACTTTCTGTGGATAAAATACTTTACGTGGTAAGTATCAAATACACCACAATGACCGTGAACACCAACACGCCCACGACTGTCAGCCCTACCTCGAGTAAACTTTTGTGGACGGCCTGCTCGCTGAGCGGGTTGCGGCCAATGGAAATGATGCTGGAGCGCACCGCCGAGTACAGCAAAATTGTCACAATAATGAACAGCAGTGCAATAAGCAGCGATGCGGCCACAATCCGCACTGGCGACACGTTATGGCCAGCCACGCTGCTGGCAAAGTCGGTTAGCACTGGCGGCAAGAATGACGTTTCATCGTTTGGCGCCTGGTAGAACACTTTGTCTACCTGCACTGGCACAACGCCGATCTTTACTGCAACGGATTTGCCTTTTTTATCTGTCACCTGCTGCGAACGCGTCGTAACATCCGCTAAATTCGCCTGTGCCGTGCCAACGACTATGCCGCTGGACGTGGCCTTCATGCCCACGCCAGCAATGGGCGACGCGGTTATGCGGTCACCGGTTTTAATATCGCCGTTTATGTCACTTACCAGTGTGCTGGTGGTGCCGCTGGTAACTATCTGCACGGTGCTCACGCCGTTCGACAACTCAATTAGCGACTTGCTGCCGGAAATGCCGATAAGGTCCTGCACATTGGCGGGCGTGGCCAGCTCGACATTGTTCGGGCTGTTGTCTTTCAGGCTGACAATAGCGCCAGAGACAACATTGCGGTCTTTGGTTTGGAAGCCCTGCGCAATAGACGACACACCCTGCGCACTAAGCGAAGACACCCCAATAGTAAGTATGAGCATAGCCACGCCCAGACCTGCATATTTGACCTTAGGGGACCGTCGTTGTGCCAATAGCATTCGCAGAGCCTTACTGTTGTTATGCTTACGATTATATCCTAGATATTAGCTGGACCAAATAAGTAATTACCCGTGCATGGCCCGGCTTTTTGCGGTATAGTTACCATTTGTAATGATAGACAACCGCCAAACGCCGCATCAGCCGGTAGTTACGCCCCAACATTCCCAACCGGCAGGCACTGGCCCGCAGCCCCCTACGCAGCAACCTGCCATGCAGGCGCCTGCTGTGCCGCAGCGCCCAAAACAGCGCAAGAGCGACGGCTGGCATAGTGTTGTCTCGACTGTTTTAGTATTGATTATTGCGCCGATTATCGCCATTTTCCTGACAATGTTCGTGTTCCAGTCGTACCAGGTAGATGGCCCCAGCATGGAAACTACCCTGCATAACAACGACCGCCTTATTGTATGGAAACTGGCCCGCACCTGGGCAAAAATAACGCACCACACCTATATCCCGAAGCGCGGCGACGTGGTGGTGTTTACCGACGGCCGCCTTGGCCAATTCGGCCAGGATCCTGACAAACAGCTTATTAAGCGCGTTGTTGGCTTGCCAGGCGACAAAGTGGTGGTAAGCGGCGGCGACGTAACCGTCTTTAACACCGCACACCCGAACGGCTTCGACCCGGACAAAACACTGCCATACGGCAACGTCATCCCGACCACCGCGATAGACGGCGAATGGACTATTGGCAACAACCAGGTATTTGTAATGGGCGACAACCGCGGCAACTCGTTAGACTCACGCCTGTTTGGGCCAGTGGACGCCAGCAACATCATCGGCAAACTCGCCGTACGTGTACTGCCGGCCAACACCATCAAACGCTTCTAGTTCACCCACTCCACGGGTGTAATGCTCATACAGAAAAAATCTATATTGGCACCTCGGAAGCACGAAATGTGCTATTCAAGCGCATTCCGTGACCCGCACGTGCCTGGATGGATTTTTTCTTTATGGGCTAGAACACAACCCGGAAGAAACTTATTTTAGCGAACTTAAGATACGTTC
>DATIIE010000116.1:0-6902 GCA_035479955.1 Saccharimonadales bacterium (SeqCode)
CAGAGAGGAACACACATGGCACAAAACGACCAGCCAGACGACCAGGCGTCGCGCCCCGACCCGTTTGAACAGCAGGACGCAGACGGCTTATTCAACCCCAGCGTGAACGAATCGCGCCTGGCGGGCGACTACGACCGCTCGCCAGCGGCAGCGCCAGATGATGTGTCGCAAGACAGCATCTCCAAAGCCGACCCGCGCACCGACACCGACATAGACTCCCAGGAGGTGTACGACGAAGGCCTAACCAGCGCTACCGACATTGACGCCCTGCGCGAAGACAGCGACGACAACGATATGCCGGAGCGCATCGCCTAACTTAGTTAGTTATAGATAGCTGGCGAGCGTCTGGTCCAGGCCACGCGTCAACACTTCTACAAAATAACCAGCGGCCCCTTAATACGGGGATGGTGTTCGTAGTTTTCCAGCACAAAGTTTTCTTCTTTGAAATCGTCGATGCTTTTTACATCGCCCACAATTTTCAGTTTCGGGAAAGGGTAGGGTTTGCGGTGCAACTGCTCTTTAGCGGGCTCAATGTGGTTTTCGTACAAATGGGCGCTGCCAATAGAAATAATCAGTTCGCGCGGTTCCAAATCGGTCAGGTAGGCGACCATGTGCAGCAGCATGGAATACTGCGCAATGTTAAATGGCAAACCCAGGAACACATCCGAAGAACGCTGGTACAGGTGCAGCCGCAGCTTGCCCTTGGTAACGTCAAACTGGAACATGGTGTGGCAGGGCGGCAGGCGCATTTCGTCTAGCTCGCCGGCGTTCCAGGCGTTTACGATAATTGCTTTGGAGTTGGGGTTGTTCTTAATTTCGTCGATAGCCCACTGCAACTGGTCGAACTCAGTGCCGTCAGGCCGGCGCCAGTGGCGCCACTGTACACCATATATGCGGCCAAGATCGTTTTTTTCGTCCAGGAAACCGTCCCAGTACTTAATTTTATGCTCGTGCAGGTAATCTACTTTAGTTGTACCCTGAATGAACCAGAACAGCTCATGCAGCAGAACGGTGAAGGGCATTTTTTTTGTGGTGAGCAGCGGGAACCCTTGGCGCATGTCAAAACGGATTTGCGCGCCAAAAATAGACTTAATGCCATGGATACCACGCGTCGGCTTGTGATGGCCGTTTTTCATGATATCCACCATTAACTGTAGGTATTGAAACTCCCCATGCTTCATATATATGCAGTATAGCAGGCTCGGGTATAATGGAGCTATCTTGAGTGAGCAACTTATAATGCGAATTTTACAACTGTATGGTGTAAAACCCGTGCGGTTCTTGGGCATGCAAAAAGGGTACCGCAACGAGTCGCATGCATTTGAACTAGCCGATGGGGAGCGCGTGAACCTCATCTTATATAAGTCTGAGCCTGATATCCTGCCGCGCATTAGGCGGGCAAATGCCGTAGCCGACTTCTTGCACGATAAGGGGTTGCCGGTGCGCTACACCCTGGACCCGCGTATCATTACGCTGAAAAATGGTGAGCGGGTGAAGTATGGGGCTTTATATGCGTACTTGCCGGGTGAAACGATCCCCTGGGAGGCATATACCCAAACGCATATTAAGGCGCTGGGCGAAATGATGGGGCGCATGCATGGTTTGCTGGCAGGGTATCCGGCCACGCCGCAGCTGCAAGGCCACAGCGTTGCTAGCGAATATGCCCGCATTGCCGCGCGCATGCAGCGCTACTTTGCCACGCCAGCTGTAGCTCAGGCGATACAGGAAAAACTGCACTTGCATATAGCTGGCGCCCGCCTGGCAAAACTGCAAACTGTGTTGGCAGGCTGCGAAAACCTGCCACACCAGCAGCCCCTGCACATGGATTTTGTGCGCGGCAACATCTTATTTAGCCGGGAAGCGCGCATTACCGGCGTACTGGATTTCGAAAAAACCGCCTTTGGCCACCCGCTGTTCGACATCGCCCGCACCGTAGCGTTCCTGCTCGTAGATTGCAAATACAAAACAGAGGCGCAAGTACGCAAATACTTCCTTATTTCCGGGTATAACAAGCGGGGCGGCGGCACGTTTAAGGTAACGGCGCGCGCACTGCCGTTGCTGGAAGCGCTGGTTGACCTGTTCCTGCTGCATGATTTCTACAAATTCCTGCGCCACAACCCATATGAATTCCTCAACCAAAACGAACACTTTACGCGCACCGTACAGCAGCTGCAAAAACGCGGCCTGGTTTTACAAAAATAAACATATGCACAGCCGGGGCAACGTATGCTAGCATGCAGCTATGCCTCAACGTGTCTTCTATAGGAACATCCGCGCCCGCGACCAGCTTGAGCTGTTTCTAGTGTCTGCGGCCAGTAGCTTACTGCTGCTTCGGTTCTATTTATACCTCACCGGCTATCCGCAAATTGGCAGCGGCGGGCTGCACATTGCGCACATGCTGTGGGGAGGGCTGCTTATGATGGGAGCGGTGGTTACCAGTTTGGCCTTCCAGGGCATACGGGTGCAGCGCGTGGTAGCGCTGCTTGGCGGCATTGGCTTTGGCGTTTTTATAGATGAGCTAGGCAAATTCATCACCCGCGACAACAACTATTTCTACCATCCCACTATTGGCATTATTTACGGCGTATTTATTGCGCTGTACCTTACGTTTAACTTTTTGAGTAGGGAAAAGTCGTTTACTTCGCGCGAATACCAGCTGAATGCGCTGTCGCAGCTGGAAGAAGCAGTGCTCAATAATATGGACCCGGTCGAAAAGCGCCGCGTGGAACTACTGCTGGCACACGCCGACCCCAAAGACCCCACGACCAAACAACTCCAGCAGCTGGTGCAGCGCATGTCCACCATTAGGCAGCCACAGCCTTCACGGCTTACTACATGGTGGCGCAATGTGCGCCAGGCGTACCAGCACAGATGGCGGCGGCGCAATTCAAACTGGCTTGTCCGCGTCTTCTTTATAGGCGAAGTGCTGCTGTTTGTGGTGGGCGGGTTTGTGTCGCTTTCTACTAACATTGGCAGTAACGCTATCCATATAATTAACAGTTTGCATACAGCGTCGGTGCCGGTGTGGGGCCAGCTGTTGTCGTCGCTGGTTGCTGTGGGTTTTGTGGCATGGGGCGTGGCGCTGTGGCCGAAATCGCGGCTGCGTGCCTACGAACAGTTCCGTCGCGCCACTTTGGTAAACCTGTTCCTTACCCAATTCTTTGCGTTTGCACGGCTGGAATTCCTGGCGCTGCCAGGCTTCATCTTTAACATTGCGTTGCTTGGGTTTATTAGTTTTGCCATGCAGCTGCAACGCGACAGAGGGAAGGACTTGTGAAAATAGCTAAAAACTCACATACTATACTTACGAAAATAAGGGAGATATAGGTAATGGCTTCAGCCTGGAAGAAACGGCTTATTTCGCAGAGTGATCTTATGACGCTCAGCGAACAACTCAAAGCCAAGGGTAAGAAAATTGTATTTACGGCGGGTTCATGGGACTTGCTGCATGTGGGCCAGTGCCGCTATCTGGAAGAAGCCAAACAAACTGGCGATATTTTAGTTGTGGGCGTCAGCAGCAACGAAGCAATCCGCAAAGTAAAAGGCGTAAACAAGCCGATTTTAGACGAGAAAATCCGCGCCGAAATGCTGACATATCTGCGCCCGGTAGATTTTGTAACCATTCTGCCAGAACCTAGCTGCGCGCCATCGCTTGGCTTACTGCAGCCAGATGTCTACATCACGGTCAAGGAAGATTGGACCGACAACTACAAAGAGTCCAAAGAGTACAAAACCGTCACCAAATACGGCGGCGAAGTAAAAGTTGTTGACCGCCAAAGCACGGCTATTTCTACTACCAAGATCATTCAGCGCGCCATTGGCGGCCACTTAAGTTCTGTATTCAAAGACTTCATGGAATTACGCAAGGACCCGCTCAAAGAGAAAAAATAGCATGCAACTGACCCCCGAAGAACAGAAAAAACAGGAATACTACCGCGACGCCCGCTTCACCAAGCAGTACGACGGCATTTGGAAGTCGGTAGGCAAGTGCGTGTTTTGTGACCTGCGCGAGAAATACGTGTTCTTTGAAGAGAATGGCGTGGTCATGACTATTAGCTTGTACGCCTACATTGACGGCCATTTTATGATTATGCCGCGGCGCCACATCCGCTCGCCAAAAGAGTTAAGCCAAATTGAGTGGGACACGATCCGCAAATTCTTCTACATTGCCAAAAAACTCATCCGTGACGTACATGGCATTAAGGGTATGCAGCTCGTGCAAAAAGATGGCTCCGACGCCCAGAGCACTGTCGACCAGCACCTGCATTTCCACTGCATCCCATTTGATGCCCCGGATTTGTGTGAGTGGAACTACCGAAAACTTCAGTACACACCCCTGGAAAATGTCGGCTTGTACAAAAAGGCGGCCAAAAAAATTGCCTCTCTTGACACCAAATATGATGAAAAATATGCCAATATAAGCAGCGTCCCACTCTCTTGTAACGCTGTTATCCTGAACAGCAACGGTGAAGTGTTGCTGCAGGAACGCGCCCGCGAAATGAAACTAACCCCCGACACCCTCACGCTGCCAGGCGGCCACGTTACCAATTTTAATGTTGCCCTGGAAACCGAGCTGGCCCGTGAAGTACAAGAAGAAACCGGGCTGGACATTAGCAAGCAAAAACTATTACTGCTCGACTCCAGCTTGCAAACTATTACTTTCAACCGGTACGAGCAGCACATCAACGCCTCTTACGACATGCCGCACACCCTGTTATGGAACACCTACCTCGTGACCGAGCGCCTGCCCGAAGGCACAGCAGTAACCCCCGGCGACGATTGCCAGGCAATTGTTTGGATGGACCTGCAGCAAGCCACCGAATATGAGCGTGTATCACCCGGCACACAGGCCGTACTCAAGAAAGCGTGGGAGCGGTTACATCCATGAGCCCTAAACCCACACCCCCCGCCAAAATAAAGTATGCTTTCGACTGGGCCGAGCTTGCATTTGCTTCAAAAAAGCCAGTGCGCAGCCTCAAGGCAATATTTATTGCAGCACCTCGTGAACTCAGCAATGAACGCTTTAAACAGCTCATCAAGGAGTACCTACCGCAGGGTAATATTGTCCTGGGAATCGCCAAAGAAGAATACATAGATGGATTCGAAGGACAGCCGCAATTCCGCACATTACAGCTTAAAGATGTGCAGGGAATAGTCGACACTATCAATAAGCGGAAAGCTATCCGTCATCGTATCTATACGCTAGATTATTTCCAGCGGGAATTACCATTCCTGATCGATGAGCTCAATTTTAGCTCGGTGGTACTAATACGGGGTTCCTGGCAGTATATGTTCCATACTTCGCCCGCGTACTACCGCCTTATGCAGCGCAAAATTACCTACGCTATGGTTTCTCCGTTTACAGATGAAGTCGAGGCAAGAGCATACGCCAAAAAAATCGACCTCATATACGAACGATGGGAAATAGATTATTTTCACCAGGACGGGTATAGCGAAAAGGGCATGTTCGAGCTTGCAGCGACAGCAGCAAAACTATCTTTTGACTACAATTTCCAGACCGGTTTAGCCATAGGTAGAAAAATGAGACGGCCAACAGACGCAGACGAACAGAGATATGAAGCGCTCGGTGTAACATACAATGAAGTAGTACCTTTCTCTACATACGCGATGCACTACGGTAACGTACGAGAGACGCATCTCTCGCCCCCTAACGACTTAAACTACTACGATACCAACCATGCAGAAGTTGACTTGATCGTTGGGGCGTTAAAACACAAGCTGGATCTTGCGGGCACAATTTTATTTATAAACCTTCTGCCATGCCCAACATGCGCGCGAATGCTATCAAAAACCGATATAGAGGAAGTCATTTATACTGTTGATCACTCGGATGGTTACGCCATCAAAATGCTTGAAGCCGCCGGCAAAAAAGTAAGGAGGGTCGTTTTATGAAAACAGTACTAGTAGCCGCCGTAACCGCTGACGGGTTTATTGGGCGCGATGCCAGCCATTTGGCAGACTGGACCGGCAAAGCCGACAAAAAATTATTTGTGGAGGTTACAAAAGCAGCCGGCATTATGGTAATGGGTTCGCGCACTTTTGCAACCATTGGGCGGGCGCTGCCTGGCCGCCGCACTATTGTGTACACCTCAAAACCTGCAGCAATTACTGCCGAAGGCGTAGAAACCACCAGCGAAGAACCGGCTGCACTTGTAAAACGATTGGCAGAGCAAGGCGCGGCCGGCCTGGCCGTAGCTGGCGGCGCCAGCATTTACCAGCAGTTTATGGCTGCTGGCGTTGTAGACGAACTGTACATTACAGTTGCGCCGCTGTTATTCGGCACGGGCGTACCTCTGTTTGGCGGTGAGCTGGATGTCCGCCTTGAACTGCTGGAAACCCGCATACTCGATACCAACACCGTCCTGCTCCACTACAAAATTATTCCGTAGGCGCTACAGAGGCGAGATGCTACTATAGGTACCATATGGATGTCTCTCAATTCCAGCCTGACAGTACCTACTTCAAAAAAGTCCGGGAAATACTCGGGGCTGCCAAAACACCGGCAGACCTGTACAAGGCGGTTGTAGATGCGCCGTTTCACGACCTGCGGCAAACAGTCCATCTGGATTTAGGCATTATAGTGCTGCTGCTCGCCAACAAGGCCGAGGGCACAATTGACCGGATCGCACTCTCTGATACTGAGCCAGCACAAGGTGCCGTAAAAATGTCTGAAAAACCGTTTAACGACATAAAAATACCGCTTGGCCACAGCTCAAATATCATCGCCCAGGCTATTGCAACCAACAAGCCGCAGTCAACGCACGACTGGCACCTGTTGTTCATACCAGCATTGTCCGAAGAGGCAGCCCGCTACAACCAGGCGGGCGCTGGCATTGAGTGCAGTTTTGTATATCCGCTAGCTGCCAAAGATGGCGGTGCGC
>DATIIE010000117.1:0-11362 GCA_035479955.1 Saccharimonadales bacterium (SeqCode)
CATGGTTTACAGGTGGTGATGGTTATTAAGGCGCACGAGGCTGCGCACAGCCGAGCTTTATTAGAAAAGCTTGGTATGCCATTTGAAAAGGAGGCCAAGTAATGGCACGTAAATCCAACGTTGCGCGCGACATCAAGCGCCGCAAAATGCACGACAAATTCGCTGCAAAACGCGCTGAGCTGAAACAGCTTGGCGATCTGGAAGGTTTGGCCAAGTTGCCTCGCAACTCAAGCCCGACCCGCCTGAAGAACCGCTGTGTTGAAACAGGACGCCCGCATGCATACATGCGCCAGTTCGGTTTGAGCCGCCTTTCGTTCCGCGAACACGCAAGCAAGGGTGAAATCCCTGGCGTAACTAAGGCCAGCTGGTAGAAAGGAAGAATGAAATGAGTAACATGACTTCTACTGACCCAATCGCCGACATGCTGACCCGCATCCGTAACGCCGTTGCCGTACGCAAGAGCGAAGTGTCTATGCCGCACTCCAAAGCCAAGCAAGCAATTGCTGAGCTTTTGAAGCAAAGCGGCTTCGTAGCTGACGTTAAAGTTGCTGACGCTGAACTGGGCAAGACCCTGAAAGTTGTCATCAGCCGCGACGGCGAAAACGCCCGCATTACCGAAATCGCCCGCCTCAGCAAGCCAGGCCGCCGCACATACAGCAGCAGCAAGGAAATCCCTGTTGTGAAGCGTGGCCGCGGTGTGGTCATCATCAGCACCTCTAAAGGTGTTATGACTGGTGACGATGCCAAAAAGCAAGGCATCGGTGGCGAATTAATTTGTAAAGTATATTAATAGGAGAAATCCATGAGTCGTATTGGAAAACTACCGATTGCAATCCCCAGCGGCGTGACAATCACAGTCGACCCAGATTTCGTAACTGTAGCAGGCTCCAAAGGCACGCTGAAGCAGTTTACGATGCCGGGTGTGACCGTTGCCGTTGATGGCGACCAAATCATCGTTACCCGCGAGAGTGACGAAGCTGGCCCCAAGGCCAAGCACGGCCTGATGCGCACACTAGTGGCCAACATGGTACACGGTGTGAGCCAGGGCTTTGAAAAGAAACTGGAAATCAACGGTGTTGGTTACCGCGTAAACATGCAAGGCGCCGACCTGAAGTTCAACCTGGGCTTCAGTCACGACGTTATCTACAAGCTGCCGGAAGGTATTCAGGCTAAGGCCGAACAGAACGCCATCACAGTAAGTGGTATCGACAAGCAGCGCGTGGGCCAGGTGGCCGCAGAAATCCGCGCCCTAAAGAAACCTGAACCCTACAAGGGCAAGGGCATTAAGTACGCCGGCGAGCGCATCCTGCGCAAGAGCGGTAAGTCTGGAAAGGAGAAGTAGCATGAACACTTTGATGCACAAGTTACAAAACCAGTGGCAGCGCAAACACCGCGTTCGTGCCACCGTATCCGGCACAGCTGAGCGTCCGCGCCTCAGCGTCCACATTTCTAACCGCCACATTACCGCACAGGTAATTGACGACACTGCCAGCAAGACCCTGGCGTACGTTTCTACCGTTAGCAGCAAGGCTGCCAAGGGTTCTATGAGCGAACGCGCCGCATGGGTTGGCGAACAAGTGGCTAAAAAGGCACAGGCCGCAAAGGTGAAGGCTGTTGTCTTCGACCGTGGCGGCCACATCTATCATGGCCGCGTCGCCGCTTTGGCTGACGCTGCTCGTAAAGCAGGACTGGAGTTCTAACATGGCTGAAGATACAACTGCTGTACAGAAAGCCGCATCCGAGCAACAAGCCCAGAACACCCCCAACAACGGCCCGCAACGCGGTGGCCCTCGTGGTGGTGGCCGTGGCCAAGGCCCCCGTGGCCGCCGCCCGGAAGTAGCTCCTGAAGAAAAGCAATTTGACGAGCGCGTAGTCCACATCGACCGCGTAGCCCGCGTAGTAAAGGGCGGCCGCCGCTTCCGTTTCCGCGCATTAGTTGTTGTGGGCGACCGCAAGAACCGCGTTGGCATCGGTACCGCCAAGGGCGCTGACGTAACCGCAGCAGTTACCAAGGCAACCGAAATCGCTAAGAAGCACTTCGTACTCGTACCAGTGCACAACGACACTATCCCCCACGAAGTTACCGCCAAGGTAAGCGGCGCCAACATTCTGGTAAAACCGGCTAGCCCGGGTACTGGTTTGATCGCCGGCGGCACTGTCCGCATCGTGCTGGAAGTTGCCGGCATTAAGAACGCCCTTAGCAAGTCCCTGGGTTCAAGCAACAAAACCAACGCTGCTTACGCAACTGTTGCAGCGCTGCAGACCCTGGTTCCGGCTTCCCAATGGGTAACCCGCATGAACGCCAAGAAAACTGCTGCCCCCAAGGCTGCTGAAAAAGCTGTAGAGAAGAAGGCCCCGGCCGCGAAGCCTGCAGCCAAGAAGGCGGAGACAAAGTAATGAAATTCCACGAACTGAATGTAACTAAAAACAAAAGCCCGAAGCGTGTCGGCCGCGGTATCGCAGCTGGCCAGGGTAAAACTGCCGGCCGTGGCACCAAGGGGCAAATGTCCCGCACCGGCTCCAGCAAGCGCCCAGGCTTCGAAGGTGGCCAGAACCCACTCATGCAGCGCCTGCCAAAGCTGCCTGGTTTCCGCAGCTTTAAGCCGCGCGCCGAGGTAGTCTACACCGGCCAGCTCGACGCTTTCGGCGGCAAGACTGCTGATGCTGACGCATTGGCTAAGGCTGGCCTTATCTCCAGCGCCTTTGTGAAGATCAAGGTTATCACAAAGGGTGAAGTCACCAAGAAGGTTACCGTTAAAGCCCAGCTGATCAGCGCCAGCGCGCTTGAGGCTGTCCAAAAGGCCGGTGGTTCTTTCGAAAAGGTAGACATGCAAGCCCGCCCAGTAAGCGTCAAAAAGGCTGAAAAGAAAGAAGCCCGCGAAGCCACTAAGGCTGCGGACAAAGTTAAGAAAGCTGCCAAGTAACGGTCTAACCGTCTAAATCCGGCTTTCCAAACCAAAACACGCTCCAAACCGGGGCGTGTTTTGCTATAGTGGCACTATGGCAGTTACCGCACGGCCCGACCGCGAGATTACCCGCGCCATCCACCGCTTATTTATCGAGGCGACACTCACCGACAAACCGGGGCTTATATTGTGTTACCTTACGCGCGTCCCGGCGCTGTTTCTTTTTAACGTCGCTATTCCGCTGCAAGTAGCGTACTGCTTGCAGGCAATCATCAACAAGCACTTCGACCAAGTAGGGCATTACGTGCTGTTGATCTTCCTGTGCGCCATTGGCTATGCGGTGCTGTGGTCTATTGGCGGCGTGGTTATTAGCCGCAACGGCGTGAAGGGCTCATCGTACATCCAACGCGCCGTGTTCAGGAACTACTTACAGAAAGATTACGACTTTTACAGTAACACTTATTTTGGGGCATTAGGGGCGCAGGCTGTGCAACTGCGCAGCGTTTACAGCGAGTATTGCCAGATTTTCGCCCTCGGCGGCCCCACGCAAGCGGTAACTATTGTGTTTGGTATTGGTGTCATTGCCTGGAAATCGCCCATATTGGCGCTGGTAACCCTAGTGGCTATGGGTGCAGTGCTAAGCTACACCATCCTGTTCAGCAGGTGGCGGCTGCGTTTGCGCCGGGAACTAAGCGAAGCCAACAGCGAACTGGCGGGCATAGTAGGCGACGCGCTTACTCATGGTGCTACGGTAAAGAGTTTTGCCAGCGACGAATACGAGGAGCGGCGACTCAGCAAAGAGCTGAAAGTATGGGGCAGCGCCCAATACCGTACCTGGGTTTCATCTATTCCGGCAGACGACGGGCGCATGTTACTGGCGGCTGGTGCAACCGGCGTGCTGCTGCTTATGGCGGCGCACATGTACCAAGCCGGTGACATTTCTATTGGCATTGTTGCGCTTGTCCAGCTGTATGTCATCCGTATGGTGGCCGCAACGCAGGCTGTTGCTGACCTTATCAAGCAGTATGAGGTGG
This sequence comes from Saccharimonadales bacterium (SeqCode), assembly GCA_035479955.1. Classification (GTDB taxonomy): domain Bacteria; phylum Patescibacteriota; class Saccharimonadia; order Saccharimonadales; family UBA4665; genus PMNU01. Next base: position 3,941 of record DATIIE010000117.1, read on the forward strand.
TTATGGGCTCGGCGTATCAAACTATGAAAACCATGTTGGTAGAGCCGACGGTGCTCGACCCGGAAACGCCAAAGCGCCTGCCGGGCGGCCGCCAGCCAATCACGTTCGAGAATATAACCTACCGCTACGATGATGCAGACAAAGGCACTGCTGCAATTTCGCGCTTCACCCTAACCGTTGCGCCTGGCGAGAAAATTGGCTTGGTGGGCTACTCTGGCAGCGGCAAAACCACACTCACCAAGTTGCTGCTGCGCTTTATGGACACAACAGAGGGCTCAATTACTATTGGCGGCGTGGACCTGCGGGAGCTTAAGCAGCGGGAGCTGCGCGAATACATCGCTTACGTGCCACAGGAACCGCTGCTGTTCCACCGCACGGTGCGTGAAAACATCGCTTACGGGCGCCCGTCGGCATCAAATAAGGAGATAGAACAAGCTTCCGAAATGGCTTACGTAGATGAGTTTGTAGGCCAGCTGCCCAAAGGCTACGACACGTTGGTTGGTGAGCGGGGCGTAAAACTCAGCGGCGGCCAGCGCCAGCGGGTGGCCATTGCCCGGGCTATTCTAAAAGACGCGCCAGTGCTTGTGCTGGACGAAGCCACTAGTGCACTGGACAGCCGCAGTGAAAAGTTCATCCAGTCCGCACTGTGGCGCCTTATGAAAGACCGTACCGCATTGGTAGTAGCCCACCGTTTGAGCACAATCCAGCGCATGGACCGTATTGTTGTCATGGACAAAGGCCACATTGTGCAGATAGGGAGCCATGATGAGCTGCTCAGAGATAAAACGGGTATTTACGCCCGCTTGTGGGCACACCAAAGCGGGGGCTACGTAGGTGTTCCCACCAAAGAGGAACAGCCAGATGCCAATCTGTAACACAAGAACACTGGTATCTAGGCACAAAGCTGCTATACTTGGTAAAGAATCGATCAAAACGAGGTGAAACTGTAGCTCATGAACTGGGGAATAATTGTTAAGTCGCTCGGGAACACCGATATGCGTAAGCGCATTTTTGCTGTTCTTGGTATTTTATTAGTTTTTCGTATTATGGCGCACATTCCTGTGCCCCTGGCCGACCCGGAAACATTGAAGCAGGTGCTGCAAAACCTGTTTACTTCTAACGACACGCCACAACTGCTGAACTTCATCAACATCCTAAGCGGCGGCGCATTGGCCAACTTCTCTATTATGATCGCCGGATTGGGCCCGTACATCAACGCGTCCATTATTATGCAGCTGCTTACCAAAGCTATCCCTAAACTGGAAACCTTGCGCAAGGAAGGCGAATACGGCCAGCGCAAAATTAACCAGTACACCCGCTTGCTGACCTTCCCGCTGGCTATTTTGCAGTCTATTGGCGCCATTTACCTCGTGCGGCAAACCGCGTCGCAGGTGGGCGGCATTGGTGACATCACCGCTAACAGCGACATTTTCCAGTGGATACTTATGGTGGCCGCGCTTACTGGCGGCTCAATGCTGCTTATGTGGCTTGGTGAGCAAATTACCGAGCGCAGCATTGGTAACGGTATATCCTTGCTTATTACCGTGGGCATTGTAAGCGGCCTGCCGTCTACTATTGCCGCTGTATGGCAAACCGTGTTTAACGGCACCAGCACTTGGACTGTTTTTGGCCACCAGCTGCACTTGAGCGCCAAGGGCTTTATGTACGGCCTGGGAATCTCCTTGGCAGTGGTGGTTGTAACCTGGATGGTCGTGAAGCTTAACGAAGCTGCGCGGCGCATTACCATTAACTACGCCAAACGCGTGCAGGGTAACCGTACGTATGGCGGCGTTACCACAATGCTTCCGGTAAAACTTATTAGCGCCGGCGTGGTGCCCATCATCTTTGCTGTGGCATTCCTGAGCGTGCCGAGTTTTGTCGGCCAGCTGCTTATAAGCAACCACAGTGCACAGCTGTCGCACTTGGGCAGTAACCTGGTAATGTGGTTTACCGCGCCTAGCGCCACCACCTTCGCAACTAATGGTTCGTACGCCTACATTTACCCAATCACGTATTTCCTGCTGGTATTTGTGTTTACCTTCTTCTACACCAGCGTAACCTTCAACAGTAAGGAGATCGCCGAAAACCTCCAGAAGCAGGGCGGCTTTATCGAAGGCGTGCGCAGCGGCGCCCAAACAGAGAAGCACCTCAGTAAAACCGTTAACCGCTTAACATTATTCGGTGCCTTTGCCCTCGGCCTGTTGGCGCTCGGCCCAATTATCGCCCAAATCTTCTTCCCCAGCGCCAACATCGCTATTGGCGGCACCAGCGTACTTATCCTGGTTTCCGTATCGCTTGAGACACTGCGTGCCGTAGAGTCGCGCGCCCTGATGGTCACCTACGACCAATACGCCCAGCCCGACTTCTTCCACGAAATGGACGACAAAGACATAGAAAGCCCCAAGAAGCGCCGCTTTAGCCTGTTACCGTTCCGCCGCAACCGCAAGAAATAGGCGACAATGAAACCGCACGCAGACGGTGGGGTAACATTTGAATCAACGGCCGAGGTCAGCGTACTGGCAACTGGCCTGCGCGCCATGGAACACGTTTCCGAACTGGCATGCATGCCACTGCTGCGGGATGGCTCCCGGGCCTTATTGAAAAGCATCCGGCATGTGCCTGGCGCCACAGCGCGCGAGCCCAGAGAGAAAACGGCAGCCAAATTCCTGAGGAACGCCCGGCCAGTTGTTATTTCGATTAACGACCCGTACAAGGGTACATTTGCTTCAGAAGCAGTAGAGGTTGTAGCAACAGCTCCGCTAAACCTAGCGGATTTCCCGGAATTAGTCGACCCCGTGCGCAGCGCGGCCGCGGCCATAATGCTAGAGAAGTTCAACGCCGATAAGGCTGCTGGCAGTTTCCATACGCCGCCCGTGCCTAAAAGCTAGGCTGCGAAAAAACTACACCACCGGCGCAATAGGCGTAATGGTACCAATAATGCGTGTGGCCTTGCCGGTACTGCGGTGCCTGATAATAGACGCTTCATCGCGCACAAGCACATACGACCCGCTGCTGGTGCGGAAACGGTACTCTACCGTCCACCAGGGCACTTTCGGGTCAGCCAGCAGATCCATGGCAGTGTTGAGGCGCATGGCGTCGTCTGGGTGGATGTGCTCCACCCACCATTCCAACCGGTTAAACGGCTCTGTGTGCGGGTAGTGCAGCACCGAATACAGGGCGTCACTCCACACCAGTTCGCCACTCGCAATATCCAGCTCATACATGATGGCGCTGTTACTTGCGGCGCTTACGCCTGAAGCGGCGTTTAGTTCTCCTTCAGCCATATCCTCAATAATACCAGAAACCATAAGCGGGTGGACGCCGGCGCCCGCATTTCTTACAATAGGACTATGCAAAACAAGGTTTACCTGGACAGCGCGGGCATCATCAATATAGATGTGATCGGCGACCAAACCGTAGAGTCGGTAGAGCAAATGGGCAAACATATAGAGGGCCTCATTACTGAACAGCGCCGCCTGGGCAAGCCAAGCCTGGTGCTGGACAACCTGTTACAAATGGGTAACGTAGGCGCCGAAGCGCGCCAAATGGTGGTAGACCTGGCCAAACGCATGGATTACGACCGCGCCGCCATGGTAGGCAAGGGCGGCCTTATGAAATTTGGCACCAACTTAATGCTGCGCGCAACTGGCCGCAGCTACCGCACCAAGTATTTCGAAGATATCGCTGAAGCCAAGCACTGGCTGCTCACCCCAACAAAATAGCAGGCATATTGCTATATGGCGTAGTTAATTATATAATTAACTTTTATTTTGCTGGAGAACTATTAATGAAACCATTTACTGAAGGCCTGCCCGAAGGCACCCATGGCGTCCAATTCGAAGCCTTTTCTGAGCTAAGCGTACTAGTTACTGGCCTAGGCGTGCTGAGAAGCGTATTCGCCAGCCAAATGCCCACATCCGACATGATCCGCGAGATTGATGTAATGAGCCAGTTTGCCAGTGATATGGCCGACGCCACTACAGAGGTATTGAAAAGTCCGACGGGTGATAGTTACCTAAACGATACCACGCCTGTGACACTGGTTTTTGGACAGCAGCATATGGTCCATGCCGCTGAAACGGCCGTCCGTATTGTCGCTTCGAACGAACCCGGCGTATCTACAAATGCCGAATTACAAGACCCCCTCAAGTACAGTACGGCTGTCACTATGGGCCAGGAGTACGCCCAGGCGGCAGACGAGCAAGGCCTGCGCATCCCCGGCTACAATGTAGAAACTCCCCAGGAATAGTAGGGCGAAAGACATGAAACCACTAACTGAACACTCAAATCTTGAACCTGGCCGCCGTGGCATTGTATTTGAATCGCTAGTTGAACTTGGCGTGCTGGCAACCGGCCTGCGCTACATGGTTACTGAGGGCGGCGTATTCCCAGGACTGGCTAAGGAAGCCGATAAACTTCTCAGCTTCGTTGACGATTTAAATAGCGGCATTCAGGGTGTCATGGCCCGCCCTACGGCTGCTGACCTGGAAATTAACGTCAGCGTCCCCCTCCTAAAACCAGCAGAAGTTATGCTTGGCGAAATGTCGGTAAGCGCCGTAGCCTCCAACGAGCCTGGTGCTACCAGCAGCCCAGGCCTGCAAGACCCCATGCAACACGAGATTGCCATTGGCATGATGACTGAGTACCGCGCCGCAAACGCCGCGCTCGACGCTGGCCAGCAGCCGCCAACCCCGCCCGGTGCCGGCGGCCCGGAAGGCGCCGTATAAGCCTAATCCGCTAAGGTGTTGTAATTCCTTATCTCACCTGGTATAATTTACCCTAGTTATATTTATGGCGAGCAATAAGCAGGTTATCGAATTGACGGGAACGATAATTGAGACCCTTCCGGGTACTCAATTTCGTGTCGAGCTCGAAAACGGCCATCAAATTATAGCCCACGTCGCCGGTAAAATGCGGAAACATTATATTCGTATCGTGCCAGGAGACAGCGTGACGGTTGAGTTGACCCCTTACGATCTTACGAAGGGCAGAATCACCTATCGCAAAAGCTGATGTCAACTCGAGAGGCATCAGTCTTTAATCATCAATTAAGCAGTGTGTTATGCACCCGGAAAGGAGCATGATCCGCATGAAAGTGCGTGCAAGCGTCAAAAAAATGAGCGACGACGACAAGATCGTGTGGCGCAAAGGACGAGGGCGAGGCAGCAAAGCCAAGCTCTACGTTATCAACAAGTTAAAACCTAAGCACAAGCAGAGGCAGGGTTAGTTTATGGCGCGTATTAGTGGCGTTACTATTCCGACCGAGAAGCAGGTGTGGGTGGCCCTTACTTACGTATACGGCATTGGCCCAAAGAGCAGCAACGACATTTTGGCGGCTGCTAAGGTTGAGCCAACCGTCCGTGTTAAGGACCTTACCGACGCCGAAATCGGCCGTATCCAAGAAATCATTAACGAAAAGTACACCGTTGAAGGTGAGCTGCAGCGTATCGTGGCTGGCAACATCAAGCGTCTGAAAGACATCAACGCTTACCGTGGCCTGCGCCACAAGGCAAACTTGCCGTCCCGCGGCCAGCGCACGAAAACCAACGCACGCACCCGCCGTGGCAAGAAGACTACTGTCGGCGGTACTGCTAAGAAGGTTGCGTCGAAGACGTAGGATGATGAGGATATAGATATGGCAGAAAATACTTCAACCAACGCAGCCGCTCCGGCAGCTGTAAAGAAAAAGAAAGCCAAGCGCGCTGTCCCAGCCGGGCAAGTGCACATTTTGGCAACCTTTAACAACACGATCATCACGTTTACCGACACCAAGGGTGCAGTGCTTACAACAGCCAGCGCCGGCGGCCTCGGTTTCCGCGGGAGCAAGAAGGGTACGGCTTACGCCGCCCAGATCGCAACCGAAAAGGCCGGCAACGCTGCCAAACAGCAGCACGGCCTTAGCAAAGTTGACGTGTTCCTGAAGGGTGTAGGCCTAGGCCGCGACGCCGCCGTCCGCACACTCCAGGGTTTAAGCATGCAAGTAGAAAGCATTACCGACGTAACCGGTGTGCCGCACGGTGGTGTGCGCGCCCGCAAGGCACGAAGGGTTTAGGATAAAGATATGGCACGAGACACTCATTCCATCGTAAAAATGTCCCGCCGCGAAGGTTACGCGCTGCACCCCAAGGCACACAAGGCTTTGGTAAAGCGCCCGACACCTCCCGGCCAACACGGCAACAGCCGTGGCGGTATGCGCAACAAGGCGAGCCAATACTCGCTTCAGCTCCGCGAAAAGCAGAAGGTAAAGCGCCTGTACGGGTTGCTGGAGAAGCAATTCTCTAACCTGATGAAAGAAGCCAGCCGCAAGCAAGGCCAATCCGGCCAAGTACTGCTCGCGCTGCTTGAGCAACGCCTGGACAACGCGGTTTACCGCGCCGGGTACGCACCAAGCCGCCGCGCCGCACGCCAGCTGGTGACCCACGGCCACTTCATGCTGAACGGCGTCCGCGTTGACGTCCCCAGCATCCGCATTAAAGTTGGCGACGAATTAATCGTCCGCGACCACAGCAAGAACAGTGAATACTTCAAGAAACTTGACGACGTAAGCCCAGCCCCACCCACCGTTCCGGAATGGGTAAAGGTTGACCGCAAGAAACTGACCTTCAAGATCACTGCGCTGCCAACACGTACAGATGCTGAACCCGACCTCAACGAACAATTAATCGTAGAATACTACTCACGCTAAGGAGGCTGTGTATAATGTCAAAAACAATTCACACACCAGGGTTAGTGCAAGTAGACGACCACAGCGCAACAAGCGCTACCTTCGTCGTCGAGCCGCTGCACAGCGGCTATGGCATGACGCTTGGTAACTCGCTTCGCCGCGTGCTCCTTTCGAGCATTTCCGGCGCTGCCGTTACCAGCTTCAAGATTGAAGGTGCAACTCACGAATTCACCACCGTCAAGGGCGTGAAGGAAGATGTCGTCGACATTATGCTGAACCTGAAGGGTGTACGCTTCCGCGTATACGGCGACGAGCCACAGCAAGTGCGCATCGTTAAGACTGGCAAAGGCCCTGTAACCGCTAAGGACATCCAGGTTAACGCCGATGTTGAGGTTGTAAACCCCGACATGGTTATTGCCACTATCGACGGCGACAAAGACAAGTTCGTTATGGACTTAGTTGTTGAAACCGGCCGCGGCTACCGCACTGTCGAAGAAGGTACCGCCAAAAAAGCCAGCGACTATGTTGCACTGGACGCTATTTTCAGCCCAGTTGCCCGCGTACGCTACAAGGTGGAAAACACCCGCGTTGGCCAAATGACCGACCTCGACAAATTGCTGATTACCATTGAAACCGATGGCACCATTACCCCGCGTGACGCTTTTGAAGAAGCATCTGCAATTCTGGTGAACCAGTACACTGCGCTGGCCGGCAAGACCCGCGTAGAAACCGGTGAAGTGATTACTGCCGCCGGCGCC
>DATIIE010000118.1:0-6002 GCA_035479955.1 Saccharimonadales bacterium (SeqCode)
GGGCCAGGAATATCCTCTGCCGGTGCGTGCGGTGAGGATGCGGCGGCGGCAGCGGCTTCATCTACCGCATCAACATAATCTCCATTCGACAAATGGCGCCGCCCAGCGCCAACTTCTGCTGATCCGCCCGCCCACAGATGAATATCATCCGAGAGTGCTGCTGCGCCCTCCATAGTATTGCTGCGGTCAGGGTGGGCGCCTTTAAGCACAACATCAACTACATCTTCGCCAAGGTAAAACGGAGTGATGTCGGCATCGCCCACTGCACCAAGCCATTGCAGCTCAGTAATCTCACGAAGCGGGCACGGGCCACATACTGCGGCGTTAACAGTTGTACAGTGCGTTTCAGGGGTGCCGGTCATATGAGTATAGTAACCAGAGCGCCAGAGATTATCAACCGCCCCCCTATATTTATTAGGCTACGGTAGCAAAAACCAGCCCACGGATGAGCTGGTTTGCTGGTATTTAGGGCTCGGGTTATTCGCCGTGCTCTTCGATAGCTTCGAGCAGGCTGCTTTCCAGCTCGCTCTTCTTCTTCAGCTTGGGCTTCACGCCGTTAGCAACCGCGGTTGGGGCGGTTGGGGTAATTGGCTTGCTGGGAGCTTCTGGCGCTGAGGCCGGGGCTGGTGCAGGTGCACTTGTCTTTTCTGCTTCAATGTCCAGTTCGTAACCAGTAAGTTTGCTGGCTAAACGCACGTTCTGGCCACCACGGCCAATGGCAATGCTCAACTGGTCTTCCGGCACGATAACGCGTGCTTTCTTGGTAGCTTCGTCTAATTCAACTTTAGATACCTTGGTTGGGCTCAGTGCGCTGCTAATGTACTCAACAGAGTTGTCGTTCCATACAATGATGTCGATTTTCTCTTGCTCGCCCACTTCGCTCATAACAGCGTTTACGCGGGTGCCGTGGCCGCCAACAAAGGTGCCAACCGGGTCAACGCCGGGAACAGTGCTGTGTACGGCAAGCTTGGTGCGCACGCCGGCTTCGCGGGCCATGCCCTTGATTTCAACAGCGCCGCTTTCCATTTCAGGTACTTCAGCGCGGAACAGCCACTCAACAAATTCCTTGGCGCCGCGGGAGACAACCAGCTGCGGGCCGCGCAGGCCGCGCTCGACATCTTTTAGATAGACCTTAAGGCGCTGGCCAGGGTAGTAGCGCTCGCCCTGGATTTGCTCGCTGCGGGGCATAATACCTTGGGCCTTGCCGAGGTCGACACGCACAATGTTGCCTTCCACACGGTTTACTACAGCGTTGATGACGGTACCAATTTTGTCTTCATACTCGCTCATAACAATTTCGCGCTCAGCTTCGCGCAAACGCTGCAAAATAACCTGCTTGGCGGTTTGGGCGGCAACGCGGCCGAAGTCGTTTACCTTTTCGTGTACTTCTACCAAGTCGCCCAGGGCGGCGTTCTTCTGGCGGGTTTGTGCTTCCGCCAGGTTGATTTCGTAGGCCGGGTTCTCCACGGTTTCTACGACTTCCTTCATAACGTAGGCATCAACGTCGCCAGTGTTCAGGTTCATGGTTACGCGTACTTCTTGTTCGCGCTCACCGTAGTCGCGGCGGTACGCAGCGGCCAGGGCCTGTTCAACAACTTCTTTTACGGTGTCTTCAGGCAGGTTCTTTTCTTCAGCTATGGCCTTTATGGCGCCTGCCAGCTGTTTAAAATCTAAGTCCATTTTGTTTTCCTTTCGAGCCTGCTAAGGCTTCTGCGGCTTAGGTCTGATACTAAAAAAGCCGACCGCAGTGGCCGACCAATCCCTTTGAGTATATCAAGGGGGTACCTACGCGTCAAGCGAACAAAAGCTCGCATTATGGCGGAGCGGGCTAAAAAATGTAATAATACTGCGATGACATCCGCCGAGCCGGTCCGCCACACCCGCCCTGCGCCAGAAGAATGGGCGGCGCTTGCCACGCGGGCCCAGGAAATCGTGCCGCAAGCCAGCCACGCCGCCCCGCTTACTGCCCGCGAGACGCGCAGCCTATGGAAGACGGTTGTAAAATTGCCAGCCGAGCGGCGTGAAGCCAACCTGTACTACGGCATGGGCCAGATTATTTGCGAGATTGCCCAGGCACTGCACGCCGAACCTGCGCGCAGCGAGCTGGTGCACAACGCAGCCGCGCTGCTGGTAGCCCACGCCACAATTGCGCGCCAGGTGCCGCGTGACCGCCCATTCCGCCCGGTGGCTGCAGATATCATTGGCCGGCGGCTTTCCCCGGCCATCCTGCCAACAGCGGTGCGGGCGCAGCAAAAACTGCCGCCATGGCACCGCGCACTTACTGGCGTGCTGGCAGTAAGCCGCACACAAGAACAGCCGTTCCTTCCGGCACGGTGGTACACCAAGCACCATGTCATGAAGCAGGTGCGCTACGAATACCCGCTCGCCCACAACATTGCCAACAATGCCTTCACCGGCGCATCCAACGTATTTTTCACCTTAGTTACTGGTAAAACCCCTGGCGACCCGGTAACTGAAAAAATAGCAATGACCCCTATAGAGCCAGCCGATATTGCCCGCGCCCGCCAATCCAGTGCCTTTAGTGGCGCTGCGCAGCTACGGCTAGATGAATTCCATAATGGGCGGGGCTGGAAAACAGAAAATGGGCAGCCAGAGTTCGACAGGGCGTACCTGCAAACTGAACCACCCGAAATCATACCCGAGCACGGCAAAATCACCGTGGGGCATACAGGCCGCTTCATATGCCCGGCCGTGCAAGCTGGCGGGTTCGCCATTGAGCTGGCCCGCAGTTTGCTGCCGGAAATTATCCTGGCATCGCGCGAGATAGTACCAGGCCAGCTGCTGCAAACCTGCTAATTGGCTGGGCGGCCAGGGCTGCCTTCAGTGTCTGCAGCTTCAACCTGCACAGATTCCCCGCTCGCTGTTGCACCAATTGCCGCCTGGGTTTGCACATAGCCGTTTTCGGCCAGCCACTGGCGCATAATCTCTTGCTGCTCCACCGTGTAAGCATGCCCTGGCCGCGCATTCCTAGCGCCAATCATATATCTTCCTGGTTCGCCGGCAACACCGGACTCAGCAGCCGCGGCAGTAGCGCGCCGTGAGTAACCCAGTGCCGTAGCTAAGTTCCTTAGTGACACCGCGCCTTCGGGCGCTTTTTCCGCCAAATAGCCGCCGCGGTCAAGAATGTTCATAATCACACCTTGCTGGGCGGGCGAATATTCCTTGTTACGGCCGACAGCCTCTGGCTCGCCAATTCCCTCGGCGTTCGCGGCAATAAGGCTGCGCATTGTCATGCCCGATATGCCGACAATATCCGCTATTTGACTGGCCGTCAGGTGGCCTGCCTGTTCATCGGTTTTTATCCTGTTATTAGCAATGAGCCAGGCGCGGATCTTGTCCTGCTGCCCGGCAGAATACACCGGCGCATACGTAAGGCCTACTTTGGCGCGCTGCGGGGCGCCAAACTCATCGCCAAGCGCGGCGATAGCCTCATGGATGGCATCATCACCTACAGAGAGTTCCTGCCTCATGCGGTTCACACTGCGCTGGCCTTCCTGCGCCTTTTCAGCATAAAAGCCCTTGTCCTGCAGCCAGGTGCGGATCTGCTCCCGCTGCGCTTCTGTATATATGGGCCAGCCCTGGAATGACTGCACCTCGCCAAGTTGTCCATCCAGTGCTTCAACTGCCTGGTCAATCCTGTTATAGGTAACGCCTAACTCGCGCGCTACCTTGCCCCTGCGGGCCATGCCTTCGGGCATGTGTGCGCCGCTTAAAAACTGGGCACTGCTTTCATGGGCGATTATAGGTTCGCCCACAGGTATCGCCTCGAGTAAACCGCCAATTTCTTCAGTGAAGGTGTCGGAATACTCCAGGCGGTAGCCCAGGCCTGGTTCGCTGTCTAACAACTGTTTGAGTGATGGTTTGTCCAGGCCCTGCAATGCCTCCTCGTCTATGCCGGCCGCTTCCAGGCGGGCTGTGTCGAACACGAAGGTGGCATTGCCAACTTCGTCGCACACCAGAATGCTGCGGTTCAGGCTGGGTGTAATAACCAGGTTGTAGCTGTGGCGGCGCACAATGGAGTCGGGAGCAGCGCCGTCAATAATCCGGCAGTCAGCAGCGTCCGCCAAGTTAAGCTCGTAACGGTTAGATAAAATGAACAGCAGCGTCTTTACGCGCGGGACTGTCCGCCGGCCATGCTTTTCCGGAGCTTGTTCGAGGGTTCTGAGCTCATCGTCTTTAGGGGGAGTGATGACCCTGCCGCTATGGACAGTTACCCGCGCAATCAGGTCGTCCAATTCGGCGATTTCCTGTGCCACATCGCTGATGCGCCCCAGGCTTGTTTCAATTTCGTTGCCATCCAGGCCGGCGTGCTGTAATGCGGCGCGCTCCCCTTCAGCACCCTTCAGGGCGCCAGCGCCGGTCTGCTCCTGGTACAAGCCTGAGGCTTCGCGGACAACGCCTATTAAGTCGTTCAGGGCGTCCTCGGCGTAGGTGTTGATATTACCTGCGCTCAGAGAGCGGCCAGTAATAGCGTCTATCCTTCCACGGAAGTCTGGCGCGGGCATAGCTGATTCGGGTGATGTATGGGGTGGCATAATGGGCGAACTTATATAGTACGGAAAGGGCCGCAGTGCTGCCAAGCCCGAACGCTATTTCTTGCCGTTGGTTTTCTTAGGCAGCTTGTTGACAACAAAACTGAACAGCAGTGCCCAGCCTATAGCGTTCACAACAACAATGCCAAGGCCAGCAAAGCATACGCGCAAAATAGCGCGGCTGGCGTCGTAGTTCAGCAGGCCAACCAGGCCAGCCAATACGATGCCAAAAGCGATTGCCGCCAGATAGGCGTGCTGCAGCTTGGCGCGCTCGCTGTAGCGGGCGTTCCAATCGGCTAACATGTCTTTCAGGGTCTGGACCATCTCAATTACTCCAAGAGTTATTGATGTATATTATACATATATAGTTACGACTTGTCAATCTTGCCATATCTGTTACAGTTAAATCATGGAGATAGGCGGCAAACCAAACTTCCCTGAGGTAGCCGCGACATTTAATGCGGCAACAAACCATCCGCTGAAGCTGGCGATGCTGGGCTGGATGGCGCTGCAGCCTGAAAAGCCGCAGAGCGCCGCAGGAATACTCGAAGACTTAAACAGCAACCAGGGCACCTACCCCGGTTATGCACCGCCAATGGCCAAGGCAGGGCAAATGCACGAATACTGCACTATTGCCTTTACCGGTGCTGAGCTAATTGAACCAGCAGGCAAACTGCCGAGCCGCTCTGGCCGCGACAGCCCCGCTTACACCGTACCCCAGGAATCAGCGGGCGGCACGCTGGCAGCTTTGGGCGCCTGCATGGACTGGGAGCTGGCATATCCAGATGAAACCCTTTCACACTTCCTGGGCGCCCGCAGCAGCGGCCGTGGGACACTCACCAAATCTGGCGCAGTTACGCGCTTGGCGGTATACGACACGCTACTTAGCTCAGGTGCCGCTACCTCTGAAGTGCTCCGCGCCCGCACTGGCAGAGACGAAAAAGCAATGAACGGGTTGCTGCGCAACTTGCGCGACGCTGGCCTGGTGTCAATGGTACGCGACAGCTACTCGTTCGACCTGCGGCATATTTCCATCCTCGGCTATCCTTCCGACCACGCCCCGCTGCATCCTAAGGAACATTTTGAGCTAAAAGCGCTCTATACTTTGCTTACCGAGCTGTATGTGCGTAAGCAGTACCAGATGACAGGAGGCGTGCTGTTGAAGGCTTTAAAGGCACGGCATCCTGATATTGATGGAAAGCAGACCGCTTATCTGCTGCGGCGGCGTATCGAGAACAACGGGGCATGGCGGAAATTTGTGCTCCTAGAAACAACTACTCAAACGCCTGACCTGCACCGCAAGCAGTACGCCGCAGCCGATGAAGCCCGTGAGCCCATGCAAGACCTGGTAAACCGCTACAAAGAGGTGAGCGAACCAGAGAACTGGGAAAAATGGCAGAAGCGCGCCCGTGAAATACTCACCACCCCCGAACTGCTAGCCGAACTTAT
>DATIIE010000119.1:0-2516 GCA_035479955.1 Saccharimonadales bacterium (SeqCode)
CGGATAAGGCTGCGAAGCTCATCTTTAGTGTAGCGCCGTACAGGGTCTTCTTCTGTTAAATAGTGTTCGAGCCGCTGGTACGTGCGCGTAAGGGTAACTTCATCTGCCGGACTCAGCGGCTGCCCGGGCAGCGCGCCAGAGGTAACCCTGCGCATGCCGTCCAGCAATGGGTCTATGGCAGTGCTGTCGGATGCCTTTTTTGCAGTGGCAATAATAATGTCGGCAAGGTTTGCGTGTGCCGGCTGTCCCACTACGGGTGAACTGGGGATGACGGCGCCTGGCTCTTGCTCCGGCGCTTCATTAATGGCGTTGAATTCGTACGCGGCCTTAAGTATGGCCAGCGCAAAAACAGCCTGCACGAGTATGCTGTAACCACCCTCCATAAACCAGTGCCGCGTGCCGTAAAGCCCAATGGCACCTATGGTAATAATGGTGATTGCCACCAGTGTAAGCTGCGTTACAACGAACCACTGCATAGCTTTTTTGTAGCTAACAGATGCCTTTTGCTGGATGTGGTAGCATAAAACCGCAGTGGCAATAAACAGTGCAAACATAATACCCATGAGCGCGTTGCTGCCCTTAGCTTGCTCTACGGTAGATATAGCCGGCCCTACCGGCAGCAGGTATGCCCCAATCCCTCCCGCAATAGCAGCTGGCGCAACAAACCACGGGTTGCCCCAGATACTTTTTATATTGAACAAACGGGCGAATAACCTGACGCCCACATAGATACACACGACCCCAACTAAAATAGGCACTAACAGGCCTGCGCCAGAGATCCACGACTGTGAACCAGCCTGCCCTAACAGTGCAAAAACGGGTATCTGTACTTCGCCCAGTGCAAACAGTATCAACCCAGTGCAAAATATACCGTAGGCACGCTTCAAGTTAGCAGTAAAATTCTTTAGCCCTGCTAAAAAGAGTACGGCGCTACCAATGTACAGTACGGCGGCAGTTATCGAGTACGCCAAAAGCGTCATGGTGTCGTGTGGCTGCCCTGTGTTGGACGCCAGCGCAAAGCCTCCTAAACCAAACAGGATCGCCACAAATGGCAGGATAAGGGCGGTCAGTCGTTTGGCACGCATACTTCTTAAGCATACACTGCGGGCGCAGGATGCAGAAGCGCCTACGGGCTGAGCCGCTGATGCAGCCGCTCTGCCGCCTGCAAACCACTGGTGAACGCACCTTCCATGAGTGGGCCGCCCAGGTAATCGCCGGCAAATACCAGTGGCTGGGTGGGATCCTCGACCTCGCCGCGTTCAAAAGCATAGAGGCGTTTGTAATGGCCAATGTCGAAAAAAGGCAGTGCTTCTGCCCAGCGTTGGGTGTGTGTATGCAGTGGTTTTGCGTTTGCGGGCAGAATAGCAGCATTTACCGCTGCTGCATTTTCGTCGAGCCGGGCAATAAGTTGCGCGTCGGAAAGGCGCCCCAGTTTTTTGCCAGCCACGCCCGATGCATATATATTGACCGCCGCCACATCGCCTTTCGGTTCAACGGTAACCGCTGCCAGTTCTGTTTTTTCCTGTCGCGGGAATGCGATGCCAATATCACGCGGCGATTGCCCGCGCGGGTATGTGCGCGCTACTAACGCTGTTGTGGAATACTGCACTGCTGCAAAAAATGATCGTTGCCGCAGCGTAAGATCGGCGAAGATGCGCGGTACTGCTGTTGCGGTGGTGGCGCATACTATACCGTCGGCCTGGATTTTTTTGCTTTTGCCGCCCTGGTCAATGCGAATGCTGTACACGCCATTAGCCCACGTTACCTCTTTTACAGAATGCCCTAGCAGCACGGTTGCATTTTTGGCAGCCCGCTTCGGAATTTGGCACAGCCCGCCCCGCAATTTATATGTGCCGCGGTTTTTTAAGAATGCCTTGGTAAGAGTGAGCACCATTGCGCGGCTGACCCGCTCTGGTTCCCAGTAAAAGTAGCCATTGCACACGGGCTGCCAAAAATATTCCAGCAGTTCTTTTTTGGCAGCCGAGCTTGCGAACATGTCGGCGGCCGTAGTGGTGTCATAGGCATGTGCTTTCCAAAATGCGTGGATATTAAGCTTGCGCCAGCGTAGCAATGTGGCAAAAACCAGTGGCACCATCTGTAACTTGGCCTTATGTGAGAGCGCGCCCTGCCCGGAAAGCGTGCGAAGTGTTGCCATGCTTACCCTGCCGTTCCGCAAAATACCGGTGGACTTGTTTTGCTTGTAAAGTTGGTTTAGCAGCCCCTCTTCTTTTAGGAAGGCGCGCATGTTGGTGTAAAAAGACGACATAAATCCAGCGCCCATTTCCACTGCTTCGCCGTCCATAAACTGGGTGCGTATGCGGCCGCCAAGGTAGCTGTTTTGTTCGAGGATTGTTACTTTGTAACCATGCGTGGCTAGCTGATGCGCGGCAGCAGTGCCGGCCATTCCACCGCCAATTACAACAATATGTTTTGTCATTCCACTGTCTAGTTTACAGGATAGTCCATACCCACGTTGGTGCGCCGCCAGCGTAGTCCAGCTCTATAGTTTTGCCGGT
>DATIIE010000120.1:0-4364 GCA_035479955.1 Saccharimonadales bacterium (SeqCode)
TTTCGCGTTCGCTGTCGAGCGGCTGCGGTCCAAGCCGTGCCACACTGTCTTCAATGCCATGAATGTTGCCGGCTGCCAGCCCGTAGAAACCGGCCTCGCCATTGCGGTTCTCGGCCAACATTTCACGGAAGACGTGCTCACGGTGCGTTACAGGTTCTGCGGCCGTGAAGGAAACCTCACCAACTGCAGCCGCGCCTTCTGTAATGGCCACTACTTGCTCGCATTGCGTCATACTGCGCATCATACCACCCCTGTACAACAAAAAACAAAAAGGCGCCCAACTAAGGGGCGCCGCTACTGCGCGCTATTATTTTTACGGATATAAGCAAGGCTCCCCTGCAAATCAGCCAGTCGTATATCATACGATCCGGTAAGCTCCGTTGATTCGGGCGAATCACCCAAACTGCGGCTCACCATAACACCCACGTCACTAATTGGAAATACTGGGCTCGCATAGTCAAAATCACGGCGTAAATGTGGCGGCAACGGTACGGATAAGGCGATCTCACCCTCGTTTAGGGCTGCGTGGTCTGGATCGTGCCATGTCCAAGACAGCCACTCCGCTTCAGGCACCTGCCGTTTAAGACATTCACCGTAGTAACGCGCCAAGTAGCCAATTAATTTGAGATTTTCGGGTGTAACCATTTTGCGCACAACCCATAACCCGCGAATTTTTGCCCATTCCGGCAAGGTTTCCGGCACGGTATCGAGTGGGTCATCGCTGCTATGGAAGTATGGACCATACGAAAGCTGCGGCTTCAGCCAGTGCCAAAACGCCCCAACACTCTCACGGCTAAAGTCTGCCTTGGTACCGCTCCCGCTTTCTAATGCAGGCATGGCTTCATTGATGAGATCATTCCAAGAGGCCAGTTGATGGCCACGGTCTACGGAAGTAGTCATGTGTATGAGTATATCGTATCGGTGGTGGTTTGCTTAACGGATACCCCTTGTGTGCTCCTGAAAGTATTCCAATCCATATGGCAGAATAAATCATGGAAAACAAAAAGGCGCCGGGTAACGGACGCCTTTCTGCGTGGATAATTCTGGTGCGCGAGAGAGGACTTGAACCTCCACGAGTGTTAAGCTCACTAGTACCTGAAACTAGCGCGTCTACCAATTCCGCCACTCGCGCGTGAACGAAGCAATTATAACACAACTACATGCGGTGCGGTAGTAGCTGCGCGCCGAGCCGCACTGGCTACTTGCGTACTTCGCGGATTTGCCAATTGTACACATTGCTGAAGCGCTGCGCATCGGTGTTAATAGGCGTTTCGGCCAGCCCGTACACCGTGCCGTGGGTGAGGTACAAAAAGCGCGGCTGGTACAAACCCAGCGCTGGCGCGTCAGCCTGCCAGGCCTGCAGGAATGGCTGGTATTTTACAGTACGAAGTAAGGGGTCCAGGCGGGTACGGCCGGATTCCAGCGCAGCGTCTGCCTTGCCCGATGTGTACGCCGAGAAGTTCAGGCGCACTGGCGAGCGCAGGTCAATCTGGGAGCTGTCCCAGTACACATACACGTCCGGGTCAACGCCAATGGAAATGCCGTACAGCAATACATCGTAGGTGTGCGTGACGTTGGATGGCGCCTGCGAAATGGTCCCCTGGAAGTCCGCGTCGTTCTGGGCGTTCATTTTGGTGTTTACGCCAATCACTTTCCAGAAGTCGGCCAATTGGGTGGCGACTTTGCCGTATTCGCTGCCGGCGTGGTAGTACAGGTTCAGCTGGAGCTTAGTGCCGTTCTTGGCGCGCACGCCGTCTTTGCCGCGCACCCAGCCGGCTTTGTCGAGCAGTTCGTTAGCGACCGTTGGGTTGTACGGCAGCTGGTTGTAGGTAGGGTTATATGCCAGCTGGCCATGCAACAGCGGCTGGCGCACGGTTTGCGTGGGGTAATCCAGGTTGTTGATAACCGCTGCCGGGTCGGCTGCCGAAACAAGCGCCTGGCGCACTGCGCCTTCGGCGGTCAGTCCCTGTGAGGTGTCGAAAAACGCCATCACTGCCGCAGTCAGCGGAATATTATAGATGTTCACATTGCCGTCCTGCTTGTAGTTTGCCGGCAGCTGCGACAGCCCGGCCACAGCGGTCAGCTCCTGGTGTTTAAAACTGCCCAGCAATTGTTCCTGCGAACGGAAGGTACGCACCACAAAGCTGCTGAGCTTGGGCTTGCCCATATAATAGTTGTCGTAGGCCTTCAGGGCGATGTGCTCTTCGCGTTTGTCGGCAGTGGAGCCAGTCAGCTCAATTGCCTGCCACTGGAACGGGCCGGAGCCAACCGGCTGCGTGGTATTAAACGCCACCGAGCGCATGTCGGCCATGTGCACGCTCCCCAGCAAATGCTTGGGGATAACGCCATTGGTGAGCGAGTACGGGAACGACGCCAGCACATTCGGCAGCGTAAACGTTACGGTTTGCGCATCTGGCGCAGCCACAGTAATTCCCTGCCAGCTGGCGGCCAGCGGCGAGTGGGCGTCGGGGTTCTGGATAACCTGGTAAGTGAACAACACATCTGCAGACGTAAGCGGCTGGCCATCGTGCCAGGTAAGGTTGGGCCGCAGGTGCACGGTGTAGGTAGTGCCGCGGGCGTCTACGGTCCAGGAATCGGCAAGGTCGCCGGCCAGTTGGTTTTTCGAGTCATATGTCAGCAAACCCGAGAACAGCAAGTGCGACACCGTGGTATCCGGCAGGTTAGTAGCATATACCGGGTTGGCGTTTGTAAACGCGCCCAGTACGCCTTCGGTGTACGTGCCGCCAGACGCTGGCTGCAGCGTTTGGTAATAGCTGCTCAGCCCGCGGGCCTGTACCACTACAACAGCCAGCAGCAGCACTACCAGCACCACCCACGACGTAATAAAACGCCAAACGCCGCCTAAGCGCTCCAAACGTTTAAAGAAATCATCTTCCAGGCGCTGCTCAGCAACAGCCCCCAACTCCTCAACTTGCCGCCGCTGCAAATGTAATGTACGGCGAAAGCGGAGTTTGAGTGCGCGTTTACGGTCGAGCCTGCCCATCTCGCCAGCCTACTTAGTGGGAATGACGACGCCTAAAATGAGTGATCCGGCAAAAATAACGCCCAAAATAATAGTGAGCTGGTAGATGGTTTTGTCTGTGCCACGGCGTTCGGTGTTAATTTCGCCAGCGCCACCCAGGCCTGCGCCCAGTGAAGCACCGCGGGTTTGCACCAAAATAAGGATGGTCATCAGAATCATCGAAGCGATAGTAATGTAGTTGTAAACACTTAGGGTACTCATTTTTCGTGCATCTCCAAAACAGCTGTTACCAAGTAGTTTACCAGCCCGATCACAACACCTGCAAGCACTGCGCCCCAAAAGTTGGTTACATTCAGGGGTGAGTACACCTGCGCAGCCAGCCAAACAGTAAAGCCGTTGATGACCACAATGAACAATCCCAGGGTAAAGAAAATGGCTGGCAAGCTTAAGATAACCACTGCCGGGCGGATAACCGCGTTAACTAATGCCAGAATAAGGCCGGCAATCAGCACCGTTCCAAGCCGGCTGCCGGTTTGGAAGTTGATGTGCGAACTCAGTAGCCCGGCTGCAATCCAGAGACCTAGGCTGCATACGAACCATCGCACCAGAAAACGATACAGAAAACCGTGTTTCATTGCTTTTCTTCAGTATAGCACAAGCATTAGCTACAAGTTACGCGGCAGCTTTTTGCTGAGCACTTCGCAGCCGTCTTCGGTAATAAGCACGTCGTCTTCAATGCGCACGCCAATGGCTTCGTCGCGGATGTAAATGCCAGGCTCCACGGTTATGACGATGCCAGGCTTCAGGGGTTCGTCGTAATCGCCGGCGTCGTGGGCGTCCAGGCCCAGGAAATGTGAGGTGGCGTGTGGGAAGAACGCCTCGCGTACTGCTTCATGCGTAATGCTTTTAATCAGGCCCAGTTCGCGCAGCTTCTCGCCTACGAACGCTTCCATTTGTTTTTCATAGTCACGATACAAAACGCCTGGTTTCAACAGCGAGAACGCGTAATCCTGCGCTTCACACACCGCCTCATGCACCTGCTGCTGGCGGCGCGACGGTTTGCCGCCTAGGGAAAGCGTGCGGGCGATATCAGAGGCGTAGTGGCCGTAACTGGCGCCAATATCAAGTATAACCAGTTCATCGCTGGCCAGTGCCGCATTATTTAAAATGTGGTGCATGGTGCAGGCGCGGATGCCGCTGGCAACAATTGGCTCAAACGACCCGCCTTCGGCACCGCGGCGGCGGATACCGCGCATAATGTCGGCTTCAATTTCATATTCGTAGGCGTATTTAGACAGTTTGGCCGGGCGGGTTACTTCTTTTAGCGATTCGTTGGTAATGTCGATGGCCTGCTGGATAGCCTCCAGTTCAAGCGGCTGCT
>DATIIE010000121.1:0-4507 GCA_035479955.1 Saccharimonadales bacterium (SeqCode)
ATGTGAGGTGGCGTGTGGGAAGAACGCCTCGCGTACTGCTTCATGCGTAATGCTTTTAATCAGGCCCAGTTCGCGCAGCTTCTCGCCTACGAACGCTTCCATTTGTTTTTCATAGTCACGGTACAAAACGCCTGGTTTCAACAGCGAGAATGCGTAATCCTGCGCTTCACACACCGCCTCATGTACCTGCTGCTGGCGGCGCGACGGTTTGCCGCCCAGGGAAAGCGTGCGGGCGATATCAGAGGCGTAGTGGCCGTAACTGGCGCCAATATCAAGTATGACCAGTTCATCGCTGGCCAGTGCCGCATTATTTAAAATGTGGTGCATGGTGCAGGCGCGGATGCCGCTGGCCACAATCGGCTCAAACGACCCGCCTTCGGCGCCGCGGCGGCGGATACCGCGCATAATGTCAGCTTCAATTTCGTATTCGTAGGCGTATTTAGACAGTTTGGCCGGGCGGGTTACTTCTTTTAGCGATTCGTTGGTAATGTCGATGGCCTGCTGGATAGCCTCCAGTTCAAGCGGCTGCTTTACCATACGCATGCGGCTGAGGTGCTGGCGCAGGTCCAGCAAATCGGCGTCGGCATTCACCTCTTTAATGCGGCGGATCAGGCGGCGGCGCGCCGGGCTCGTGTACATGCCCATATATTCAATGTAGGCCGGGGCAGCCGCCAGCGTGGCCACGTGGCGTACTTTTTTGAGGCGGGCATCCAGCTGTTTCCAGCCTTCTTTTTCGTTTAAGACTTCTTTGATACCAGAGCGGCGCGTTAGCTCGGCCACATCAATGGCGCCGTCAAACGCCTCAATTACGGCTTCGCGGTGTGGCACAATCAAGTATTCGCGCCCTTTGTCCATCACTAAAATAACGCCGGGTACGTCAATGCCGGTCAGATACCAGAAACTGCTGTCTTGTTTGAATGGGTACGACTCATCGCCAGCGCGCTGCTGCAAGCCATTGCCGGTTAAAACAATGGGCGCGGTACCTGTAAAAAGCTGCCGCAGCCGCTCGCGGTTTCCGCTAAAAAAGTCGCTTCCAAACTCCACAGTCATTACAGCCACACAGTATAGCACATGGCGCGCGGCCAATAATTAAACACGTTAACCAAATTATGGCGGTGGAGTACAATATCGCCAGATGGCAGAGCTACCACCCATTGAAGCCGCAGAGTACAAGCTGCTGCATGGTTTGCCCGGAATGGTGGGCGCGCTAGCCGTGCCCGAATTAGTAGTGCCCTACCAAACCAGCAAGCCGCGCAAACGGCTGCCCGCGGACGCCTATGAGTTGTTCACCATTAAGGGTATCGTATCCGACCTGCCAATGGCAGACCGCCTGGACTCCCTGGCACCATCCGACTACAGTTATGTAATTACACCCGTGCCGCACAATATCAGCACCGCCTGTTTAGCTACCCGCGACGCTATTGGCATTGGCGCCGGAGGCGAGCTTATTGGTTTTGCCGCCGCCGGCATCAGCCATACCACCCGTTCCATATTCATAAAGCAAATACAGGGGACATACAGCAACGCCGCCAGCGAAACGGCCAAACGCGCCCGCCACGGTATCCGCTGGAGCGAAACGCTGGTAAAAGCCTGGGCGGCAATTGGCGCTGGACTGGGCCTGGAAACTGTTGAGATACAGATGCGCGACGGCCTGCCCGGCGCAACCGCGCAGCAAGGTGCACGGGTGAGGCGCATGATTGAGCGCCACCACCAGGCCGCTGAATACCTGAGTTTTACGCCCGTCTCAAATGACCGCTGGCAGCAAAGTATCGCTAACCTAAGCGCGCGCGGATAACTTTAGCCTTGGCCGCGCCAACAACTTTAGCGATCTCCTGCTCGGGCGCCTCTTTTACGCCTTTCAGCGACCCAAATGTACGCAGCAGTTTCTTGCGTGTTGCCGCGCCCACGCCAGGGATATCATCCAAATGCGAGCTGGTTTGCCGCGCCCGCTTCAGCACACTGTGGTAGGTAACGGCAAAACGGTGCGACTCGTCGCGGATGCGCTGCAACAGCTTCACTAAATTGGTGCTGTGCGGCATATTTACCAGGGTAAAATCTTCGCTGATTGTTTTATAGCCCGCCAGCTTGCGCATAATTTCTTCGTTCAGCTCCACATTGGATTTGCCATGCTGGATAACAATTTGCTCTTCGCGCTTGGCCAGCCCGATGAAGGGGATGCGCGTGCAGCCCGCTTCGTCGCGCGCCCGGATAGCGGCGTCCAGTTGCCCTTTGCCGCCGTCAATCAGCACCAGGCTGGGCAGCCCCCAGGCTTTGCGGTTTTTCTCGCTCAAGCGCCGCTTAATTGTTTCGTTCATGTTGTAGAAGTCGTTGTTGTGGTCTTTTTTGGTCTTAAATTTGCGGTACTCGCCTTTGTTGCTGACGCCATTGGTGAAAACAACCATGCTGGCAACAACGTCAGTGCCCTGCATGTGCGAGATGTCGTACCCCTCTATGCGCGCCGGGAACTTGCCCAGGCCCAGTAAGTCCACGAGCTCACTCAGGGCATGGTCTTTGCTGATATCCAAAAATTCTTTGTCGCTGAAAATAACCTGCCGGCTGAGGTTGCGCAGCGCAAACAGCTGGTTGCGCAGGCGTGCGGCTTGTTCAAAATCCTGGGCTTTGGCGGCGCGGGCCATGTCTTTTTCCAGTTCACGTTCAATATTTTTGCGCTTGCCCTCAATAACCGCGATCAGGCGGCGTAAGTTGGCGCGGTAATCCTCCAGGCTGGTTTTGCCCTCTTCCAGGCCAGGGTCTAACCCCAAGTGGTAATACAGTGTTGCCCGTTTTTGCTGCGAGGAACGCTTTGTGGCAAACGGGAATGCGCGGCGCAGGCCTTTCAGCGCGGCACGCACGCTGGTAGTGCTGAGGTATGGGCCAAAATAGCGCGCGCCGTCGTCCAGCGGGCGGCGGGTGGTGCTCACAGTGGGGTAGTCGCTGTCGTAGTCGATGCGGATATAGCTTAGGCTCTTGTCGTCGCGCAGCAAAATGTTGTAGCGCGGCATGTAGCGGCGGACCATTTCGGCTTCTAAAAACAAAGCTTCCAGCTCGCTTTCTACCACCATCCAGTCGGTGTCGTGTATTTCGGCCACAAGCGCGTCGGTTTTGGGGTCGCGCAGGCGGCTTTTCTGGAAATACTGGCGCACACGGTTGCTTAGGCGGGCGGCTTTGCCCACGTAGATAATCGCGCCGCTGGCGTCTTTGTGGAAATAAACGCCCGGATCTTTGGGGAGTGTCTTTAGTTTTGTGGCGAGTGCGTCGGTCATTACTGCTATTATAGCGTTTTTACACCTGTTTTACAGGGATACTACGCTGTTACTGGCGGGTTGCAGGAAAATGTAAGCTTCATTTTGCCCGCATCTTCGACGAACGGCGTTGCAGAAACACCAATCTGGTTGCCAGTTGCAGGGTTCGTGCCAGTTACTTCGTGCGTCATAACGCTTGCGTAGTCAACAATCATGCCGTATTGGGCACCTCGGTCTTTCCAGGTAAGTTGTACGGCAAGGCCGCCAGCTTCTACCCGAAAATGGTCGGCTCGCCAGCGTAAAGGTTTACCGTCTGCATTTGTCTGCATGTCGCCAATGTCGAAACCCGACTGGCGGCTTGCGTCCACGGTTACACTCGTCTCATTGCCTGGCTGCCTCACGCAATCTACGTACTGACCAGATGGCCGGGCCGCAGCGTCGCCGCCAAGGAACATAAGCGAGGCGCCAAGCGACGCGGCGGTCATTACATCTACAAGGCCTGAACGTGAAGTGTTTTCACCTGTCATAGTAAAATATTATAACATATACGCTTTTAAAATGCTATAAATTACCGTGCGGTGCGCTTGAACTCTTCCCAGCGCTCCAGCGTGCACCACCGCGGCCAGCGTTTAGCTTGGTCGGGGTAGTCGAGCAGTTCTTCGGTGTGTACCCAGTGGCGTTTTCTGTCGCTGGTGATACGTTCCGGGAAACGGATGCCATCCAAGTGGTCTATTTCATGGCAGGCGATGCGCGCGCTAAAGCCCTCTAAAATGCGGGTGATTTCTTTGCCGGAGGTGTCGTAGCCGCTGATTTTTACTGCCACTGGGCGGCGCACCAGGCCCCACACCGGCCCAGCCGAAAAACAGCCTTCGCGGCCCTCGGCTGTTTCGCGCGAGCGCCACACAACTTGGGGGTTAATAATGCACTCCAGCTTGCCAAAATGCCGCCGCGACTCATCTATTTTGGTGTCAATAAGTATGATGCGCCACGACTCGCCAATCTGCGGCGCTGCCAGTCCCACTAGCGTCCGGCGGCGTTTTGCCTGGCGGGTTTTGCGGCGCTGGCCGTTAGCCACGGTAACCAGGCGCGCCACAGTACCAGTAAATTTCGGGGAGGTAATTTCAAGTATGGGCACCGACGCCGCCTTGCGCGCCAGCACCTGGCTCCCCGGTGAAACCAGCCCGCGCTCGCGTTCGCCGGCAAAACGGGCGTGGTCTGCATCGGTCAGTACATAGTCATCATCTGCGGTTTTCTGATCGCTCGCC
>DATIIE010000122.1:0-2402 GCA_035479955.1 Saccharimonadales bacterium (SeqCode)
TCCTGGCCGTTGCCGTCGTCGCGGGCATCGTGGAACCAGGAGTTGCGGACCGTAAATGTCTTGTTCGGGTCAGTCGATGAGAAGAATTGTATACCGTTTCCAAAGCCCCAGAAGTCACTGTGGTCTACCATGATTTTGCCAGCGCCGTCCGGATACAGCCACAGCCCAAACTGCGAGCTGCCGTTATAGGGGATCTGGCCGCTTGCGGGCGGGGCGGCGTAGCGTGCCGGGTCAGGTACGAATGAGGCGTAGTCGAACGTTATATTGTTGGAACCGCGCATAATCACGTTGGCGAATGCCGAGTCATTACCCTTGAATAAGCAGCCGTAGAACGTAACGTCATTGACGTTTTCCACGCCAAAGCCAGAGTCAAAGCTCATGTAGCGATATGTTTTGCCGCTTTCCAGTTTGCCGGTAAACGGCGTGAGTGACCCTGGGTAGCCTGGAGCGCTTTTGTAGCCGGTTGTGCTGCCGCCGGGGAAGCCGGAAGTATTGGGCGGCGTTGTGGGCGTCGGTGGCGTTGTTGGCGGAGTGGGAGTAGTGGGCGGCACGTCATCTGGAATGCTTACCTTTACGCTGTTGCTGGCATCAGACATGTTGGCAGCGCTTTCCACAGCCACCACGTAGTATGTGTGTGTACTGCCCGCGAGCAGGCCCTTATCGGCAAATTGGCCAACGCCGCTGGCACCTACCACTTTGCCGTCGCGGTATACATCGTGGCGTACCACCCCGTTGGTGGGGCTGTTTTGCCAGGTGAGCGTTGCCGTGGAGCCAGAAACTGTTGCCTTCAGGTTAGATGGCGCAGCCGGCTTCACGGTGGGGTTAAAGGTACTGGTGTTAAATACTACATCTACCCAGTAGTTACTGGCATTGTATGTCTGCAGTGGGAACCCGCTCTTGGAGGAGTAGATATACACGCCATTGCCGCCCTGGGAGCCGTCTTTGAGCGCGGTAAGCGGACCACTGGTGTAGGCCTTGCCCTTAAAATAACCGCCATCTGATGAATAACGGCCGTTCGGCGCAAAATACGACACAACATATGTCGTATTGGCCGCAATAGCTACCGGCTTGTCAAAGGCAGCTTCCTGCCAGCCGCTGGCCGTCTCGTTCTTGAATGTTACGCTGGCCAGCTTCACGCCGTTCTTGGCCCACAGGTTGCCTACGTGCGTACCAGTATTTTGGGCGCCCTTGTAAAAGCGCACACCAGTTACATTGCCAGAGTATTTGGCCTTGAACTTCACGCCAAGCTCCACGCTTTTAGTGTCAGAGTCGGTGATAGTTTTGGGGATAGTATTTGATGGCCACAGCGTAGACGTAGTGGTTGCCGCTTGGGTCCAGCGGACGGTTATCACGCCCACAACCACAAATGCCAGCACGAAAATGGCCAGGCTGAGCTTGTTGCGGAATATGTCGCCCACCCCGCCAGAGCCGGCACGCACAGTTGTTACTTTTACACGCGACTTTTGGGTGCGGGCACTTTTTGCTTTCGGACGGACAGTACTCTTCTTAGGCATGTGAGGTACCTTTTTCTGTTAGATTTTTTACGCTATATCTACAGCTTACCATAAGCTTTATAATGCACAACTTTAGCAAGGCGGGCTTGCCACGCATTTTGATATACTTATTATATGAACCGCAAAACGTTTGTAGCCCTGGTGCTTTTATGCCTGATAGTGGGCGTCGGTACCCTGCTGCTTATACTGCGCTCCCCTGCGTCAGAGCCAATTACCTATGCCGAGGCCCGGCAACTGGCAAGGCAGCAGAACCTGCCGAAGTGCCTGGAACTGCATTCGCAAAACGTGCCCGCCCAAGAACGCGCCGATATTTCGCGCGTAGTGGGCAAAAAAGTAACTAACGTCCCCACGGGTATCGCTTACGGTGTTTTCTTCCAGCCGCAGGATACGCAAAAAGTAAGCGGCACTATTGTATATGACGGCGCGCCGGGCAGCGCCTTCAACTTTACCGTTGAACGCGGGCATGAAAGCGAGAGCTGGCAGTTAAAGACATTTGACGCCTGCGAGCAGTAAGAACCAGTCCGTGCTTTGAAACCTGGCCGAAAAAAGTTATGCTTTAAGCATGAAGCCGGTGGGCACCGATGATATCAGCGCGCGTATAGACCGCATTATTTATTTGGCGTCGCTAGTATCAAATAAACACGAGATAGACCAATACCTGGATAAGCTGCGGGTTATCACCTCGCGGCCGGGCGGCGTGGCGACATTACAGCCGGATTCTGCAGATGCCAAAACAGTAGCCGGGCTGGAGCAAGAGCTGCGCAGCTATCTTATACACCGCGAGCCGCTCCGCTCCTTTACCGCCAGCTCACTGGAGCAACAGCTGTATGAACGGCTCCAAGCCGGGCGCCTGATACGCCTGCTGCGGTGGCAAATGGCCGGCATTAC
>DATIIE010000123.1:0-3181 GCA_035479955.1 Saccharimonadales bacterium (SeqCode)
AAGCCGACGGCCAACGGCGCAGCGTCAGATTAGACGACACGCTTGCCATGCAAATTACGGCTATCTTAGGCAGGGGCGGCATGCCATACGCCGAATTGTATAAACGGCTGTCCGAGCGGCGCAAGGAAATGCCGAGCCGCTCAGCTCTGCGCACTTTTATACGCCGGCACAACCAGTTAACAGCCACTATGCGGCGATCCACGGGCGCTCCTGGTGTGAACCAGGAAATGTTTGTCTCGCTGCCTGGCGAGCCAGTTCCCCCACATGCCGTGCAGTCCGCAGCCGCACAGCCGCACACAGAGCGCACATCTTGGCGCGATGATGCGCGCTGCCGCGACACCGACCCCGATTACTTCTTTGAAGAGCGTGCCGACGCCCAGCGGTTCTGTGCCGGCTGCAGTGTAAACGGCCCATGCTTCCAGTTTGCAGCCGCCAGCGGCCAGGAGTTTGGCATTTGGGGCCTCAACAAAAACAGACGGGATATACTCCTGAGCAAGCTGCCAGATTGGGTGTTAGGCGAGCTGTACCCGGACACGATAAGCAATAAACAGCTGCTGCGCGCCACTACATCTGGGTAGCTACTGGTGAACGGCCTTCAACCTCGTACAGCGCCACGACATACATGCTCTCGCTCCAGCCCAGCGGGGTGTTTTCGTTGGCTTGGTCGGAGTTGCTGAAGTACAACTCCGGAATTTTACCGTCTTTGGTAATGGTTGCCGTGGCTTTATCCATGTATTCGCGGGCTTTGGCTTCATCGCCCAGGCGTTTGTAGGCGATCGCCATCCAACTGAAGCCAAAACACCATTCCGCCTCTTCTGAGCGGCCATCTTCGTTCTTGTTATAGTAGGCGTCAAACTTGTAGCGGATCAGCCCGCGGTCGCGCACCAGGTGGTACTCCAGGTTGTCCAGCAGCTCGCGCGCCATATCCGACTTCACTACACCGTACGGGAAGATGAGCGACAGCAGCGCCAGGTCGGTAAACTTGCTTTCAGATTCGCGCGGCAATAGCGCAATGAGGGCGGCCTGGCCGCGGTCGATGGCGTCTTGGTCAACGTCCATGCCGCCGGCTTCCTGCCACTTTCTCAGGCCGGCCAGCACTGCGCCAACCGAGCTGGCGTGCACTTCCTCATTCTCTTCCCACATGCCGTTGTCCGCGTCGTGCCAATACTCAACATTACAAATGTAGTAAATGAGCGTTTGCACGGTTTGGCGGTCCTTTTTGTTGCGCAACATGCTGTGGCCTTGCAGTTCAAAATCGGCCAGTTTGTACAGCACAGCACCAACAGCGTCGTGCTGTTTGTTGCCCCAGCTTTCCCAGAACTCTTCAAGGGTTTCAGGGCTGTAGCGGGCGTGGATGAACTGCCAGGTTTCAAATGGCTTGTTGGTGGTTGCCCAGTTTATTTTGTCGATGTGCTTGTCGAAGATATCAAGGAGCGTGTGGTAGGTTTTCTCAACCACATCCCATTGGCCGGCGTATTCAAAGGCCAGGGCCTCGTACACGTTGTCGCGCAGCCAGGCTTTGTCGTAGCCGGTGCTGACACTGTGGCTGCTGGCTAGGAACAGGCCGCGCGGGCTTAGCAGCTTGCGGAGGTTGTCCAGGTGGTGGTCTATGCGTTGTTGGTCGGCCATTACTGTGCCTCCCCTTCGGGATGGTGGGTGTGGTCGTAGGAATCGCCAATAGAGCGGTCGTAAATAAAGCCCAGCACCTGGTTGAGGATATCTTCAGAATTTTCGCCGTTGTGCAGTTCAGCGCGCACCAGTGCCGCGTCTGCTTCCTTCCGAAACAGGTCGGCGGCCAGGTTCAAGTGGGCGACAACCTCATCGTCGTCGGTTACGCTGGCAGCTGCCAGCAGGGCAAACTCGGCTTGCTGCGCTTCGGCAATTGGCCGGGTGCAGCGCTCGCACACGCCGTATTCGCCAATGCGCAGCTTGTGCCCGCCGTAGTCATATGTTTCGGCTGGAGGAAGCCCG
Organism: Saccharimonadales bacterium (SeqCode); assembly: GCA_035479955.1. Classification (GTDB taxonomy): domain Bacteria; phylum Patescibacteriota; class Saccharimonadia; order Saccharimonadales; family UBA4665; genus PMNU01. Next base: position 1,972 of record DATIIE010000123.1, read on the forward strand.
CCCAGCACGCGTTTTACAATCTCAGAAGCCCGTGCCGCAGCAGCCGCTACGTCGGGGTCATCGGAATGGGGTTTAATCATAGCTTGCCTCTGTTAGTAGTAAATAAGCGTTTCGCATTTATTATACCACTAGCATAAGCACTTACGCCAAGCCCCGCCCCATCTGTAAACATGCTAAAATGGACAAATGAGCAAAAAACTTCCGCATTTATTTGATTCTTTTCAACCCGAACATTATGAGCTGTTCCTTGACCCCAGCGCCGAAACCAAGCGCGCAACCGGGCAAGTAACCATTCGCGGCCAGAAGAAAGGCCGGCCCAGCCAACGCCTCACCTTCCACCAGCACAACCTAAAGATAACGGCGGCGCACGTCATCCGCCACGACAAAAAAGGCGACCAGGAAATTGCCGTCGAACGCATCAACCTGCAAAAGGCTGCCAACGAAGTGCGCCTGCACACCACCGATATGCTCTACGCCGGCAGCTACAGCGTACGCATCGAATTTGAAGCGCCCGTGCAAAACAGCATGACCGGCATTTACGCCAGCCAGTATGATGTTGACGGCAGCAAGCGCGTGGTTATATCCACCCAGTTCGAGAGCCATTTTGCCCGCCAGGCATTCCCGTGCATTGACGAACCAGAGGCCAAAGCCACCTTCGACTTAACACTGGCCGTGCCTGAAGGCGAAGTCGCCCTTAGCAACATGCCGGTCAAATCCACCGAAGAAAAAGACGGCCGCACAATTGTCAGCTTTGAAACGTCACCGCGCATGAGCACCTACCTGCTGGCCTTTGCCATTGGCGACTACCAAAGCCGCGAAACCAAAACCAAAGACGGCGTTGTAGTGCGCACCTGGACAACCAAAGACCACAGCGCCGAATCTATCGACTTCGCGCTGGGTGTAGCGAAACGCGCTGTTGAATTCTTCAACGAATACTACGGCGTGCCCTACCCGTTGCCAAAGTCCGACAGCATTTCTATCCCCAACTTCTCTGCCGGGGCCATGGAAAACTGGGGGCTTATTACCTTCCGCGAAAGCGTGTTTATTGCCGAGCCCGGCAACGTGAGCCAAGGCGCCCGCGAGTATGTATCCCTGGTGATTTGCCACGAAATGAGCCACATGTGGTTTGGCGACCTGGTGACTATGAAATGGTGGAACGACCTGTGGCTGAATGAAAGCTTCGCAAACGTGATGGAATATGTGGCCACCG
>DATIIE010000124.1:0-8484 GCA_035479955.1 Saccharimonadales bacterium (SeqCode)
ACCATTTGACACAAGAAGTAGCCGGGCGTATAATTTCACGCATTATGAACAAAAGCATGGTCTGCCGCCTCATGATTGTCACCAGCTCAAAGGAGCGCGGTTAGGCAGGCTATTCACCCAGCACCAGGCCAACCGAGCTCCAATGGGCTCGGTTTTTTCATTAAGGACACCACAATGAACCGCAAATTAATCGACCAAACCAAACAACTTATCGCCATCCAATCCACTGCTGCCAACCCAGCGGCGCTAAAGGAAGCGGTAGATTTTGTGGCCACCATTGTTGCAGCTCACCCAGGCATTACCATTGAACGGTTTGCCCGCAATGGCCGCCACAGCTTTCTGGCATACCGCGGCACCACCCGCCCGGAAAAATTCGACGTATTACTGAACGCCCATGTAGATATTGTGCCTGGCGAACCCGAACAGTTCAAACCATACGAAAAAGATGGCAAGCTGTACGGCCGCGGCGCCCTGGACATGAAAGGCACCGCCCTGGTGCTCACCGACGTTTTCTGCGAAGTAGTAAACAGCGTACCGTACGCGTTAGGCCTGGAAATAGTAAGCGACGAAGAAGTTGGCGGGTACGACGGCGCCCGTATGCACATCGCCGATGGCCTGCGCGCCGACTTTGTAGTTATGGGCGAGTATGCAAACGAACGGAACGCCATCTACAACGCCGCACGCGGTTTGTGTTGGGCAGAAATTGCTTTTACCGGCAAAGCTGCCCACGGTGCCCACTTGTGGCACGGCAACAATGCAGTGCTGAAAGCCAGCGCCTTTGCCGATGCCATCTTAAAGCGCTACCCCACACCCGACACTGAAACACTCACCACCACTGCCAACGTTTCCAGCATTACCACCGCTAACGAAACATTCAACAAAGTACCCGACAGCGCCGTTTTAAAAATAGACTTCCGCTTCACCCAGGAAGACCCGGTGTTCCACACCCGTGAATCGTTAGAGGCATTTTTCCAAACCATCGACCCGGACGCGACCATTGTGAATCTCGCTACCTTTGAGCCAGCTGTACACGTAGAAGAGTTAAACCCCTACGTGCAGGGCTTGAGCAGTGCCTTAAAACAGGTAACTGGCCAAAAACCGCGTTTCTTAGGCCGCCCCGGCGCCAGCGATGGCCGCCATTTCTCGCAGGTACAAAACGATGTTGTGGAGTTTGGCTTATACGGCCACGACCCGCACAGCGACAACGAATGCGTTGAGCTCGACTCTTTCGATGAATACCGCAGCGTTATGGCCGCCTTCTTAAAAAAACCGCTGCCCGCCCGCTTAAAGCAGACTGTGGGCAACGCCGAAGGCCTGCACATGCAGTTGCTACGCAAACTGGTAGACATGCCCACAGTTACCGGCCACGCCGCTGCCAACAAGCAGGCGCTCAGCTACGTCAGCCACTTCCTGGCCACGCGCGGCCTGCACGTAAAACATTTTGAGCACAACGGGTTCCATTCCCTGGTTGCCACCACCAAACCCGACAGCACCACACCAACCGTTATGCTCAGCGCACACATCGACGTCGTGCCAGGCAAAAAGGAGCAGTTCAGCCTCAGCGAAAAAGGCGGCAAGCTGTACGGCCGCGGCGTTATGGACATGAAGTTCGCCATAGCCAGCTACCTGGCGCTCGTAGACAGCATCAAAGACACTATTAGCGATTACGACTTCGGCATCATGATTACCAGCGACGAAGAAGTTGGCGGCGTAAATGGCACTGGCTGGCTCATTAACGAGTTTGGCTACCACCCCAAAGTGGCTATCGTGCCAGACGGCGGCGAAAACTGGGAGCTGGAAACATTCGCCAAAGGCGTACAGTGGATTAAACTGTCGGCCGCGGGCAAACCATCGCACGCCTCCCGGCCGTGGGAAGGCGAGAGCGCCATCCACCGTTTACTGGGCGCTTTAGATGAAATCCGCAAGCTTGTGCCAGAAGAACCAGTGCGCACCGGCAGCTACCTTTCTGTGGGCACTATTGAGGGCGGCAGCACTGCCAACCAGCTGGCCGCCGACGCCAGCGCCATGCTGGATATCCGTACCGGCAGCCTGAATGAGCACAATGAGCTTACTGAACGCATTACCGCCATCAGCAAAACACACGGCGTTATTGCCGATGTCATGGTAAATGACCCGCCGTGCGTAAACGACGCCGAAAACCCCTACATCACCGCCTTCGTAGGCTTAGTGGCCGCCGTCACCGGCGAAGAACACAACACCAGCTACAGCTTTGGCGCAACAGACGCCCGTTTGTTCAACCAGGCCGGCGTACCCTGCGTCATCATGGAACCACCGGCTGGCGACCGCCACCAGGAAACCGAGTGGCTCTCACGCCAGGGGTTCGACCAATTCTGCGCCATCCTGGCCCAGTACATTGAACGCATCGCCCACAACAGTGCAGGGGAAATTACCAAAGAAGATAACATCCGCCACCTGGCAAACGTCCTGAACCCAGTGTTAAAATAGCTGGATGAGCATAAGCACCCACCTCGCAACACTTGTGGCCATGCCCACCATTACTGCCGATACTGCCGCGAACGCCGCAGCTATCAACTACCTGGAGTCGTATCTGAAGGGCCGCGGCCTGCAGTGCACGCGCCACGAATATAACGGGCGCACCGCGCTCACCGCCCGCACAAGCATCAGTAAAGCCAACAAACCGAAAGTGTCGCTGGGCGGCCACATAGACGTTGTACCCGGCGAGCCCGGCCAGTTCACGCTGCAGGAAAAAGGCGGCAAGCTGTACGGCCGCGGCGTGTATGACATGAAATTCGCCATTGCCGGCTATCTGCAGCTAATAGACGAGCTATACGAAGAAGGCACATTGCACGAATACGACTTCGACATTGCCATTACCCACGACGAAGAGGCCAGCGCGCCGCTCGCCGGTGTCGACCATTTGGTGCAAATAGGGCACCGCCCCGAAATAGTCATACTGCCAGATTCCACTGCGCCGGGCTGGGATATAGAGGAAATCGCCAAAGGCTGGTGGCGCTTTGAGCTTATTGCTACCGGCAAGGCCGTGCACAGCGGCCGGCCGTGGGAAGGCGAGAGCGCCAGCACTAAATTAGTAGAAGCGTTGCACGAATTAATCGCGCACTACGCTGGCGGCGGGCCCACCACCGACACGCTCAACATCGGCAGCATTAATGGGGGTGGCGGCATCTACAACAGCGTCCCCGACCAAATGGTGGCCAACGTTGAGGTGCGGCTCACCAACGAAGATTCCTACCCCCGCGCCATCAAACTGCTGGACGAACTGTGCGCCAAATACGGCCTGGCGCGCGAAACATACACCGACTTAGTGCCAATCCGCCCCAAACTGGACAGCCCGCTGGTAGACGCCTACCGCGAATCAGTAAAAGCGGTGACTGGCCGCGCGCCCAAAGGCGCTATATCGCTGGGCGGCAGCGACGCCATTTTCTACACCAGCGTTGGCATACCCTGCGTACTCAGCTGCCCCTTGGGCGGCGCCCACCACAGCCCCACCGAATGGGTTAGCAAAGAATCACTTGAGCAGTTCGTTCCAATTATGCGTAATTTCCTGGATAGCGTGGCGCGCACCGCGCCCAAAAACTAACTGCCCGTATCTGTTGACAGGATATACGACAAAGGTGTAAAATACATCAGAACATTACCGAAGACCGCAGCGATCCCTCAAAAGATTTAAGAATGCTGCCGAGGCAATGAAACAACACATTTTGTTTCTTTTTCCGAAATCTTTGGTAATGCGAGAACCAAAGATTTTTTATTTTAAGAAATCGTGAGCGTTCCCGAATCCTTAACAATCTAGGTCGAAGATTTAACTAACAAGGAAAAATATATGGCACTAAGCAAAGACAAGAAGTCGGAAGTCGTTAGCGATGTAACCGCCGCTTTGCAGTCATCGAAGATGACCGTGGTAGCAAAATACCAGGGCACAACGGTGAAGGCAATCCAGCAGTTGCGCCGTGACTCCCGCGACAGCGGCACAAAATTACGTGTCGTAAAAAACCGCTTGGTAATCAAGGCATTGCAGGACATTGACGCCCTCAAAAACGTCGAAACTGCCGAGCTAAAGGGCCAGCTTCTGTACGCTTTCAACAGCGACGACGAAGTTGCACCCGCACAAGCTCTGGCCAAGTTCGCCAAGCTCAACCCCTCCATCGAATTTGTTGGCGCCATTACGGCGGAAGGCAAATTTCTAAGCAGCGACGAAGTGAAGGCTTTGGCAACCCTGCCAAGCAAGAACGAACTCATTGCCCAGGTGGTCGCAACCCTTACTTCTCCGCTCAACGACGTGGTCAGTGGCCTTTCTGGCAACCTGCACGGCCTGCTTGACGGTATCGAAGCCAAGGCAAGCTAATTTTTATTAAGAAAGGATCTACGAAATGGCAGATTTGAAGAAATTGGCAGAAGACCTTACAAAGTTGACTGTCCTCGAAGTAAACGAACTGAAGAACATCCTGAAGGATGAGTACGGCATTGAACCAGCTGCAGCAGCTGTTGCTGTAGCAGCACCTGCTGCTGATGGCGGCGCTGCCGCTGCTGACGAGAAGAGCGAATTCGACGTTGTGTTGAAGGACGCTGGCGCTCAGAAGGTAGCTGTTATCAAGGCTGTTAAGGACCTGACCGGCCTCGGTCTTGGCGAAGCCAAGGCTATTGTTGACGGCGTTCCTAAGACTGTCGTTGAGAAGGCTAAGAAAGAAGACGCAGAAGCCGCCAAGAAAGCTTTGGAAGAAGCTGGCGCTACTGTTGAATTGGCCTAGTACCAATCCACTTCAAAGAGGCTGCCCTTCGGGGCAGTTTTTTTGTCTATAAATAGCTGTTGTATGCCGGAAAAAATTGAAAATTTTAATTTTCCAAACGCCGCCGCTGAAGTGGAGGTGTTTGATTTTGCCGCCCTACAGCAGAAATTTATTAGTGACAAACAAAAGGGCACCCTCACTGCACTTGAAGAAGTTGAACTCGGTTTTCGCATACAGGCCGGCGAAGAATCCTCCTTGCTGCTTGCCGCTGCTGAAAATAGCTACGTAGCGCTCGACCCTGGCGAGTTAGAGGAATGCCAAGCCAACATCCGTGAAGGCAACCTTGCTTTCGATATTTTCATACGAGGCAATGAAGGCATGGTCGAATTACTGACTGCTATTGTACTGCACAAATTCGCGCATTTGCCGCGCCTGGAAAAGGACGACCTACTGCAAGTGGCCAATATACATCTTATAGCCTCCGCTAAAAAGTTCGACCCGGCCCTGGGCATAAAATTCTCTAGTTTTGCCCAAACTTATATATACCGGCGACTAGTTAGCTGGGCGCGTGAAAACGGTAACCTCGTGCAGCAATCACGCGGCATGGCCGACAAAGTAGCAGAATTCCGCAGCTTGGTAGAGCAGGGATATGGCGAGGAGGATGCTGCTGCCGAAATTGGCTACACACTTGAAACACTCCAGAGGCACGAAGAAGCTATAAAAAATCCGGACGCAATATCATACGACCGCAGCTATGTAGAAGGAGAAGACAGCGCACCGCTTATCGAAGTGCTCGACGGACCCGACGAAGACATACCTCACGATGAACAAGTAATAGACGCACTAAGTGCCGACATAGCGACAGCCGCCTTAAGGGAATGGATCGTACGGCGAGCAGGCAGCCGCGGTACAGACTCGGAGCGCATGTTCAAAATCATGGTTGATTACTACGTGCACGAGCGGTCCTACGAGGCCATAGGCAGGAAGTGGGGTATAACCGGGAAACGAGTATCGCAAATTGTCAAAGCAGCACGAGGGCTTATCAAAACCCAGCTGCCGCCAAGCGTCGCAAGGCACATTGAAGGGGCAGGATATTCTGCGGAAATTGACTAGCCTATAGCTGCCCTAGGGCCGGCGCTTACCCGGTGCGCCGTCATCGCCTTTGGGGCGGTCGCGGTCCGGGTGGTATACGCCCCGCATATTTACATCGATCTGCCCGCCTACCTGCCTGCCGGTGCGGCGCATAACGCTGGTGGCGAGCGCCGCTTGCTTCAGTGAATCGGTAGGCGCAGGAAAACGGCGGAGCGTTCTGCCGCGGGTTACTGCATAGCCCACTTCCTGGGTAAAGGGGCGTGTTGCTGCGCCGCGGGAACCAAGCTTCCCCATAATTACAAGTGACAGCAAGGTGTGCGGCCGGAGCGTAAGTGCCGCGTGGGCATACATGCCAACACGCTCTTCTTCGAAGGGGAGCAGCGCCACTGCACCGTCAACAATACGACCGCGGCTGGCTTTTGGCCGCAGTAGCGTGCCGAGCGGAAGACCTATTTGCGGCAGCAATTCCTTGTGTATATTGGGATAATCGAGCCGCGGATGTTCCGCTATTCCGGTTTCGGGGAGCACCATACTTTGCACCACACGGCGTTCCACAGTGTTTAAATCATTAAACCCGCCTATGCCGGTTAGTATCATGCCAGGCAGCAGCGCAGTGCTGCCAATAGCCTCAAACGGCACCGGCTGCAGGCCGTTTGGGTCAAATTCGGGCGGAATATATTCGGGCTTTGCCATCGGGATATTATACCGTAGCGAGCCACTTTATCCACAGCTACACAGTCGTTTTGACTTGACTATGTGTTCGTGATAGTCTTAGGTGTAAGTGTAACTAATACAAACACTCACGAGAGACTTAGAGAGACAACACAATCAATGGCAGACGTACCAGACAAGCAAATTAAACGGCTACGGGCTCTTATTCAGGAGGCCGAAACAAATCTCGGCGCCGCAAACGAACTTCTAATCAGCCTGGTTGGCGACGACGCCAATATCGCTCCGGTGGTAAAGGACGATAACCTGGGCAAGGTAATAGAAGGCGTTTTCGACGGCCAAAATATGGTCGGCTCCGACGGTAAAATGTATCCCGTGCCTGCCAACTACGCCAGCAAATCCAAGCTGGTGCAAGGCGACATCCTAAAACTGACAATTGCCGATGACGGCACATTCTTATACAAGCAAATCGGCCCAATCCCGCGCAAGCAGGTGGTCGGCCAACTGAAATTGGAAAACGGCCACTACATCGTGGACGTAAATGGCAGGGATTTCCGCGTACTGCTGGCAAGCGTAACCTACTTTAAGGCAAAGCCTGGCGACCAAGTAAGCGTCAACCTGCCGGAAGATGATTCCGCCGCAGAGTGGGCCGCACTCGAAGCAGCACTGTAGCACTCTACACGTCACAGGGGAATGGTGATGATTGAAATAAACCGCGCACTTATTAGCAAAGCGTTCAAAAAACTCGACGACCATGTGCATGGCCGTGCTGTAGATCCTGACGATATCGCGCATGCCATCAGGCCTGCTGACCCGATGTTGTATCTTGTGGGCGGCCATTTGCTTTTATTTGATGAAAGAAGATGCCAGCCAGACGATTACCACGTCTTATTTAAGGATGAGCACGGCAAACTAAATGAAATACCCGGCCCGCTAGGCGGCTTGGCCGTTGGCGACCGGCTGGAATTTCCCAAAGAACTGCCGCCAAAACACAAAGGCGTACGCCCGCTAATGCTCGTTAAGCTCGTATGCCCGGTTCCGGGCGCTGGCATAAGGAGCGACAGCCCGCCGGCAACGGTGTCGCAGCACCCCGACGCTTTTCCAGTATATTTGGCACTCACAGAAAACGCCGTAACAAACGGTGATGCAGAGTACCAACAGCCGCTGCGCACTGTTACGCAATATATGCTGCGTGTGCTGGCAGAGGGTGGTATGCTATACGACCCGCCACAAATTGCCCGCGTTGGCACGCCGTAGTACGGAATCACAACAGTCTTTCTGGCAGCCCTCTGCTAAAATAGAAGTATGAAGAGGGTAACACAGGCTTTTGGTGGCCGTTCTTTTAGGATGGCCCGGTAATGGCGCAGGCACTGTACCGCGCGCACCGGCCAAAAAAATTAGCAGACGTAGTTGGGCAAGAGCACATCACCACAGCGCTGACACGCGCGCTTAAAAATGGCAACATCAGCCATGCCTATTTATTCACTGGGCCGCGCGGCGTGGGCAAAACTACCATTGCGCGTATTTTGGCGCACGAAGTAAACGGCTTGCCCTACGACGACGAAACCACGCATTTAGATATTATTGAAATTGACGCCGCCAGCAACCGCCGCATCGATGAAATCCGCGACCTGCGCGATAAAGTGCACGTAGCGCCCAGCATGGCCAAGTACAAGGTGTACATTATCGACGAAGTCCACATGCTCACCAAAGAGGCCTTTAACGCGCTGCTGAAAACACTTGAGGAACCGCCAGCGCACGTGGTGTTCATTTTGGCCACGACAGAGGCGCACAAACTGCCCGAAACAATTATCAGCCGCACGCAGCGCTTTGCATTCAAACCCGTTGACCTTGCCAAAGTTTCGGCGCATTTGCGCTCCATTGCCACAGCCGAGAAAATTTCTATAGATGACGCCGCCCTGGAGCTGATTGCCGCGCACGGCGAAGGCTCGTTCCGCGACAGCATCAGCCTGCTCGACCAAGTACGCAACACCAG
>DATIIE010000125.1:0-12404 GCA_035479955.1 Saccharimonadales bacterium (SeqCode)
CCAAGGGCACGACCTTATTTGTGACGCCGTTATCATGCTGGACAAGGGCAGGATGCTGCCGGTAGACTCCAAATTTTCGCTGGAAAATTACAACCGCCTTGTAGAGGAAACCGACAAAACCCAGCGTGATATCCACGCCAGGGCTTTTCGGCAGGACCTGAAAAACCGCATCGACGAAACCAGCAAATACATCCGCCCGCAAGACGGCACCATGGATTACGCCTTCATGTTCATCCCCAGCGAAGCCATTTACTACGACCTGCTCGTAAACAAAGTGGGTATCACCAACACCAGCGCGCGCGACCTTATTGAGTATGCTTTCCGCGAGAAAAACGTTATCATCGTCAGCCCTACAACCTTCATGGCCTATCTGCAGACAGTTATGCAGGGCCTGCGCAGCCTGCAAATTGAAGAGCAGGCCAAGGAAATCCAGCAGCGCGTGGGCGAGCTTGGCCGCCACCTGAATACGTACGAGCAGTTTATGCAAAAACTTGGTAACAGCCTGGGCACTACCGTAAACCACTACAACAACGCCCACAAGGAACTGCGCAAAGTAGACAAAGACGTGATAAAGATATCGCACACGACCGCTGGTGTGGAGCCGCTTTTAGTAGACAAACCGTCGCTGGAGGATTAATCAGTGGGGTTAGCGGAATCACCTTACAACAACCAGCCGCTCCCCCCTGAAATTGCTTGTGTATTGCACGCTGAAATAGCGCCGCAGCCCGATAACACCACGCAGCTGAGCGTTGAGCTTGCCATCCCTGAAGACAAGCGTGCAGACCGCACCCTCGATTTAGTGGTGCCCGCCGGCCAGCTAGTGGTGCTGCGTTACATGCGCCGGGCCGGTGATGAGGACCTCCCACTGGGCGAGCGCGTTGACGTTGTTAACGGTACGCTGCGTATGCTCAAAAGGCGCAATTTTGATTTCGGGCAACAGGGCGGCCGGCGCGTGCGGACCGGACTGAAGGTGCTAGACCCAGGCCGGGCGGAACAGGAACGGGCATACCGGCAGCACCACGAAGCGCAGGTTGGCAGCGGCCGCCTTGCCAGCGCCGCGCGCCAGCCGGTGACGTTCTCAACAGAAAGGCAAACAACCGACGCCGACACAATTGCCGGGCTAACGGTGCAGCGCGTTTCCATGCGCCGTGCCGCGCTGCTTGGCAGCCTGGAAGTGCGCCGCCAAGCTGTGCTAGACGACATTGTACGCGTGGCTGCCGTGGATTATGTGCAGGGCATGTTCGACCCTGAAACAGCCAGGGAACGCATCCAGGATCTGTATTACGATTATCCCGATGAGGCTGCTGGGCATTCTGAAGCCAGTTAGCCCTGCAGGCGCATGCTGCTTCTGGTATTATTTACGTATGATTAAATCCGCCCAAGCTAATCGCATATGTGGAGTGTGCGCGTGAACCCGGAAGAACGGCGCCGGGTATTTCAGGATATGCGTGGCCCGCGCCCATTGCGCCCGGCAGGCCAGTCGCCGCAGCAAGCGCCGCAGCCAATTCGCCGGCCTATGCAGCCGGTTGCGCCTAGTTTTACGCAACAGCGCCCAGCGCCACTCCAGCAGCGCGCCATGCCGGGCCGCCCGCTGGAAACACCCCAGCGCCGCCGTTTCCCCAAAGCTGTTATTGTTGCTGTAGTTGCGGTGCTGCTACTGGCTTTACCAGCATGGTTTTTGCTTAGCCGTAACGCAAACAAGAGCGCTAAGAATCCAGGCGGCAACACGCAGCAGGCAGCAGGTATAACTGGCGACAAAGACACTATCCGCCTGCTGGCCACCGGTGATTTCATTGCCCACGATTCCGTTAACGCCGCAGCCAAACAATCGGACGGCACGTATAATTATTTGCCGCTGATGGACGACTTCCCGGCGCTTTTCAAAAAAGCAGACATCCGTTTTTGCAATGACCCTATCTTAAATGGGGGCAAGGCCCTGGGCATTACCGGCTATCCGAAATTCAACTCGCCAACGGAGTTTGTAACGGACATGGGCAGGCTGGGCTGCAACCTGGCAAATACGGCCAGCAACCACAGCTTCGATTTCAAGCAGGCCAACATCAGCGCCTCGGTAGACGCCTGGGATAAGGTGCCAAACATGTTGGCTGTAGCCGGCGAAAACCGCAGCCAGGCCGAGCACGACAAAGTGCACTACTTCACCGTAAAAGGCGTGAAGTTTGCATTCCTGGCGTACACCACGTACATCAACACCGATTCGCCTGCGCAGAACGACTACGGCGTAAATGTCTTCAGCAAAGACTTTGCCGGGCGGCAAATTGACGAAGCCAAACAAAACGGCGCCCAAATTATCATTGCCAGCATGCGCTGGGGCACCGAATATGCCATCAGCGTAGACGCCGAGCAAAAAGCCGACGCCCAATGGCTGGCCGACCACGGTGTGCAGCTGGTGCTGGGGCATGGCTCGCACGAACTACAGCCGGTGCAGCAGCTAACTGGGGCAGACGGCACCAAATCCACGGTGTGGTACTCCTTGGGCAATTTCCTGAACACCCAGGAGCCGCCGGAAACATTGTTTAACGGCCTGGCAGTCATGGACATAGACGCCAAAACCAAAACCCTGAAAACCATGAGCTACTTACCAATCTACATGCACTACGAATGGACCGCCGCCCAAGCCAAAGCCGACGACACCAACGCCCGCACCAATGTGCACCTGTACTTATTGGAAGACGCCACCCAGGGCATGCTGGACAAACAACAACTAAAGACAACGATTGCCGCGCAGAAAGCGCGCATCACCGATACGTTGAGCGCCAACGGCGTGCAAATTCCGCTGATTACTTCTAAAGATTTAGACTAGCCGATATTTTGGTAGCAGCAGCACGCATATTTTGATATCATTTTTATATGGCGGCTAAACTTGTATACGTGAAAAAAACTGACAAGAAGCTTGTTAAGAGGTTGGCTAAAAACATGAAGTCAACTCTCACATCTCTTGCAGACAAATAAATGCTGATCTATCTTCCTAATAAAGATATGATTATGGATCTTCATGATGCCATTATTAATCTTTCGGGAGGTAGACGTGGGATCCTGAACGAATCGGTCATTGATTCGGCTATCCATAGACCGAAAACGTATCTTTCATACCATGAGGATTGTTCGCTGCATATTGTTTGTGCGGTATTACTAGATGCGATCGCACGCAATCATGGTTTCTCAGATGCGAATAAGCGAACCGGACTAATGGCGGCTATTTTGACATATGAGCTAAATGGCGTCGCTCTAAATATGCAGGCGGACAAAACTAATGAATTTGAGGAGCTTGTATTATGGGTGGTCAACGACAAGCCCCATATCACGGAGATAGCCAATAAACTGGAAGAGCTTACGAATAAGTACCAAGCGAATTCTGTAGCGAAGTTTATAAGCAAGCTTAAAAAAATGATCGAGCCCTTTAGCGCATAGACGCTTAGTTAAAGTCTTTGCCGCCTTTAACACCAAAGAACTCTTCCAGCGTTTCCGCATGGCTGTTGTGCAGTTCGGTTGCCAGCGGCACGCCTACGTAGCGCACGTGCCAGGGTTCAAAGTCGTAGCCGGTTACTGAAACTTTATCGGCGGGGTAGCGGATGATAAAGCCGTACTTGTAGGCGTTGGCTGCCAGCCATTTGCCTTCGGGCAAGTCGCCAAAGCAGGTGTCTAACTCACATTGCTTGGTAGTGGGCTCAACATCAAAGGCCAGGCCGGTTTGGTGCTCGCTGTGGCCGGGGCGGGCGCTGGTTTTGTCGGCCTCGGCAACGCTGCTGCTTTTTACGTAGCCGTTGTACAGGTTTACTTGGTAACTGTATGAGCGGTAGCCGCTAGCCAGCATTAAGTTGTAGCCCGCGCCCGTTGCGCCAGCAAACATTTTTTCCATGGCCGCAGCCGTTACCTGGCGAACCTGCATGCTTTCGTTGCCTGGCACACGCAGGGGCACGCTGGGCACGGTTAAGTCTGTTGGTGCGTAATCTATGGGGCTCAGCGGCAGCGGCTTGTTGACGACTACCCAAATGCTGTTGGGGTCGGTGGTGCTATGTTGCTTTTTGTCGAAGCTGTTTGCTGCCGGGGTGCTGGTGTTGCCGGCTGTTTTTGAGCTGTTGGTTTTTTTCGTATCTTTATGGTGGGCAAAGAAGAAGGTAAACAGCAGTACTGCGATTGCCAGCGACAGCAGCGTTATGATCAGTTCCTTACGCACCAGGCGCTGTAAAAGAGGCGGTTTTGGGCCGGTTTGGGGTTGGTAGGGACGGCGGCGGTTTGGCTGCATATTAGGCTTTCTTTTCGGCTTTGGTTGCTGTCCCGATTAAATCAACAGTTAGCGCCGCTGTCCAGCTGAAGTTGCGCGCGCCGTGCGGGCTGCCGTCTAGCGGGTTAAAGTATTCGGAGAACCCGTGGTCTTTGGCCAGTTCCAGCAAAATTTCTTTGAGCGCAGCGGCGTGGTCGTGGTAGCCGTAGCGCTTCAGTCCGTCGATAATTAACCAGTTGGTGTTAAACCACGTGGGGCCTTGCCAGTAACCGGTGGGCGTAAACCATGGCGAGTTCAGCGGCACACTGGGTACCGGGTAGGCTGGCCCAAACATGTGTTCGTTCTCGAGAGATTTCACCAGCAGCGCGGCGCGTTCCTTACTGATAACTCCCGCATATAACGGCAGCAGGTTGGCGATGCTGGGCTCTTTTAGCAAGCGGTGCGTCATGAAATCGCGGCCGTAATAACTTTCGGTGTATGGGTCCCACAGTTCGTCGAACGTTTTTATGCTCTTTTTGATGCGCTTTAACAGATCTTCGGGCACGTCAGCGCGCAGTGTTTTGGCAATGTCCAGCAAGTGCTGGTTGGCGCGCAGGAAAATGCAGTTAAACGCCAAGTCTTCAATGGCGAACAGGGAGTGGTCCAGTATGTGCTCAATGTTATACGCTTTGCGTTTCATACGGCGCTGGGCGTCGAACATGGTAAGCGCGTCTATTGTTGAGTAGCGTTTGCCGCGCGGCTCAACGTGCGAGTCGCGGCGGAACATGCCCACCACAACGTCCAGGCGGGTGGTTTGGATGGCGCGGATCCACCACGGCAGCAGGTGGTCATGCATTTCGCTCATCCAGGGCGGGGTGTTGTCCAGGCCGGTTTCCCAGGGGTGGATTTGCAGGGCAAGGCCTTCGCCGTGCGGGTCGCGTTCGGTGAACAGCCATTCGTGGTAGGCAAGCAAGTTGGGCCACACCTGGCGGTACCAACTGCGGCGCTCGGTAACCGGCATTCTTTCACCAATACGCACAATGGCCTCGGCGATCATGGGCGGCTGGGTGATGCCGCTGGTGGCGACGTCGTCTGGGGCGAAGGGGCTGAGCTTGCTGTGCCAGAAGTTTTGGTCGCGGCGGTATTCGTGGCCGTCGCTAAACACAATGTGCGGCACCATGCCGTTGCTCCACTGGCCGCGCAGCAAGCTTAAAATTTCCATTTTGGCGCGTTCCACATCGTGCCAGCGCAGGCCAATGGCAATGAAACAGCTGTCCCACAACCACTGGTGCGGGTACAGCCCATTAGCTGGCATGGTGTATAAACCCCGGTCGTTCTGGTCTAAAACCGCGAGGGCGCTGGCCCGAAGATCGTCGGATTCGCTCATGCTTTCTAGTATAGCGCAGGATGGGCGTATCAGGCGGAAAGTTTTTGACCTCTGTATGTTTTCTGCTCTACAATTGAATTGTGAATAGCTCGGGGTTGCATGGCTGAAGCGCGCGGACAAACTCCTGCTGTTGATTTGCTGCCGCACCGGGTGGTTGTGGAAGAAGTTATTGGCGTGCCCCTACTGCCTGCTGTGCCTTACGAGGTGCTGCCTGCCGAACCCGGCGAACCTGCTGATATACGCGTAACCGTCCAGGATATGATCATGGATAGCGTGCGGAGTGTATTAGGGCGCAGGCATATGACGCCAGACAAAGGGGACGGTGGTGCCGCCGGCAGTTTCACTTCCGGCCAGTACGAGAAGCTGCAAACTAAGGCAAACGATGTAATTACAGCTGCCCGCCGCCAGATAGTGGTGGCCAACAATGTCGCGAGCTCGATAGACAGGCCACTATTTGTGCCCGCCGGGGCCGACTCGATGGATTCGCCGCGCGCTATGCTGCAAGAGGAGATTGGCCGCCGTATTTATGGATTTATCCAGCGCCCGCATTCGCCAAGGTTGCCTGAAGAATATGCCGCCAAAGGCCCGCTGGCGCGGCTCCAAAGCGGATTGCTTATTGGGTCGGCGACTGCCACTGGCAAAACAGTACCGCTGGCCACTACCGCAGAACGTGCTGGCGTGGGGTTGCCGTATTCCGAAACTGACACCCAAAAGCAGCGCATGCTGCTTATTGTGCCGAGTGTAGACTTGCTGCGGGAATATACAAGTCCAGATGGCACGCTGGCCCAATGGCTGCCCGGTAAGAAGTTCGGCGTGTACTACCACAAGAAAAAGGAAATCGGCGGCGACCTGGACATTATTGTGGACGAATCTGTGCCAGAAGCACTGGCGTCAGGGGCGATTAACCTTGAAGATTACCCTATCCGTGTTATCGACGAAGGCCACCACGCCGGCGCGGCCAATATGCTGAAGCAAGTTGGCGAACTCGCCACCGGCAAGCTTATTTTATGCACGGCCACGCCAAACCGGGTAAAACGTTATTTTGTAGACTTTACGGCCAGCACTGCACGCAGCGCCGCGGAAATGGGGATCACCCGCCCGGTGCAAATCCTTACCTACCAGTTTGGCCCTGAGCCGCATGCCGCCGAAAAACTCGCCGCCCGTGTTGCCAGCCGCATTATTGGTACCGGCCGGCAGGTGGGCATTTATTGCCGCCCGCTGCGCGGCAAACCGAACGCGCAGCAAGCGCGCGATATTGTTTCGCTGGTGAACGCGGCTGATATTTTATTGCCGGAAGGCATGGAAGACGTACCAAAGGGCGAGTACGCCCGCGTAATTGCTGGCGTTTCCGGCGAAAAAGCCAACGAAGCGGCCGAGGCTGACTACCGGGCTGGCAAGCTGCGCGCTTACGCGGCAATCGGCATGCTTGGCGAAGGGGTGAATGTGCCTATGGACGCACTTATTATTGTGGGCCCGCGCCGTAACCAGGACCAGTTAGACCAAATTGCAGGCCGCTTACCGCGCCCGCTGATGGGCCGCCCGGAGCTCGCCGACAAGCCCGGCATCCTTATTGAGCTACAGCCCCGCGAGCTTTCCGAAGGTGATGGCCCGCTGGCATCCTGCTGGCGCACGTATGGCTTAGAGGACACGGAAATTATTGAACAGGCGATGTACGTAGGTGCGCTCACCGAAGATGATGAAGCGGAATTTGCCGCAAGCGAAGGGATTAGTGGTGTTGTTGCTGATATCGACGCCGAAGCAGCTGCTGCAGCCGGCGATAGCCAGGCCGCCGGGGATGGCGCAGGCACAGCCGGTGCACCGGGCACTGGCGCGTCAGGGGAACCGCGTACCCGCTGGGGAAACCCGCGCCTTGGCCGCCGCTCGCCGCGCCAGGACACTATCCTCGATGAATTGGCTGGCGACGGCCTGGAAGCATTTTTGGCTCCGCCCGTGGCGCTGCGTGAAGTCACCATTGCACGGGCAGACTGGAACCGCTACAGTAAGCCTGCCGAAGGCTCTATGTCACTTTCAGCCATGGCCCAGCAGTACAACGTGCCTGAAGTATGGCTGCGCCGCCAACTCGATATGCTAGCCGCCAAGCGTGACGACATTACATATGTTGGCGTGCGCTCCGCGGCTGTCGCAACTGAAGGCCGGGGAGAGTTTGAGCGCTGGTACAGCCCCGCTACCGTAGCCTACATGGAAGCCAACCCGCCCGCCTCACTGCCCGGCGAAGCGCCTGTCATGGACATAACAGATATTGCCGAGATGCTTGGCGTGTCCCGCTCATATATAGAAACCGTGCTGGAATACATTAAGCGTGATGATGGCATACCGCTGCCTTTCCAGACGCTGCTTGGCAAAACCAACCGGCCCACTATCCACTACGGCTTAGCCGAAATTGCCAAGATTGAAAAAGAGGTGAATAAGACGCCTATGGCCGGCCTTACCGAAGTTGCGCTATGGGACTTATCCCAGGAAACAACGCCAAACCATGTGTACAACTATACGCGTACCGCCAAGAATAAGGTTACCGTGTTAGACCGCCGCCGGCGCCCTGAATCTGGGGTTAGCGGCTTTGCCCGGCATGTATCTGCCGAAGATGCTGAGCGTGTCCGCGAAGCGTTTTTCAACCCGCCGCTGCCCCAGGCGAATGAGATCAGCCTGGTTGATATGGCCCTCCGTGCCGGCATGACGCTGGGTGGCATGATGGACCGCATCGAACGGATACCTGAAGAGCAGCGCCCGTCCACGTTCCCGCGTAAAACCAACAAAAAAGGACGCTACGCCACATTCATGGCACTGGAAGATGCCGAACCCATTATTGAAGCAGCGCGCGCGTACGCTTTAGAGGCGGATAGGGTTACGCTCACCATGCTCGACAGATACTTCCAAAGCAACCGCAAGGCGCTGACCATGCTCATTGATGATTTAGTTGCTAAAGGTACGCTCACCCCGGAGCAGGGAGCTACGCGCCTGGTTAACCTGGGCGGCCAAGTGGGCACGGTGGCAACCTGGGGCTGGGACGTTATGCAAACACTGGAAGAACACGGTGTCCGGTTGCGCCCAGGCAGGGAAGCAGTACAGTACGACCTGGTGGCCCGCGGGCCATACGACCCGGATTGGCAGTACAGCCAACAAGTGCAGGCCGGCCTCATTGGCACCAGCCGCCTGGCCGCAATGCCGGGGCGCGACAAGCTGCGCCACGTGGGCCAAACTCACCACCTTGGCGCGGAAGCCATTACTGTAGAGGAGTATGCGGCCACACGTAACATCCGCGTGCAAGATGTATTCGCTGTAGTTGCCAACGGCACACTGCCCGACGAAGTGCCGCTGTACTACCGTGATTCCGACCGGCCGGGCAACCCCGTTTACTTTATCGACGGCACAGACGTGCGTGTGTTTGACCGGCATTTTCGGCCCGAGCGGCTTACTGCCGCTACCGTTGAAGCGGAGGTCCCAGCTCCTGCCCCAGCCCCGGCACCTGCCGTCCGCCCCGATACAGCTCCCGCTACTGCATCTAAAACTCCAGAACGCCCACAACCGCAAAAAGCGGCAAGCGAAACAAAACCATTCCCAGATGACGTCCCCACAATGGCGCTTGATGAAATCGCCGCCCAAAGCGGCCGCAGCCCTGGCGCAGTGCAAAATTGTATCCGCCAATTAGGCCTTGAAGATGATGTGCGTGCCGGCAAGCTGCGCGCAGAAGACGGCGAGCAGGTGGTCTTATTACTCGGCGGGGGCAAACGGGCGAAGCAAGCCGCCGCTCCGCAAACTGCTGGCACGGCGCCCACTGCTGCAGAAACTCCTGCCGCAGAAAACGCCGCCGCGCCCACTGCTGTAACTCCGCAAGCCGCCGCGCCACCGCTCACATCGCCACCCGCTGTCACTACTGTCAAGTCTACAACCAAGGCGGCTGCTCCTCCCCCTGAAACTAAAGAGCCAGCGGCTAGCGGCAGAGCCGAGGGCACTACCAGCGATATTGTGTGGCGCGACTTAAGCGAAGTGCTCGCCGAGCTCAAAAGCACGGCGTCTGCCTTCGCAATCCTAAACAGGGACATACATTTTAACCCCCCACGGGTGCGCACATCGGTTGATGGCGAGCCAGTGCCCCCGCAAATCAATGCGCAGCTCATCCCGCGGCTCCGTCAGGCTATTCACACGTTGCGCCCCTTTGACTCTACCGGCTGGATGACGCACGAACGGCTGGCAGAGAATATGGGGGTTGAACCAAACAAACTCGTGGAATATATGCGCACCAATGGCGTTATGCCAGGCGAAAGGGACGTGCGTGTGCGGCGGCACTCCCTTACGGGCACCGTGGAGCTTATGTACTCCGAGAACCGCTGGAAAAAAGTACTCCTAACCAAAAGCCATAGAAAGTAACGGTGAATAGTAGCGCAGGGAAAGTAGTTGACATTTATTAGTACCTTGTATAACATAGTACTGTATGGATGAAACAACCACAGATAACTCATTCGAGAAGCAAGTAGAAACCCAAATGCGTAAAGGCATGCTGGTGTACTGCGTGCTGCTGCTGTGTAAGGACGGCAAGGCGTATAGCTCGGAAATTATCCGGCGCTTGCGCGACGCTGAACTTATTGTAGTGGAAGGCACACTGTACCCGCTGCTGAACCGTTTGGCCAAAGACAAGCTGCTGGGCTATGAGTGGCAGGAGTCTGAGCAAGGCCCGCCGCGCAAGTACTATTGGCTCACCGAGGAAGGCAAAACTACCCTTGGCGAACTACAGCACGCGTACCTGCGCATAGCAGCATCAATCAGCGCCCTAGAGAAAGGAAAGGCATGAACGAGATCACTAATATCCACCTTGGCCGTCAGGCATTCACTATAGCCGTAGATGCCCACCGCGCACTGCGGCACTATCTGAATGCCATTGGCGAGCAAACCGGCCACGACAAAGAAGTCGTTGAAGAGGTTGAGCTGCGCGTAGCCGAGCTGCTGCGCGAACGCGGCGTTACCGGCGACAAAGTTGTTATCATGGCCGACATCGACTATGTAAAAGAACAGCTTGGCGAGCCTGCCGACTTTAACGACAGCGAAGAAACCGGCCACCACAACCGTAAATCCGGCAGCGGCGCCGCACCAAAAGACGGCACTGCGCCTAAGCGTTTGTACCGTGACACTGACCGCGCCGTGGTTTCTGGCGTCAGCGCTGGCCTGGCTGCCTACATTGGTATTGACCCCATTATCATCCGCCTTATTTTTGTGCTGCTGACGATTTCCGGCGGCGCCGGTATCCTGGTGTACATTTTGTTGTGGGTGTTGGTGCCGGCCGCTGAATCTGAAAGCGACCGCTTGCAAATGAAAGGTAAGCCCGTAACTGTAGAAAACCTGAAACAGGCCATCGAGCAGGCCGACGTGCCTGGCGCGGCCAACCGTTTAGCGAATTTGTTTGAAAAGGTTTTTCTCGTCGCCGGTAAGCTGCTACTGGCGATCGCAGGCGTTGGCTTTATTGCAGCCGGCATCGCATTGATGCTCGGGGCCAGCGCCATTAGTAGTTATGCGTTAGGGCATGGGTTCCGCCTGGGCAATAATGGCCCGGTTATCTTCCCGCTAGGAGCAACCGAAGTTGTCGCAGTTGTGTCTACGCTTGCTGTAGTGCTGGTGCTGGCTATATTGTCTGTTCTTGCCGGCCGGGCAATGATCCGCCGCAAGTGGAGTGTATCTGGCTGGGTTATGGCTGCGCTGGTTGCCGTATTTGTGGCTGGCGGCGGCATTGGCGCGGCAGCTATAACTAACTCCGTTGAGCCCGTGCGCACCCGTTACGAACAGGGCCAGCATGTGGACCGCCGTTCGTTCCCGGTTTTTAAGTCGGTGCAGATAAACGCTGGCGATGTGCTGACCCACATTGAACACTCGGAAGAGTACGCCGTTGAGGTAAGAAGCACCGGGGACACGCCCACTAGCCAAGTTAAGACGCACTTCAAAGACGGCGTCGTAACAATAGACGCCTCACGCGTCCGCCCCAGTTATGACTGCAATGTGCTGTGCCCGTTAGGCCCGACAAACATACAGATTACGGTGTATGCGCCAGAACGCGTGTCCATAAACCAGGCACGCGGCAACAGCACTAATTATTACGACAAAGATGGCAACCTGCTGTACGCCGAACCAAGCCAGCCCTAGCGGTAGTTGGTAAAGTCGAGCGGAAAATCAAAATCCTGGGATTTCAACAATTGGATGGCCGTTTGCAGGTCATCCTTGTTGGTTCCCATAACGCGTACACTATCGCCCTGAATTTGCGCCTTTAGCTTTGGCAGCTTATCGCGCAGCAGGGCGGTTATTTTTTTGGCTTTTTCCTGGTCCAGGCCTTTTTTGAAGGGGACTTCTTTGCTGGCCTGCATGTTGCTTTCGTGGACCTCGCCGCTTACGTCCAGCACCTTTTGGCTCTGGCCGCGGGTGGCGAGCTTTTTGCGTACAATATCTAGTATAGTGTCAATTTGCCATTCGCCGCTGCCGGTAATTTTCAGCCCGGTTTTGTCGCCATTCAGCCAGTCAATTGCGGCCGGCGTGCCCTTGAAATCGTAGCGCGAGGTAATTTCACGCTGTACTTGGTCGAGGACGTTGTTCATCTCGGCCTTGTCGTAATCGCTTACTACATCAAAAGAAAATTGTGCCATGGGGGTATTGTACCAGATACGGCGCCCTGGCGCAGGCCGCGGCCGCCTCGCTAGGCAACAAGGCGTTCAAGCAGCGGGAAAGTGGGGAACTCCTGTTCGGCGCCATTGCTGCCAAAGTGGCCTTCGGTGCGGATAATTTGCGTGCCGCCCAGCT
>DATIIE010000126.1:0-24387 GCA_035479955.1 Saccharimonadales bacterium (SeqCode)
ATGAAATTAACGAAGCCGAAGCCCGCAAAGCGCACGACGCCGCTGTTGCGCTGCGCAAAGACGCCAAAGACCAAGTTGAACTCGATAAAGCCCAGGACTTGGTAGACCGCCACGCGGTACGCCTGCAAGTTGCAGATCTGCGCCGCCGCCACACACGCCGCCAGTAGCACGGCTGGCGGGCTACAGGCACGACTACAAAACGCATAACTGGTAGCGCCAGGGGTGCGTTTTGTAGTTTCTAGGTATCTTTGGGCGGTTTAGAGGTCGTCGCTGGCGTGCGGTTCGGGCAGCTCTTTTGCTGGCTCGGTGGTTTTGGTGTGTTTGAGCTCTTTGGTTGATTCGGCCAGCAGTTCGCTGGCGCCGTCAGTTGTAAAGAGTGTGCTTAGGTGTGCCACATCTTCAAAGTGCGCGACTGCCATAAGGGCGAGCGTAAAGCCATCAAAGGCAGCTTCCTGGTCCTGTTCGTCGGTGAACTGCGCTTGCAGGTACGGCCGCGCCGCGCGGGCAATGCCATGGAAACGCTTGTTAATGGTAATCCAACCTTGCTCGTGGAGCTCCCCGCGGCTAATGTTCTTAAGCCACAAGGCGACGGTTGCTGCTGAAGGGTCTGGTTGTTTCATAGCGTTCCTCCTTACTCTCTCAGTCTAGCAACACTAGTGCCGGTGGTGATGTGTTTTTCGTCACATGGACGCTGTTGGCAAGTACTTGCCAATTTTCGGCAGGCGGAGGTATAGTAGCAATGTTAATTTAAAAATTTGTCTCGTTACGCAAAAAGAACACTATGCAAACAAACAAAAACGATATTTCTTTTGATGAAGTAGTCACCCGCAGCGGGCTGGCCGCCCGGCGCATTGCCGATGACCTTTCCTGGGGCGAGGGCGCAATCCAACCCCTTCCCCAGCCAGCAGGCACTGCAAAACAGCTGGTTAGCGCTGTCCTCGACGCTGTTGAACCCGTCAGCAGTACTGAAACCGCCTATTCCAGCTGCACCGATGGCCGGTTGCCGGTAAAGCTGCAAAGCGGTGAGGCTGTGCCAGTGCGCGAACAAGCCGTCGGCGCTGACATGGTAAGCGCTTTTTTTGTTGCCGAAGTGCTTGGCCCGCGCTTTTACGCCGACCCGTCTGCGCCAGTTGCTGCGCGCGTCCACGACGTAGCCGCCTTTTTGAAAGAGAACGGTTTGCTGCCCAGCTCACACATAGCCTGCGGCGCAGCGGCTGGCTTTGCAACTATTGCCCAGAATATTTTGCGCTTCAGCAAAAAGCCGGCGTACATTTCGCGTGTGCAGGCGTTGCTGCCAGAGGGCGTATATGACGCCGAACTGCATAAGTCATTGCTGAGGGGTTTACAGAAACTGCTGGACTCAGGCGCATACAGCAGCCTTACCCCTGACATGTTCCTGCACGCCGCCCAGGACGTTGGCGGCCCTCGGGCGGTAGCAGAGCTAAAAGATGACGGCCGCGGCGTTGACGGCCACGTAGAAGAGGCTGTAGTGCGCCTGCGAGTGGCTGGCAAGGCTATCAATACCGCCAAACTGGCAGCCGCAACCAGCGGGCGCGAAGTATTTGGCGTAAATGATACCCGCATGGAGCGCCTGGCCCGTTTGTTCTCCCGCGGTAACGACCAGGACTACAAAGCTGCGCGCATGGCACTGGAAGATTTTGCCAGTAGCGGCCACGGCACACTCGCCAAAGGCCTGCCCACTTACGTCATCACGGTTGCCTAATATTTACAAACCGTTCACCATGAGTTACGCTTGAGGTAATAAGGTAATTCTACGGAGGGAACATGTTATCAAGAAATAAAATCGCCATGCTCGTGGCTGAGTTTTTGGGCACCGGCATTTTGACGGCGGTCGTGCTTGCGGTTAGTAAATCCAACATCGGCATCCCTTACTTTGTAAGCCTGGCCGTTGGTTTGACCCTGGCCAGCCTGGCTACTGTACTTGCCCCGATTTCCGGTGCGCACCTGAACCCGGCGATTACGCTTGGTTTGTGGAGCGCCCGCCGCATTAAGACACTGCCGGCTGTAACCTACATTGTTGCCCAGCTGCTGGGTGCAATCTGTGCCTACCTGCTGTACACCTACTTTGTAAACAGCCACTGGGCTAACAGCGGTAAGTTTGAAAGCCGCGTGCTGGTGGCAGAAGCAACCGGCGCCTTCATATTTGCTATGGGCTGGGCCGCAACTGTATACCGTCGCCTGGAAGGCGGCAAGGCCGCATTCGCTGTTGGCGCTTCGTTGACCGTCGGTATCCTGGTAGCGTCTGTTGGCTCCGGCGGCATGCTGAACCCGGCAGTTGCCTTGGGTGCGCGCAGCTGGGTATGGGGCACGTACGTGCTTGGCCCGGTGCTTGGCGCCATTATTGGTTTCAATTTGTACGCGCTGCTGTTCGCGCCTACCGACTCTCTCGCTTCTCCATTGGACAAGCCGGAGAAGTCCTCCAAGAAAAAGTAAATACGACATTTGTCACAACTACTACCGGTCATACTGGCCGGTAGTTTTGTTTATCCACAGCAAATTCTGAAGAAAAGCAGAGTAATTGTTCATGTTTTGCTTGCATTATGTTTATAAAAAAGGTACGCTCGTTGCAGAACTTTATTTTTGTGGGGTAAATTTGCTGTGTTTCTATTCCTTTTGTCGGTCGTACTTCTTGCAATGGTGCTCGCGCGCGTGGGCATCTTTATTACGTTCTCGCTTTTACACCACCGCAGCACACGCCGCCACCCCAAGGAACTAGCATCTAACCCGCTTGTCTCCATTATTATTCCGGCATATAACGAAGGCGTTACGCTGGAAAACTGTGTCGTTAGCCTCTTCAAACAAACTTACACGCACTATGAAATTGTCATTATCAATGACGGCAGCACCGACAATACTGAGCAAGTAGCCTGGAAACTGCGCGACAAATACGGCGACAAATACAAGATCCGGGTGTATTCCCAAGAGAACGCAGGCAAAGCCGGCGCCTTGAACTTTGGTATTGAAAAGGCAAAGGGAGACATTGTGGTAAGCATGGATGCCGACTCTATGTTCCTGCCAGATGCCATGCGCCAGCTAGTGCTCTCGTTCCATGACCCCGAAGTGGGCGCTGTAGGCGGCAATGTGCGCGTTGCTAACTACAAGCGCTGGCTGCCCATGCACCAGTCTATTGAATATATTACCGGCCTGGCCATCCAGCGCTGCGCATTTGCGCACATGGGCTGCATGCAGGTGATCTCTGGCGCTGTTGGCGCCTTCCGCACCGATGTGCTGCGCGAAATTGGCGGCTACTCCAAAGACACTATCGTGGAAGACATGGACGTAACGATCGCCATTGCCGAAGCTGGCTACAAAGTGGTGTACAACCGCAACGCCATTGCCTACACCGAAGCGCCTGAAACACTGCGCGCTTTCATGAAACAGCGCTACCGCTGGGTATATGGCGGGTTCCAGGTGTCGGCTAAATACCGCCACTTGTTTATGAAGCGCCACCACCGCCGCATGGGCACCATCGGCATCCCCTACTTCACGGTGTTCCCATGGATAGATGTCGTTATCTCGGCAATTCTGCTGTATGGCTACGTAGCTGTTATTTTGGGCGGCAATGCCCGCGGCTTGCTGGAATTCTACCTGGCGCTGACAACGCTGCAGGTGTCGCTCATGCTGTATGCCCTTATTATCGACAAGCAAAGCAAGTGGCTGGCACTGCTGGCATTTGTGTACGGCTTGTTCTATAGCTTTGTTATTAGTTATGTAACTGTGAAGGCCGGCATCAACTTCTTGCGCGGCCGCGGTCCCAGCTGGGACAAGCTGCAGCGCTACGGCAAGAATGCACTCCCCGAGGCTAAATTGGCCACAGAGGCGGCTCATGCCGAATAAGCAGGTAGTTAAGTCATTACAAAACGCTGTTAAAACCGAACAATTTGCTAAAATAAGGGACATGGTTAAGTATGCAAGGGGTAAACGCACCCGCCAGCAACATTGGCGCTTTGTGGCCGGAGGGGTCGCTATGGGCGTATTCTTCGCTGTGGGCCTTGGCCTGAGCGTGCACCTGTTATTCGCAAAGGACAGCAATATTAGAACCGCTGAAGCTGATACTACACCCCGCCCCGGCAAGGCAGTGAATGGCGTGCAAACAATCGCCAACCCTCCCAAGAAAGACCCTATGCACACTGGCTTAGAGCTGAGTGTTGACCCGTCAATCCGCAAACTGGCCGAGTACGAGAAAGCTTATGGCGGCGCAGTGGCAACCCACCTAATGGTGTTTGCCGGTTTGCCGGCTACGAACGCTGACGCTGATGCTGACGCGCTCGACATGGCCACCAAGCTGCAGGAATTCGCCCGCTTCAACATCCACCCGCTGGTAGTGATGGAGCCAACCATCAATGGCACGTCTATTAATGTGTCTGACTTTGCTGCGGGCAAATACGACGCATCACTGACCCGATACTTTAAGAACCTCAAGGCGCATGGCGTTACCGACGCTATGATGGGCACCTGGGTGCACTTCCCTGAAGACAACATCCCTGAATGGGGCAACACCGATGCCGGCATGTTCAAGACGAATGTCGTGAAGGCGGCGCGCCTCCAAAAGGGCGTGTTCCCGGGCAGCAAGGTTTCTATTTTGCTGAACGCCCAAACCTTCCGCAGCGATGACACCGAGCGCAATTACGGCAAATTTGTCAGCCTGCTGCCATATGTGCGGGGCTTGCCATCAGGCTTGTTTAGCAGCTTTGGCTTGCAAGGTTTCCCCTGGGTAAGCCAAGCCGACCAAAAGGAGCAGAACAAACTGCTCAACCCTGCGCAATACCTAAACGCCAACTTTGCCCGCGAAGCCGCCAAGGCCTTAGGGGTAAAAAATATCTGGTTTAACACCGGTACATTCAACAAAATGTACACAAATACCGCCAGCCAAACCGTAACCTATACACCAACCCAGCGCCAGAATATTTTGCAACAGGTGATGTCCCAAGTGAAAGTCGCCCAGCGCGGCGGCTACCACGTATCTGTTAACCTGTTTAGTTTTGACGGCTCCAGCACCGGCGAGGCAACTGACTGGTCGTATTGGCACACGGGCGACACCGATGTAAATGCACCGGGCAAGGTTGTGTTCCGCACATTTGCCGAGCAGCTGTACCAGGCTAAGGCCGACGTGTGGGTATTTGACTCGGACTAGTGTTTTTTTGGCGCCCGCCCCTTCCTTTTTCGTAAGTAGTATACTTGATTAAATTGAATACTTGTGTTACAATATAGGTGTTGAACAAGCGGTCGGTGGGCCCCGCTGTTTTTTTATGAGAACACCAATAAATCGGGCGGTTATGAAAAAGATCACGGTTGTTATTCCCTGCTATAACGAAGAAAGCGGCATTGCTGCTGTTATTCGTTCGTTGCCGCGCGCCCTGCTTCGCCGCCATGGCTACACCCTAGAGGTGCTTGTTGTAGACAACAATTCTACTGATAACACCGCAGAGGTTGCCCGCGCAGCTGGCGCCCGCGTTATCCATGAGCCGCAGCAAGGTAAAGGCAACGCTATACGTTCGGCCTTCTACAATGTGAGCGACGATACCGACTACGTCATAATGTGTGACGGCGATGACACGTACAAGGCACAGGAGATGCTGCGCCTGGTTGAGCCCTTAGACAGCGGTTTCTGCGATGTGGTTATTGGTTCGCGCTTGGGCGGCAAGATCGCCAAAGGCTCAATGAAAGGCTTTAACCGTTTGGGTAACTGGCTGTTCTCTTTCATGGTGCGTGTTGTGTATGGCGTAAACGTTACCGACACCCTTACTGGCTATTTTGCCTGGAAGCGTGAGGTCGTACAGCAGCTGCGCCAACATCTGCAATCCAGCGGCTTTTCCATTGAAATGGAAATGATCACCCGCATGGCGCGCATGGGTGTTGAGATTTATTCTGTGCCCATTACGTACGAGCCACGTTTAGGTGAGTCTTCCCTGCGCCCGGTGCACGATGGCGTACGCATCCTGCGTGAATTTATGCGCCAGCTGCGGTGGCGTCCGGCAGTAGAGCGTGTTGCGTTTGTAAGCGACGCGGTATGGCCATACAACAAGGGTGGCAAAGAGAAGCGGCTGCATGAAATTACACGTCGTTTAGTAAAAGAAGGCCGCCAGGTAGATATTTACACCATGAAGTGGTGGGACGAGCCAGTTAAAACAATCGTAAACCAGGACGGTGTACATTTACATGCTATTAGCAGCTTCCGCTCATTGTATGTAGGCGACCGCCGTTCTATTGGCCAAGCGCTGTTGTTTGCCGCCGGCTGTATGCGTTTGCTGTTCCGCCGTTTTGACGTGATAGACGTAGACAGCATGCCTTTCTTCCCGCTGTTCAGCGTACGCCTGGTGTGCTGGCTGCGTGGCAAAAAAATGCATGCTACCTGGCATGAGGTGTGGGGCAAGGATTACTGGCAGCACTACTTAGGCGGCTTGGGCGGCGCATTTGGCGCAGCAACCGAGTGGCTGGCTATGAAGATGCCCGATGCTGTCATATCCAACTCTAACCACACCACCAAACGTCTGCTGCAAGGCGGCATGAAGAAACCGATTGTTACGGTGCCCTTGGGCGTAGATGTGGACACATTGTTTGCGGTAGCGCCCCACGAGCAAAAAAGCGACGTTATTTTTGCCGGACGCTTACTGCCCAACAAAAATGTGGAGCTGCTGGTGCGCGCTGTCAAACTTGTAAAGCGCACAAAGCCAGATCTCCGCTGCCTTATTGTCGGCAACGGCCCGGAGCGAGAGCGCTTGGAGCAGCTAGTTGCTGAGCTCAAACTCGAAAACAACGTTACTTTCTACAATTTCCTGGAAGACCATAATGAGCTATATGCCCTTATGAAATCATCCAAAATGTTTGTATTGCCTTCTGTGCGTGAAGGTTTCAGTTTGGTTTCTATTGAGGCCAACGCCTGCGGTATACCCGTAATAACAACATCACACGAACACAATGCTGCCCGTGAACTTATTATTGAAGGCCGTAATGGCTACATAGCTGACCTGGACGTGAAACACCTGGCTACCCAAATGCGCCTGGTATTACGTGCTTCTGGCACGCAGCTTGCGCCCCTTCAAGCAGTTGAAGAAGACTTCGGCACATACCGCTGGCACCACGCAGCCGCAAGCGTTGAGCAGTTGCTGACTGGCCAAAAGCGCAAGGCGAAGGGCGCCTAACATGTGGTGGCACATCCTCGGCATCGCGGTGTCCGTGGGATTGCTGAGCTTACTGCTGGCTGTTGAGTTTGGGCACATGCCTATCGTAAAACCGCTGAAGCGCCGCATGCAGCGCAATAAACGGACTGTAGCCCGACTCATAGTTGCCCAGAAAAAACGTTTTTTTGGCAGTGATTTGCACCGTAGCTCTACCCTCCTTATTCTGAGCCAAGCAATTAATGCAGCTGGTGCGTTTATTTTTTGGATGGTTTGTGCCCGTTTGTTTCCGGCCCATGAAGTGGGCCTCGCTACTGCGCTTATAAGTTACGGTGCGCTTATTGCGGCTTTTACGCACCTGGGCCTGCCGGTAACCGTACTGCGCTTTTTGCCTGGCAGTAAACACCGCGGCGGCTTATTCGCGGCGGCTGCACTGCTGGTAGCAGTTTGTTCCGGCATTGGCGGCGCGGCAGCTGTGGCGTGGACGCACGTGCTCGCGCCGCGCCTAGAGTTTCTACAAGGTTCCCCAAAATTGCAAGTAATTTTGCTTGCTTTGGTTATTGTGACCGCGCTGGGCGGTTTGCTGGAAGGTGTTTTAACATCGCTCAAGCAAAGCCAGTTTGTCGTAAAAAAGGCTATTGCAACCAATGCACCTCGTGTTATTCTGCCGTTTGCGCTGGCTGCGCTTGGAGTTGCTGGTATTGCCGGCCTGTATACTGGCGCTCTTGTTTTTGGTGCGTTGTATAGCCTGTGGGTTATTATGCACAAGCTGTTACGCGGACAGCCGCTACGCCCGCGTTTTGCGGAGCTGCGGGCGCACCGCAAGTTTGCTGCTGCAAACTACCTAGGCAGTATGTTTGGTATTTTGCCGGCCACTATGGTCCCGTTGATTGTTCTGGCTAAGCTCGGCCCTGCGCAGGCAGCATTTTTTTACATGCCTATGCAGTTGGCGGCATTCTTGGGCATTCTGGCCAGCTCCACCTGCAATGCCTTGCTGGCCGAGGTTGCACACGATGATAACCCTAACCACTACCGCAAGCACGTAGCGGCGGCTGTACGCCACCTATACCAGTTGCTTATTCCTGCTGCCTTCGCGTTGGCTATTGGCGGCTGGGTGGTGCTGCGTATCTACGGCGCCCCGTACGCTTCTAACGGGTACGCCCCGCTGCTGTTACTTTGCGCCGCCAGTTTATTTGTTGGGCTTAACTGGCTGGGCGATGCCTGGCTGAATATCCAAAAACGCAGCGCAGCCTATTTTGCCATGAATGCATTAAATGCGCTGGCAGTGGTTGGCGCAGTCTACATTTTTGCTGACGCCGGTTTGACCGGTGTTGCGTTCGGCTGGCTCGCTGGCCAAGTGTTCTCTGCCCTGCTATATATTGCGATTTTTGCCCGCCCTCAAGTACGAGGCTTGCGGGCTAAACTGCGTTCGTAAACTTTGTATGTTTTGGCGGCAATGCTGTCCCATGATAGCGTGTCGGCATACGCGCGCGAGGCTCGCCCCATGGCTGCGCGCCGCTGCTTATTACTGAGTATTTTTTCTAGGGCGTGCAGTAATGCCTGTGGTTCGGTTGGTTCGTATAGTATGCCAACTTCGCTTGGTATGTCTTTCAGCGCGCCCAGGCGTGGGGCAACAATTGGCTTGCCGAAGGTGGCTGCTAGTATCGCCGAGCCGCTGGTGGTGATGCTTTTAAATGGCATGCAAGAGATGTCGGCAGCAGCAAAATAATCTGCGACATTTTTTTCAGGGATGGATTTATTAATAAAAGAAATGTGCTTGTTTTTTCTGGCAGCCTTTGCGATAGTTTTTGCCAGCCCACTGTCCTGGCACTCGCCGGCAATGATCAGCCGCACGCCGGGGCGTTGGAGCTGCTCAAACGCCTGCAATAACTCTTCTACCCCCTTATATGCGCGAATAAGGCCAAAGAATAAAATTGCAGTGTCGTTGGGCTGAATACCGAGATTGGCACGCATCTGCGTACGCGTAAAATTAGCGGCGTATACACCGTCGTAATTTCCGTGTGGGATGAGCGTTATTTTCTTGGCTGCTGTGATTCCCATGCCGGCAAGTTCGCGGCTCGTTTGCGGCGAGTGCGCGATAATGCTGGCTGCAATATGGGTCAGGTAGCGCGTGGTGCGTACGCCGTAATTGCCCTGGCTCTCGTGTGGCAGTACATTGTGGGCTGTCCATACAATGCGCATGCCCATCAGGCGCATTGCTTTCAATACGCACATTGTTTGCACGAACGTAAGCCAGCGCAGTAAGGCGCCATAATCGGGGAGCTCAAGAAAGTACAGCCAGTGTATATGTACAATCCTAGTGCCAGTAAGGCGTGCACCGGCCAGCCGTAATAGCACAAGCGGCGCGGCTAAAAGAGCAG
This sequence comes from Saccharimonadales bacterium (SeqCode), assembly GCA_035479955.1. Lineage (GTDB taxonomy): Bacteria > Patescibacteriota > Saccharimonadia > Saccharimonadales > UBA4665 > PMNU01. The sequence goes on from DATIIE010000126.1 coordinate 9,521, forward strand.
CGTATCCAGTTGGCGGGCCAAAATAAGTAACCTGCACCTGTGAGATAGCCTTGTTGGTGTAAAGCAGCCGTTGGTATGGGTTGCCACTGGCCCGGGGTAAAACGAGTATTTTCATTACTTGTAGATGGTTGCGCCACCGCCACTGTAGATGGCGTCTTTGTAATTATTCACGAAAGCCGTGGGATATACAAAGCCAGCCGCAGTGTCGTTGTACTTAGTGTACGCTGTACCTGTCTCAGCATTTACTGCAGAACGGTATACGTAGAAGCTCGGCTCAACACGGCCCGGCAGCACCGTTGGCACTGCAACGTGCGTAGACATATTGGGGGTGTAGGCATAGGCGTTCAGGCGGGTGTAGCGGTCGAAGTTAATGACACCGCGCGGGTTTTTCGCAGCCTCTAGCCAGCGCAGCGCACTCACGTCGGCATCGGTGGTGTAATAGCGGCTGTATGTTTCATTGTTGCCGGACAGGTTTATGTCTCCGGCGCGGAAGCCAATCTGGTTCACTAGGCCAGTGGTAGCGGTGCCGTATGCAATAACCAGTGTGCCGGCAACAGGCAGTACCCATGCAGCAAAGCGTTTGCGCAGCACAGCTTGTAGGCCTAGTACCGGCATCGCTGCCAGCACTACAATGAGTTGCTGGTACAGCCGGTCCAAGTTGTATTTGTCTGAAATAAACGGCACTACGGTAAGTGTCAGCAGCATGGCGGTGGCAGCAAGCGCTAGGGCGCCAAACTCTACTGTTGCGCCGCCTCGTACTGCCAGCAGAACCACGGCAATCACACCGGCAATAAAGGCGAGCTTCACTAATGCCGGCACGCCCACTCGGGATACAAGCAACGTTAATTTACCGATAGTATTGGTGGCTTTAGCACCGCGTTCCTCTGCTGGTATGGTTGGGTATTGTTTATAAATATCCTGGCTATACGCATGCTTGCTCAAGTTCTGTTTCTCTAGTTTGCTCACCGAGAAATCCCCGCTGCCGCTGCGGTTCGCAGAGAATGTGTTGTTCACGAATGTACTGCGCCCACCGTGCAGGAACGCATCCTTAATACCCTGTACATCAGTTAAGTGGTGCAGCCCGTTGGTAACTTTGTGCGAAATGCTGCCAGTGGCATTCGACAGCTGCGAGTACCACAGAAAGCCGAACAGCATCAGGAAAGCTACAATGAGCGGACGGAGCGTAAGGTGCACGCCAGTTTGGTCGGCCAGGCGGCGCGCCTGGAGTGTTTTCCACACCTTAGGCGCACTGTATGCCAGGGCAAAAGCTATGGCTAGCAAGCTTAAGCCGACAATAGAGGTTGAATAGTGCGAAACTACCATGCACATCCCAAACACAACCAACAGCATTTTGCGCACATTTTTAGAGAACGCCTCGACAGTCGCCACCATAAACAGTAGCCCGAAGAATATAAATGCTACCTCCTGACGAATAAGCGCTGGGAATTGCATAACGTATTGCAGCTGCAAGGTGAAGAATAGCGCGCTTACCAGCGCCAGCTTGCGCGGCATTTTGGTAAGGCTGCGGGCAATTTTGTAGACCAGCACCGGTACGATGCTTACGAATAGCTGCATCGCAAACTTAAAAATATACTCTGCTGGAATGTGCAGAAGGTGCACAAGCATCGTCGGCAGAATGGTGATGCTGAGGCAGGCATTGTAAGTGTTGTGTACGGCGTTTGGCTGCCAGATACCGTTGTTTAGCACGGTCGTAAATACCTGGAACTCCTGGTGGATGTCGTAGCCAATAAGGTGACTGCTGCGCAACGCAACGCTTAGCAGCAATGCGGCGCTGGTAGCCCATAAGTTGCTCATGATTTCGCTGCTCTTCAGGGTGCGGCGCGAGGCCAGCAAGTACGCTTGCCACAGCAGTATTGCCACTAGTGTGCCGATTGCCAGCTCACCGCCAGCATTGTTGTTGAGGCGCTCAGCGCCAAATGCTGCCGCTAGCGGGAACGCAAATGGTATCCATGTGCGCCAGGTGGTGGCAATGTGTTTTGCGCGCGGCAGGACCGCACTGTTGCTGCGCAGCCATGCGCGGGCTAGCAAGAGCACTTCAAGGGCATAGAACGTGGCAATAACCGGAGTGCTGTGCAAGGTGTGCCAGCCGAATGCCAGGCCAATAGTATTGAGCAGCCAGCCAACAATAAGCATGCTCGAAAGCCCCAATCCTACGGCCAGGCTGAACCACTCCATTACCCGCAGCGCCCGCCGCTGTTTAAGTTGGGCAAGTAGCAGCCCGCCGAATATAACCCCGAAGTTTGCCAGGTGAACTGCAATAGCAAGGGGCGTGTTCTGCAAGATAAATTGTGCTGCTAAGGAGGCGGCAAAAATGCCGCTCGCCCAGGTAAGGAACGAACGAGCTTGGGTGCCTGGCCGCGTGCGGCTGTTGCGTGTGTTGTTGGTTATTTTGGCGTTAATTGCCGCGGCAACAGTACGCCAGGTGTGGCCGCCCCGGATATAGGCCAACGCTTTTTCGCCCAGCTGCTTGCGGCGCGGTTCGTCCTGTAGCAGGCTGGTCAGCTTGCGCGCCAGGTCGGCGGAATCTTCTGGTTTTGCCGGTACCACAACGCCGCGGAAATGGTCGCTCAGGCCAGCCATATCGCTCACCACCACCGGGCGGCCGCAGGCCAAATATTCGTACACTTTGAATGGTGAATTCATGCCGGCACGTTCAGTTGTGTAGTAAGCCAGGCACACATCACAGGAGTTCAGGAATGCCGGTACTTGCCCATGGTCTATGCGGCCCAGGAATGTAACGTTTTCTTCCAGCCCGAGCTCGGCCACCAGGCGCTGCAATTCAGGCAGCTGTTCGCCGTCCCCGGCGATAATAAGCTTGGCCTGCGGCAGCTTAGCCACAACATCTTGCATAGCAGTTACGGCGTACGCCATACCTTCCCAGGGAGTTAGGTGGCCAATAAAGCCAATGCGCAATTCGCCGGCAAAACGCGTTACATTTAGTGGGCGCATAAGCTCGGTGTTAATGCCGTTCTCTACCACTGTTACCTTACGCGTAGGCAGGTTATATTTGCCGGTAAGATATTTTTTTAAGCCATCGGTAACAGTAAATACGTGCGAGGCCTGGCTGTACGCCGCACCCTCAATGGCGCGGAACAAGTGCAGGCGCTTCCACAAACCGCGCAGCGGCAGGCGGCTATCGGCCAATACTTCTTCTTCAATAATACCGTTGGTTTCGATAAACAGCGGTGCGCCCGTCAGCTTGCTGACAACGGTCGGGGCGAACATAAATGCTTCCTGCCGGGCGTAAATAACCGCATTGTTTTTACGTACATACCGCAGCAGTGCGGGGATAAGCTTGAACTGGTACAGTACTGGCGCCAGCGGGCGCAAGAAGTGCGGCATCGGTACCTGCTGGAATGCGAAGGGGGCGCTGCCGGCGTTCAACAAACTCGGCGCAAACAGCGTAACCGGACGGCCATCGGCCTGCAGGTTTTGGCACACTTCGTACACATGGATAGATGGCGCCAAGCTATTGTCGATGGCAAAGTTGGCGGCATATGCCACGGGGCGTGCCGCGGTGCGGGTAAATAATTCGGCGGTTTGCCTGCCTACAATATTCCAGGTGAGGCTGTCTGTTACGTGGCGGTAGCCGTTATCTGCCAGGCGTTTCAGTAAGCTGGGCGAACCCAGGGCTTTTACGATGCCGTTGGCCAGCGCGCGCGGTTTGTGCGGCGCTACTAGAATGCCGTCTTCACCGTCGTTAATAAGGCTGCCGAGTGCGCCGATATTGGCAGCAATGATTGGTGTTTTAGAAGCCCAGGCCTCTGGGAACACTGTTGGGAAGGCGTCGTTGGTTGTGGTTGGATAGGCTACCAGCAGCGAGCTGGACTTAATAAGCTGGTATTTTTCGTCGCCCTGTACAAAACCATGAAACACCACCTGCTTACGGATGCCCAGGGAGTCGGCACGCGCTTCATACTCTGAGCGCGCATTGCCGTCGCCCAGTACGTGCAGCTCAACCTTAGGCTGTTTTTTGCGCACAATGCGCACGGCCTGCAAGGTTTCATCAAGGCCTTTCCAGGCGTGGGTGCGGTCCAGGCTGCCAACAAATATCAGGCGTTTGCTGTGGCGTTTAATGGGCGTTTCGGGAATAATTTCCGCGTCGATGGCATTGTGCACCACTTCAGTTTTACTTTGTACGGCTTCCGGCAGACTGTCCTTCACATAGCTGGACACGGCAACAACGCTGTTAGCGCGTTTGAACGTGCCTTTTTGCACACGCTCTACCGCACGGGTCAGTATCTGCATGGCTAGCGGGCCTTCCTTGCGCAGCGTGGCGGCATGGTACGTAAGCGTTGTTGGGATTTTGCCTGCAGCGCGAATGGCAAGGTCTGCCAAACCCGGCACTGGTGCGTGGGCGTTGATGATGTCTGGCTGTTCGTCGCGGATCACCTTTTTCAGCTGCAAGTACCACAGCGGATTGATTGGCGTGTTCGAAACAATCTTCCAAATAGGCAGGCGGATAACGCGCAGGCCTTCAACGGTGTCTTCGCGCCGGCCCTTGCCCAAGTGGTTTGACGTAACTACTACAATATCAAAGCCTGCAGTGCGCAGGTTTTTGGCCAGTTGCAATGCATAATTTTCCAGGCCGCCGATTTTCGGTGCAAAGTACGGCGTAACCAGCATTACTTTGGTGTTGCTCATTGCGCGCGCCTCGTTACCCAATAGCTAATTGATTGGTGTGGGCTGGCGAGGCTCACGACAATTTTGCTGCGGGCGCCCATGTCTGTTGGGCTAAGAGTTAGGGCAACGGTTTTGCTTTGCCCGGCAGCCAGGGTTACGGTGGCGTTCGCCAAGCTGTATGACACTGTGCCGTTTTCGTTGGTTTGCAGCGCGACGTAGCTATAGTGCATCTGTTTGCCCTCTTTGTTGTGCAGGGTGAACGAGACATGTTGCTGCATGCTGGGAGTGTACTGCTTGGGCAGGTTTTGCGAATTCGCAAAGGACAACTCGGTAAAATGCTGCACGCGCGGCAGTAACTCCCAGTTGCTTAACTGGCGAGTAGTGTATGGCGCGCCAACAGAGAGGAATACGGCCACCACAAGTGCGGCAAAAGCCAAAGTAAGACGCTTGGAGCGCTGGCGACGCAGGAGGGGGTTGCTGCGGGGAGCGTTACTGGTTTTATCTTGCACGAAACAAAGCCTTGACTTAAACGTAATTTGATTACATTATTGCATAAAATGGCTGAAAAGTCTAGTGTTTTACCCTGTTTTATGTCGTAATGTATAGTTTTTATGGCTAAAACGTGGCGAAACTATTGCAACTGGACGAACATGCTTGTGCCTGCGGCCCCGCTGGCGCCAGTTGTGCCAGTGCCCACACCGGCTGCACCAATGCCGCCAGCCAGGTTGAGCGTACCGCTGTTGACAGCTGGATTCACGGTGAAGACGAATATGCCGCCCCCACCGCCACCGCCGCCCCCACCGCAGTTGCCGACAGTAGGTGCAAAGCCATTTCCGCCACGCGCGGTGAGTATTGCGCCCGAGCCGTTCACAAAGCTGCGGGCAAAGATAATAATAAGCGCGCCACCCGAACCACCGGCCCCGCCTTTGTTTACGCCGTCCCCGCCACCGCCAGAACCACCCGAACCACCGCTAATCACAAATGTACTGGCCGCAAACCCGACCGAGCCGGTTAGGCATGCCTGGGCATTGCGCAACATCCAGTTGACTGCTGAGCGTGAATTTTGCTGCGCGCCCCCAGCGCCGCCAGACCCCGTGCCCCCAGCCCCGCCGCGGCCTACGCCAAACCCACCGGTGTTGCCCTGGCTGCCGGCGCCAATGTTGCCGGCGCCGCCCAATTGCCCGCCGCCAAGCGCGCTTTGGGTGGTTGCGGGCGTGGCCGTGGCGCTGCTGGCATCATTGCCGTTAGCGTCTATGGTGCCGTTATTTGTAACCGTGCCAGTGCTGAAAATGCGGAAACTACTGCACCGCAGCGTGATGCCAGCTTGGATAGTAAGCGACGACGTCAGCGCATCGCGCGTCATGGTGTATACGCCGGCGTTCAACGAGGCCCATTGTACCGTGGCAGCGCCATCTAACACTGCGGCGCCATCGCTGCCATCGCCAAATGCACCGAGGCTAAACGTGCCCATTGGCGCGTTGGTGTTCACCCACTTGCCTGCACTGGCGTTGTAGGCCAGCGTTTGCCCATCCGACAGATTGTTGAGCTGCATGTCGGCCATTGTTGCCAGGCTGTTTATGGGGTTGCGCATAATGCCGTTGGCGCGGATGGCGTTATTCAGCAGCACTGAGTCCGATGAAATATCGCCAAGCATTACATAGCCAGTCTGCGCATAGGTGGTGAAGCGGATGTCATTGTTATCTGAGCCGCCATTTATGCGCAGCGCGTAGCCCTGGTTGCCAATTAAGTTGCCCGACTGATACCCTTGGTACGCCGTAAAGTCCACAATACAGTTGGAGGCATTTATAAGTTCCACGCCGGCGCACTGCGAAGCAGTGTTGCCACTGCCGTAGTTGTTGCTGTCGGCCACGCAGGCCTGCAAAATGCTGCCGTTGTTATTGCGTAAATAAAAGCCCTGGGCAAAGTTATTTTGTGCGCTGCAACTGCTTAACAGCGCGTACGCAAAGGAGTTTTCTATGCGGAATCCGGCGCCGCGGCTGGCGTTTATTTTGCCGCTGTCCCAGGCTTTGCAGTTGCTGAGCATGATATCGCCGTTGTCCAGGTAAAAGCCCTCTAGCCCCGCATTTTCCGAACTGCAGTTGGTCATGAACGTGTCGTATGAAGTGTTGAAGCTGTTACCCCAGCACCCCGACGCATACACGTTCTCGAAGCGCATCTCACTGCGGCCAGCCGCGTTCACACCGTCGTCGTGGCAGTAGCGGATGCGTACATTTTTAACGTGCTGGTGGGTATCGAACCAGGCGTCGTTGCCAGCGTTGGCATTTGCCGGGTTAGTATTGAACTTTATGCCGTGCGAGGTAGCCGACTGCCCGCTGCGGTTGCCATCCAGGGTTAAGTCCCATACTCCTACGAATTCGCCGTTGGCATCGACCCCGTTACTGCTGACATGGTTAGACACCATGCTGCGGTTGGAGTTGCTGTTGAGTGTGAGCACGGTCGCGAACATGCCAGCGCCCTGCAAAATAACGCCGTTATACAAGAAAAGGCCGGTAATACGTGTTTGCCCACGTGGTATGTATACAATGCCGCCTCCGCCGCCAGTGGTTGCGCCGCTGTTATATGCGGCGTTAATGGCGGCCTGTATGGCGGTGGTGTCGTCGGTACCGCCGTCCATTTTTGCGCCGTAGTCGCGCACGTCGAACACGACCTGGCGGCTGGACCATTGCTCCCAATGCGGTGATCCCACACCGCCAGAGAATGAACTGCCGGCGGTGTGTGCCAGTTTACAGCGCCACGAAGCGCCATCGCGCGAAACAATGTCGTTTACGCCGTAGGCCGCGCCGGCAGCCCATGCGCCGCGGGCAACTACGCCGGATTTAAGCGAGCCGTCCTCGTTATGCGCAACAAGCAGAAAATCGTTGAGGACTGATCCCCAGGTATTGTCGTCGGCGCCAGGAACCGGAAGTCTGGACATACTTAATAAACCCCCTCCTTTGTAGTGGGTGTTGTCATTAGCGCTGCGTAAGAATAGAGGAGGTTCCCTCGAATCACAAGCGCTAAATGCTATAGCCCACAAGTGTTTGTGGTTGTACTTTTTACTTCAATGTAGTGGAATACGCGAAATGCTGGTGTTTTTCGGTCTTTTTGGTCTTTTGCGGGACCACCCGAACAAAAGCTCACGATACTAAACGTGAGTAATTGCTCCCCTTTCCTCTTATGGTTTATGAAATTCTATTATACAGGTTTGCAGATGAATGTGATAAAAATCACAAAAAACATAAGCGGAATCTTCAGGTTTCATCCACATTGGATACGTGGCCGCCCGTGCTACCCCAGTAAGTCGTCTTCAAATGCCTCAATGCCCAATAAGTCGGTGCTGTATCCGGAAATATCCGGCAGGTCGAGGGCCATAATATGTTCCCACACAACTTCGGTGAGCTGTTTCGCATGGGTGTATTCAGTGTCGTTCAGCTCGAGGTGCAGCTCCTGTATGCGGCCGTCTTCGTCTGGCTCAACAAATTCCAGGTAAGCGTCGGTGACGGTGTAACCGGCGTAGGTGTGCGAGCCTTCCACGAGCGCTTTATACAGGTACAATTGGTGTCGGTACTTGTGCAGCTTAATTTCCCGCGCCCAGCGGCTGGCGCCGCGCCCTGTTTTGTAGTCCACAATTTGAATGGTTTTTTCTTGCGGGTTAACAATCATTTTGTCGATTTTGCCGCTGAGGTGGGCGTTGCCAACAAACACGCCTTCATGGCGGAAGTTATACTCGGATACGACGTTCGGTGTAATGGTTGCGCCGCGCTGCTGTAAATAGGCGGTCAGCGCTTCCTGGCCGCGGTCCAGGAACAACTGTGTGTCATGGGCGCTGAGCCGTTGGCCTGCCAGGCGGGTTTCATAGGCGGCAAATAACTGTGCCTGTGTGGGTACAGAACTGGTTTGTTTTACGGTGTTGTGCAGCCATTCCAGGGTTTCGTGGATGGCGTTACCATACTGCATTTCCGGGCGCGGTGACTGCGGGAAGCGCAAAACAGTACGCAAAAAGAATGCCTGCGGGCCGCAGTTGGCCACGTCCAGGAAATCGTTGACGTGCGTGGGGCTGAGTTGGAAATCGCGCAGGCGGTCGGCCAGCAATACGCGCATGTCCGGGTGCTGGAGTGCTTCTTCGTGGCGGCGGCTCCAGTAAGCGGCGAGCTCGGTAGTTGGTGCGGGCGTGCCGTCTTCGGCGGGAAGCACGGTTTGGCTGTTTTCGGGCAGCAGCGGCGAGTGTACCACACCTTGCCCGTCAGGTGATTCATCCAGGAATTTCAGGCGTGTCATAGCCCGCCCAGCAAAGTTGTTGGTGTAATTCACCAGATATAATTGCGATTTGGCGCGCGTAATGGCTACATAGAAAAGGCGCAGGCGTTCGTCGTTGGTGGTGCGCGCATAGCGGATGTGCTGCAAGTTGGCCGGCAAACTAATATGCGCGCTGGCGCTGTGGCTTTTGCCACCCCAGGCGTCATCGTTTACGGCCAGTACAAACACAGCGCTCCATTCCATTCCTTTGGCCTTGTAGGCTGTCAGGAGCTCCACAGCGTCGTCGCCGGAAGCGTACGGGCTGGTGTTGAGGATTTTGAGTTCAGCCGCCTGCATGGCCTGTATGTAGCCAAGGAAGTCCTTCAGGCTCAGCCGTTCTTCGCCGTCTTTACGGTATTCGCGCAGCCGGGCGCGCAGCACAATGAGGTTGGAAAGCAGGTTCCAGAAGTCGGCAGTTGACTGCGGGCTGAGGTCGCTGAAATAGTGGTTGTAATATGGCGAGCGGTACGGCTCGTGCCCCGGTTCCTGCAAGTCGAGCGGCTGCGAGCCTATCAGGTAGTCGAACATGGTTTCCAGGGTTTCGCTGCCGGCGATATGGCTCAGGCGGATGAAAAACAGCGCAACTGGCTTTAATGTTTCATCTTGCAGCAGTTCGTCTGTCCAGCTGCTGTCGTCTTCCCGGCTTTGCCAGCTTAGTTTCCAGATAGCGCTGGTGGGCAGACCCCAAAAATCAAAGCTGAGTACCTGTGCCCATAGGGCGTTAGCTGTGGTGTGCGCGCCGGCTTGCAGGGCCAGTACCAGTTCGCTCATGCGCAGCAGCTGGGTAATGCCGGGGTCGTCCAACACGTTTTCGCGTTTTTCGTAGCGCACAGGCACGCCGGCCTCTTGCAGGAATGGCACCAAGGGTTCCAGATATTTGTGCTGCGGCGCCAGAATGGCAATTTCACTGGGCGGCACGCCAGCAGCGATAAGCTCGCTAATGCGGCGCGATACCCAAGCAAACTGCATAACGTCGCTCTGGGCTTCGCGGCGTTCAATGGTGGCAGTGGCAGGCAGTTTGGTATTGCGCGCTACCAGCGTTTTTTCGATTTTGGGGAAATGGTGGTGCAGGCGCTCCTCAATTTGTTCGGCAATGCCCCGGGCGGTGTGCAGGATGTCTTTGTGTGAACGGTAGTTTTCGGTGAGCGGCACCGCCAAAACATCGCGGTACATGGTGTTGAACTGCAGCATGTGCGAGTAATTAGCGCCTTGGAAGGCGTAAATAGCCTGGTCGTCGTCGCCAACGGCAAGTACGTTGGGGCGGCCTTCGTGTACCGGGTTATCTGTTAGCAGTTCTACCAGGCGTAACTGGGCGCCGTTGGTGTCCTGGAATTCGTCCAGCAGCAGGTATTGGTACTGTTCTTGCAGGGTGAAGCGCAAGTCGCTGTTGGTTTCCAGGGCGCGGACGGCGCGGAGGATCATATCATCGTAGTCGAACAGCCCTTCTTTGGTGAGGGTTTGCAGGTACTGCTCGTAAATGCCGGCCGCAGCCAGCAGTTTTTGGTTTACCTTAACACTTTTGATAACGAAACGGTTGTCGCTGTCTTTTTCCAGCCAGGCGGTCTTCCAGGCGGTGAGTGTGTTGGCTTTGCCGGATTCCTGGGCGGCTGCCACAGCCTCGTCCAACCCTGATTTAAATAAGTCGTAGAGCGAGCCTTTGCCCTGCACTTTTTCAGACAATTCGGCAAATTGCGGAATATCTTTGGCGCTCATGCGCGCAATTACCCCAAGCGTTTCAGCTACGACCGGGCTGGCAGTGGCGATAAATTTGAGGTTTTCATTGGCGGTTTTGCGCAAATCCTGCGGGCTTATGAGGGCGCGTTTGGCTTCGCTTACCAGGGTGCGGATATCTTTCACATAATTGTCGGCGTATTTGAGCGGGTTGCTGTATGGGAGCGCGGCTATGATGCTGCGGAACACGCGGTCGATACCAAGTTCGTCGATGGGCTCCAGGTTGGCGTCGGCGGTAAAGTAATCCGGGAAGCGGCGGATGATGTCCGAGCCAAAGGCGTGATAGGTGCTGATAGTAACATCGTAGGCGGCCTGGCCAATCATGCCGCCCAGGCGTTCACGCATGTTGGCGGCTGCTGAGTCGGTAAATGTCAAACACAGGATGTTTTGCGGCAGCGTGTCGGTGGTGGCCAAAATGTGCGCAATGCGCGTGGTTAGCAACTGTGTTTTACCTGTGCCTGGGCCAGCAATTACCAACACTGGGCCGTCGGTGGTTTGCACAGCCGTGCGTTGGGCATCATTTAAGTTGGCGAGCGCCGCCTTGTACGTTTCGGTAGCCATATCTATCTATTGTACGGCCTAGCGATGCTGTTTTAAAACTGTTCTTGGGGCTGCCTGGTTATTTGTCGGCACACAGGGCGCACACTTCTTGGTCGCCCTCTTTTTTGCTGCGCATCCATTGGCCGGTAGCTTTGGGCCAGTTCTGTAAGTCGTGGAACCCAATAAGGTCTACGAACAAGTGCAAAAAGCCGCCAACAAGGCCGGAGGTGGTAATGCTGCCCCACTCCAGCGCTGCCCAGTTGCGCCCCACCGGAATAACAGAGATAGGTTTTTTGGGTTTGTAGGCAACCGGCGCCTTGCCTGCGGCGATGCGGGCGATATTTCCGGCCACGACTTCGCCGTCGTGCAACGCGGTTTGGGCCATGCCGCTGAACGGTGTGTTGGCGTTATCGCCCAGCACATAGATGTTTTCTTCAGCCTGCATAAACTCGTTTACTTCCACTTTGTGGCGGTCGGTCATTTTAAAGCCGTTGTCCTGGAAGAATGGGTTGTTGGTAACGCCAGCAGTCCAAATAACAGTGGTGGTTGGGATTGAGCTGTCGCCCACAATAAGTGAATCTGCGGTTTGCTCCTTCACGGCAGCGTTGGTCATGATGGTAATGCCCAAGCCTTCCAGCCGCTTGGTAACAGCTTCGGAAATCTTTTTGGGCGAGCGCGGCAATAGCGTGGGCAATGCCTCAACCAGCTTAATGTTGAGTGGTGCATCAGTCTTGGCACCGTGGTTTTTCATGATGCGCTTCAAGTATTCCGGCAAGCCGCCTGCCAGCTCAATGCCGGTGGGGCCGCCGCCAACAACAACGTAATTTTGGTCTGGGCCGCCTGCGGCGATTTGCTCGTGCAGGTGCTTTTTGAAACGCTCGGCTTCTTCGGTGGTTTTGATGCCGTATGAATATTCCGGCAAACCCTTAATGCCAAAGTAGTTGGTGACGTTACCCAGCGCCATAACCAGCACGTCGTATGCCAGGTGCTGGCCGTCTTCGGTTATAATTTCTTTTTTTTCGCGGTCGAGCTTAGTGGCCCGGGCGCGCACAAATTGCACATGGTGCCCGGCCAGCAGCTCGCTGATGGCAATGCGGCTGCCCGTGCGCCGGCCGCCGGTGGCGGTGTGGTACAGCGCCGGGTAGTAGCGGAAATGCCCGTGGTCGCTTACTAACGTTACGTTTACATGGGAACTCTTGCTTAGCTCAAGTGCTGCTTTAATGCCGCCGAAGCCGCCGCCAACAATGAGTACATTTGTGTTGTTACTGCTCATGATTGGCATTATACAGGAAGACTCCAGGAATCTACCCTTTAGCGCCGCAAGGTGGCTGGCCTACCGGAAACGGACGCCGATATGCTCTTTTTCGATGTACTTTTCGGTTTGGGCGTAGAGCTTGTAGGCGTGTTTGTCGGCGTCGGTGCGCAGCTGGCCGCTCAGCGAACGCGGCCACAGGTGGAAGTGGCGCACGGTGTCAACTTCGGCAGCGTAAATCACCACCTGGGCCAGCAGGTACATCCAAAACAGCAGGCCCAGCACCAATGCAAATGTGCCATATACAGAGTCGAGGTGCTGCAACTGGTGCGACAAAAGAATGCCGCCAAAGCTCAGCAGCAACTGCATGATACATGCCGCAATGCCCGCACCAAGCAGCATAAACCGGTAACGGATGCGCCCACTAGTGGCAATGCGGAAAGCGTAGCCCAACACAAACGTCAGAATAAGGAAGCCGAGAATGTTCGCCAGCACCTTTACCCATGTGGCGTGCCCCAGCGCCGCGGTAAAGCTGGAAACAAAGGCCGTGGCCGCAAACCCAAAAAACCCGGCCGCCAGAATGGCCAGCGAGTGCAGCATGTTTTTGGGAAAGCCGAAGCGCTTGTTTTTGGGGATCTGCCACATGTTGTCCAGCGCAAAGCGGAAGGCGTCGGCTGCACCGCGGGCACCGTAAATTGTTACCAGCAGGCCTAAAATAAGGCCTATGCCGGCGTTGCGCATGCCGTGAATTTCGTGCTGCAGCTGCGAACCAAGCAACGGGAAGAAGTGCCCAATGCTGGTGCTCACCTCGGCTCGCAGCACCGGGTCGTTGTGGAACCATAGCTGCAGCACGGTAACCAGCACTAGCATTAAGGGAAACAGCGACAAGAATCCGTAGTACGTAAGCAACGCGGCCTGGTATCCGCCGTTATCTTCGCCGTATTTTTTAACCACAGCGTACACAAACGCCACAGGAGTGCGGCGCTGCTGCATGGCATCTATCTTTTTTGCTATCCGGCCAATATTCATTACTTCGATTAAACCCCATTATGCCAGTGCTCGCAATGGCGCATCTTATGGTAAAGTTATGCATATGGCCATACGCATCGCTACGTATAACCTGTTCGAGGGCGCAAATGGCTCGAGGAACCGCCTAGTTGAATTTGTGCGCACAGCCGAGCTAGACGTCATTTGCTTACAGGAAGTTAACGGCTGGCAAGACAATGATTTTGCCCGTCTTAAAGATTTTACCGACCAGGTATTATTCACCAGCTACGCCTACGGCAACAGCAACACGGAATACAAATTGGCAACCGCCAGTAAAAACGCTATTTCGAGCCGCGAGCTGCACGCCGAGGCTTTTTGGCATGGCGCCATTGAAACGGTGCTGAAAATTGGCGGTAAAGAAATATCTATTTTCAACGCGCACCTTGACCCCTGGAAAGAAGACTCGCGCGCCCGTGAAATGGCCCGTCTTATTGCCGCAGTAAAACCGGGGCGGCCCACTATTATCACCGGCGATTTCAACAGCCTAAGCCGCCAAGACAACTATCCGCCCGACCTGCTCACCCAGCTGCAATCCAAAGGCATCAGCAAATTTGGCGCCCAGCAGCTGGAATTTAGCGTCATTGACGAGCTGTTGCAAGCCGGCTTTGTAGACGTAGCCGCTGCGCTCGGCAAATTCGACACCACCGTGCCCAGCGACTTCAACACCGACCAAGCCCACGAAGTGCCGGTGCGCGTAGACTACATGTTTGTCACTCCAGACCTCGTACCGTTTGTAACAGAGGTAAACTGCATAAAAACAGACCTGACCAATGCCATTTCAGACCATTACCCGTTGGTTGTCACTTTTAATTTTGACGAATCCGCTGCCGCGCAAACTGCCGCAACACCAGTAGTGCAAACGCCGCAAATGATGGCTACTTCCGCCGCAGCCGCTGCAGCTGCCGCAGGCCAAATGCCTGCCATGCCACTGCTGTCGCCCCAACCCCAGGCCGCGCCTGATGAACCCGCTGGCGGCCTGCCCTACGCAATGCCCGCAACGCCGCACGCCATGTGGCAGCCGGAACCGAACGCCGAAGAACACAGCGGCTTAGAAGAGATTAAACCCGAAGAGCCAACACAGCCCGAGGGCCAACCGGCCGCAGAGCCACCAAAACCACCAGTAAAACCATGGGTCCCCGAAGACGAACCAAGCACACCCGGCGAAAAAGACGGCGCGCAGGCACAGCCCTCCTCCGAATCGCCCCAACAAAAACCAGATGACGGCGAGTCAGTATCATGGCCGCACGAGCAATAAAGCGAGCTATTGTTCACCATTTAGCAAACCAATACGCAACTATCGACGAACAAGTGCTAGAATACGCCCCATGAAAAAAGATCTCACTCAGTTGGAGATTCC
>DATIIE010000127.1:0-22275 GCA_035479955.1 Saccharimonadales bacterium (SeqCode)
TTGCCGGCAACCTCGGCGCCGCGCACCATATTGCCGCCGCCAACAATAACAATCAGCTGGCAGCCAGCATCTACAACCTTTTGGCACTCCTGGGCCAAATAGTGCGCAACGTCTGGGTCAATACCAAAAGCGTGCTTTCCGGAAAGCTGTTCGCCAGATATCTTCAGCACTACGCGCTTATACATCACAGGTAGGTTACCAGACGTTCCTGGAAATGCCAATTAAAAATTAAGAAATTGGCGGTTCGCCAGTTGTGGGCAAAGAGGCGATCTGCCGCTGGACAATCTCGGTCTCAAGGCCAGTGACCCAACAGCCTACGCAACGTTTACCCACGGGTAGCACTTGGCCCATGGTAACCAGCGTAGCCGAGTCAAGTACGTCAGCAGCCCCTGCCAGTTCGTCGAGCTGGCCCGCCTCGATGGCAGGTACAACGGGCGCTTCGCCGAGTAACTCTGCCGGTGAATCGGGCATAGCGGCAGCCATCATACGTTCATGCCCACGAAGGGCAGCGCTGTGCTCAATAGTAGCCGTGCTACAGGCAATAAAGCGCGGACATTGGTCAAACATACCATTTGGGCTAGGGTTCATAGTGTGAATATTTTAACATAAAAGGTTTGATTTTTCAACTATGCTAGGATACAGATATGGTAAAGATCTATTCGTGGAACGTGAACGGCATACGCGCTGTGGTACGTAAAGAACTGTTTAAACCGTTTATCGACGCCGAACAGCCCGATATTTTGTGCCTGCAGGAAACAAAGGCCGAGCAAGGGCAGGCGGTTATCGACCTGAACGGGTATGAAGAATACTGGAACTCCGCCGAAAAAAAGGGATACAGCGGCACGGCTATCTTCAGCAAAATTAAGCCGCTGGCCATTATTAACGGCTTTCCCCAGCATATCGTCGACAAATATAAGGTAACCGGCGACACCTACGGCGACCCCAACAAAGAGGGCCGCGTTATTGCCGCTGAGTTCGAAAAATTTTACGTGGTAACGGTGTACACGCCGAATGCCAAGGACGACCTCAGCCGCATCCCGCTGCGCGAAAAACATTGGGACCCGGCCTTTTTGGCGTATTGCCAGGAGCTGGAACAGAGCAAGCCAGTGGTTTTTTGCGGCGACCTGAACGTTGCCCACACCGAGGACGACCTTGCCAACCCCAAGCCCAACCGTGGCAAAAAAGGGTTTACCACCGAAGAGCGCCAGGGTTTCCAGAATTTCCTCGACCACGGCTTTGTTGACACGCTGCGTATGTTCAAGCAGGGCAACGGCCATTACACCTGGTGGAGCCATTTTGCCAACTCCCGCGCGCGCAACGTTGGCTGGCGCATTGACTATTTCCTGGTTTCCGAAAAGCTGAAAAGCCACGTAAAAGCCGCCGAAATCCACGCCACGGTTATGGGTTCCGACCACTGCCCAATCAGCGTCACTTTAGACATATAGGAGGCTTGCGACATGAGCCGTAAAGACAACGAAACTACTGTTCAGGAACTAATAGATATTGCCGCGGAATTCCGCCGCGAGCGCGGCTGGGACAAGCACAACACGCCGCGCAACCTGGCCACCTCCATAATTGTGGAAGCCGCGGAACTGTTAGAGCACTTCCAATGGGGCGATTACAGCGAGCAAAACAAACAGGAAATCGCCGACGAGCTAGCCGACGTACTGGCCTACTGTTTTGGCCTGGCCTATACCTTAGATATCGACGTCGCCACCGTATACCGCGACAAGATTGAGCGGGCCAAAAAGAAATTCCCGGTTGAGTTGTTCAACCCAGAACAAGACAACAAGGAAGCTTACAAACGGATCAAAACCGAATACCGCCAAAAGCCAAAGGGCAGCAAATGAAGCACGTAACATTAGTGTTCCTGCGGCGTAGCGATGAAATCCTGCTGGCCATGAAAAAACGCGGCTTTGGCGCTGGCAAATGGAACGGGGCAGGCGGCAAGATGGAAGACGGTGAAACCCCGCTGCAAGCCGCTGTGCGCGAATCCCAGGAAGAAATCGGCGTAACGCCACGCAACTTGCAAAAAGTAGGCGAAATAGACTTTTACCTAAAAGAAGAACCCGATTTTAACCACTATGCCCACATCTACATATCCACCGAGTGGGATGGCGAACCGCACGAAACTGAAGAAATGCGGCCGCAGTGGTTCCCGCTGGCTGAAATTCCATACGACCAGATGTGGGGCGACGACAAATACTGGCTGCCCGATGCGCTTGCCAGCAAACGCTTCAAGGCCACCTACAAACTAGATAAAGACGACAACATCGTAGAATCCAACGTAACATACCTAAATGAAGGCGAGGAGTTTTAGCATGACACCAGATGCATTTACCAACCAGGAACTAATGCTGGACGTTGGCGACGGCCACACCCTGTATGTCCACGACTGGGGGCTGAAGCGTGCCAAAACGCCAATTATCCATTTCCACGGCGGCCCCGGCAGCAAGGTAAACGACGCCATGAAGAATGGCTTCAACCCGGAAAAACAGCGTGTTATTTTCTACGACCAACGCGGCTGCGGCAAAAGCCTGCCGTACGGCTCACTGGAAAACAACACCACACCAGACCTGGTAAGCGACGTGCAAAAAATCCTGAAACACCTGGATATTACCGACGTTGTTTTTTATGGGCGCTCGTGGGGCGCGGCAGTTGCGCTTGCTACGGCAATTGCGCACCCAACGCATGTAAAAGCACTGGTGCTAGGCAGCATTTTCACCGGCAGCCAATGGGAAATTGACTGGATCGACAAAGGGCATTTTGCCACGCATTATCCGGAAGCGTGGGATGAATATCTGGAGCGCACACCAAAAGAGCACCATAACAACCCCAGCGCCTACCACTACAAAAATATCCTGCAGGGCGATGCCCACCAGGTGTTCCACAGCGCGCTGGCGCTCCAGCAGGCCGAATACAGTATTATGAGCCTGGACGACCGGCCAAAGCCCATCGACCCCGAAACATTTGACCCAACAAGCGCCCGTTTGTTTGCACACTACCTAAGTAACGGCGCATTCATGCCCGACGAACACATTCTGAAAAACGCCCACAAACTAACCATGCCAGTGTGGCTGGTGCATGGCCGTTACGACATGGACTGCCCGCCCGTTACCGCCTATAAATTAAGCAAAGCGCTGCCCAATTGCCAGGGCCTAACCTGGACAATCTCCAACCACCGCGTTGAACACGAGGGCGAAGCCGTACTGCGCGTGATCATGCGCCAATTCGAGGGAAAATAAATGGAGCGGGAGTACTGGCTGCGCCAAGAACCGGGCAAACCGCTATTTCCTGAACTTGAGTGGAGCCGCCCCGAAAACCGCTTGCAGGCCGGTAAACTGCTGGTTGTCGGCGGCAACCTGTACGGCTTTGCCGCGCCAGCCGAAGCGTTTGCTGTGGCTACGCGCGCCGGCATTGGCAGCGCACGGGTACTACTGCCCAGCGCCATACAAAAAATTGTCGGCCAGATACTTGAGACTGGCGAATACGCCCCGAGTACGCCCAGCGGCAGCTTCAGCCAAAAGGCCCTGAACGAACTGCTGCTATCAGCCAACTGGGCCGACGCCGTGCTGCTGGCCGGCGACCTTGGCCGCAACAGCGAAACCGCCATCCTACTGGAAAAATTCCTGGCCAAGTTCAGCGGTGCCGTAACCATTACCAAGGACGCCGTTGATTACGCAGCTTCTGCGCCGCACACCGTTTTACAGCGTAAAGACACACTGCTGGTACTCAGTTTTAGCCAGTTGCAGCGTTTGGCCACTGCCGCTAAATCACCGCAAG
Organism: Saccharimonadales bacterium (SeqCode); assembly: GCA_035479955.1. GTDB lineage: Bacteria > Patescibacteriota > Saccharimonadia > Saccharimonadales > UBA4665 > PMNU01. The sequence continues at coordinate 3,784 of DATIIE010000127.1, forward strand.
CCATTACGTTTAGCATGGATCTGCTGCGCTTAACTGAGTGGCTGCACGACTTTACCAGCCAGTACCAGCCATATATCATCGTAAAACACCTGGACACGCTGTTTGTTGCGGCCCACGGCCAGGTAAGCACCACCCGTTTAACCGAGCCGCGCCAAATATGGCGTATCGCTGCTGCCAGCAATGCCGCAGTGTGGTGGCTGCAAAATCCAACAAAACCATTTGAAGCATTAACTACATCTGTAATTTCGTAGTAACATTAGCACTATATTGACGGACAGCTGCAATTTGTGTCATATTGCGAACATGCCATATAGATTCAGATCACAAGAGCCTAACATATATAAACCCGACCTGCGCCACAGCGACGGAACAACCCTGCAAATGCACATTGACACGCCCGTTGGGCTGGGCGCCAGGGGCGGTAAAAACTTGCCACTGGTGTCGTATAACGCAGCAGAACTGCGCCGCGGGCAACCCATGCGCGACGCCAATGCCGCCGGCCTGCACGTACCCACGCACACTGGCGATGGGCCTGTAGAATTTGTAACCCGCCAACGTGCGGCCGCAACAATGAAGCGGCCCGCAGCGACGGCAGTAAAAGCAGCTGTCGCGCCAGCAAAGGCACCGGCACCGGCTGAAACAACAATCGCCCCGGTAGAAGCCGGGCCCCGCGCTGAAATCATCCGCCCCTTTGCAGAAGGGCAGGAAGCAGCTATTGTAGCCTTGGACGGCCTGCGCGCAAGAGTTACCTCAATCCTGCGCGACAACGGCGTACACACCAAGCCCCAAACCGCAGAGCAGCAGGGCGGTGTCACTATCTTAAGCAAGGCGACCGTTGCTGCGGCAAATACATCCGGCTCCCTGCGCGCGTTAATTAGAAACGACAAACTAATAGACCGCGTCAGAGTCGACCAACCCACAACCCACACCCAAACAGTAACGTCAGAAGGCGCGGAGACAGCGATAATGGGCGCTAAAGCAGGAGAACGGCCCAACATGGTAGCGCTACGCCTCAGAGGCCCGGCGCTCAGCACCGAAGCCAGCTCCGCCGTTCACAGCCTGACAACAGCCAGCAGAGTGCGCTTACAATCCCCAGGCCCCATAGTGCCAATTGCAGAAGTGGTCAATACGGCTATCCCGCCTGCAGCAGAACGGCCAATCAGGCATGCCATCGCCGAATCCGGCCTGCTCAATACAAACCTTACATTCGACCCCAGCCCGGCATTCAGCCAAGCCGAAACGGCCGCGCCCATACCAACAGCGCCAACCGCACCGCCCGCAGCCCAGTAATCTATGCCAGCAAAGAAAAAAGGCCCCGGTTTTACCGAAGGCCTTTTTTCTTGGTGGGCGAGGAGGGAATCGAACCCTCACGAGTATAAGCTCACAGGATTTTGAGTCCAGCGCGTCTACCAATTCCGCCACCCGCCCTAAAAGAGTGACCCTAACTACGTAAGATGGTAGGCTTACAGCATCCGATTGTACTATACTTGAGGGGATAAGGCGAGCATAAGCCAAATATATACATGGACGGATTATTTGCAGACGAACCCCAAAACAATGACCGCAACGATGCGGGCTATGTGCTGCCGCGCTCTGAACGCCATATACAACCAGGTGACAATCCGGCCGTAGAGCTTATCCGCCGCAAAATTGATGACTTGTACGGTGCCGAGCCCAACGCCCGCCAGGAACTGAAGGAAGTAAAGGCTGAGCCCAGCCAGGCATCCCGCTCAAAGCACCAACAGTTTATGTACGAGCTGAGCACCAGCGGCAAATCATTGTCTGAAATTCAGGCCGCCTGGCACGCCTACTACATGAAACTGCCCGACGACGACAAGCGCGAAGTGTGGCAGGAGTTCTACGCTGCTAACGGCCACAGCCCGTCGGCGTACACGCGTATGGTGCAAAGCCGCAGCGCACCGCTCAAAGCCCACGCTGGCACGCCGCAGCCTGCACCTGCTGCACCAGTACCGCCCGCAGCGCCTGCCCGCCACCCTGCCGTACACCACAACTTGCCGCACCGCAGGGTAGCGCCCATTTCGACACAGCTGCCGCCAATTGCCGACCCGCTTGCTGAAGCCAGCGGCGTGCCAGGTGGCGTGGTTGTTTCCGAACACGAACGTGCGCCTGCCGTGCACAAGGCGTCAGAACGCCGCAGCCCGGCCACCATCCGCAAGCAGCTGCTGCACCAGGTACGCGCCAGCAACAGCGCCCAAATTAAAGCCAAACAGCACTTGCAGTCGCTGGCGTTTGGCCTGGGTTTTGGCGCGCTGGTAATTTTAGTATTCCTGTTCAGCTTCTTTAACGAAGTAATTATTGCGCCGTTTATCCAACCCAGCAGCCATGCCGAGGCCACACCCATCATCCTTACCCAGGGCAGTGCCGCACCCAGCGCCAACCCCGAAGTTATCATCCCCAAGATAAATGTGCAGCTGCCAACGGTGTACAGCAACTCGGTGAAAGAGGAAGATATCCAGGACAACCTGGAAGATGGCGTGGCGCATTACGCCAGTACCAGCGTGCCGGGGCAACAGGGGAATGCGGCGTTTTTGGGCACTCCAGCAACAACATTTTCAACAAAGGCAAATATAAGTTTGCGTTCGTACTGCTGCATGAAATGGTGCCCGGAGACCTGTTTTATCTGAGCTACAATGGCAAACTGTACACCTACCGCGTATTCCAAAAGCAGGTGGTGCAGCCTACTGACACTTGGGTGCTCAAACCAGTGGAGGGCAAAACAGCCACAGCCACGCTCATTACCTGCGACCCGCCGGGCACCAGTTTGCACCGCCTGGTTGTATGGGGCGAGCAAATTGACCCAGACCCCACTGCCAACCCTGCTGCAGCCCCTGCAGCCACTGTAACAGCCCAGCCGCAAGAGCTGTCATCGAACGGCCCGTCGCTGTGGGGCCGGTTCTGGCATTGGGCTACGCCCTGGTAGATTCTTAGGTAAGTCGGATAGTTGAGGGGGGTGGCATTTGGCGGTAGCCCCCGCTGCACACAGAAGCACCATCTACGACCAAGGTGGCGGCAGGATTTCAGGCTCGGGAGGAAGAATGCGTTAAGCATTCTGTATCACGAACTGAAATCCTGTGTGCAGCGAGGGCCACCGCCAACTACCCAAAAAAATACTACTGGTCTTCAGCGGTCAGCAAAGCCGTGCTAGTAAGAATGTTTTGCGTAGTGAAGGTGTAAATAGAGCGGTAATTCGTATCGTACACCGGCAAGTAAGCAGTGTTTGCAGGCACCAGAGTCTGCTTGTTAGCGCCATCAAAGTCAAAAATGCGTACCTTGCCACCGCTAATCAGTTGCAAATGGTAGCCGTCCATCCAGTCGGCATGGCCGCCAGAAACGTCGAGCGGCGTTTTGGTTTGGTAGGCGTAGCTTTTGTCGTTTTCACTGTCGTACACGGCAAAGCGGTCGTTGTTCTCAGCCATAACATAGCGGGCATTTTGCGAGAACACTACATAATTTGGTGAGGCAACCTTCAGGCTTTGCACAGGGGTAGCAACTTGTATTTCTTTATCCTTCAAACTTGCGAGCGGGTCATGGTATACAAACACTTTATCTTCACTTTGCACGCCAGCGGCAACGTATTGCACACCGTTAAACAACGCCAGGTCGAGCAAATATATGCCGCCGGCTGGCACCGTGCGCAACGTATAAGCCGGGTCATCGTCCTGACGCAGGCGGATGTTTGCTTTGCCGTCTGACGTACCATCTGTACTGGCATACAGCACCGTATTTTGGTCCGACGTAAAGGCAACCACGTGCTCAAGATAGAGCTGCGGCGTGGGCTTCTTAAGCGTGGCGCGGAACACCGTGCCATTGGCTTGGTCATAGGCGTAGTAATCATTAAAGTCACCCTTACGGAGCTCAATATCGGTTGGCGCAAAGCCAAGCACCTGGGTGAGGTTCTTACTTTGGGTAGGGTCCTCGCGGTCTATCAATATGTATTCGGTTTTGGGGTCGGCCGCGTCTTTTTGGTAGGTACGTTTTAGCAGCACATGGCGGTTGTCGTCCGCCCATTGGGCTAGCTGCCAGCCAGTGGTGCTGCCAGCACTCAAGACGTCGTCGGGCAGGCTAATTGTTTGGGGGGCGTCAGGCTTGGCCGGGCGCAGGTCGAATAAGTCGAAGGTATCAGCGTTATTCAGGCCCACCAGCAGCCAGCGGCGGTCGTCGCTTTGCGTGGCAATGGTGGGCGCGGCGCTATATTGCTTGGTGGTTGTGGTGGCGAGTTTTGCCGGGAGGAGCAGCGGGTAATCAAAGCGCTCAACACTGCCGCCTTCCACGGTAAGTGCGCGCTGCCAGCTGCGGTAGCCATTGCGCTCAATACGCAAAGTGTACTGGCCGCCAGGCAGCACCATGCGGGTGTTAGTGTCAGACTTGTACTGCTTGTTGTTTACATAAATTGCCGCACCCTTGGGCCGGGATGAAAGAAAGACAAGGCCATTTTGGATAACCTTGCCGCTGCGGTCAATACCGAAACCATATGCCTGGTACAGCAAAATAGTAGTAGCCAGGGCCAGGGCCAGGGCAATAAGCGCGTATCCGACGCCAAGCCGTATCGCATGCCTTTTTTGTTTCTGGGGATCAAAGAAATCCATATGCTGTACCTATTATATGCCACCACACCGGTTGCAATGCAACAAGTATATATAGATAGGCTTTTATGCAGCGTTATGCAGCTGAAGCGGCGAGCACTTCGTGCGGGCTCAGCGGTTGGGCAACAAGCTGCTGCCAGGTGCTGATTGTAGGCGCCTCATCCAGGGGAGTTTGCGGGCGGTAGCGGTGCTGCATGCTGGCAGCGGTTTGTTCGGGCAGGGGGTCGTACACCAGGTTTGCGTCAACTTGCCCGGTAGCCGGGTCGTAGCTGCGGGCGTCTTCCACCCATGTTTCGGCGGCCAGGGCCGAACCAACGGTAACGCTATCGCCTTCAGGGGAGTATTCCACACGGTGCGTTTGCCACACGGTTGTGTCACCATGCTGGTTGCGTACTTTCGGGGTGCTGCGGCCAAACCGCAAGTCTACTGCTGTGGACGGCTCAACACCATCGCCGCTGCTGGTTAGCGTTACGCTGGCTTGCAGCACTACGTCGCCGTCAGCTTCATTTTCGCTCACATATGGCTTGGCGACCAGTAACTCGTGGGAGCCAACAATCGTACCAGCAAAAATGCCTGCCTGCTCACGGCGGAAGGCGTCAACACGCTCGCCGCCCATGGAGCCGTCAGCGCTAAACTGTACCGGAGATGCATCGCCGCGCTCGTCAATAACCGCAAATTCCGTACCCACTTCATTTATAGGGGTGATATGCTGGGCGGCCATCGGGGTGCTACCGTCGCTTGAGAATGTAATGGTTTCGCCGCCGTATTGCCAGGTGGCGCCGTCGCCAGTAGTAGGCGGGGCGATCTCAGCATTACCGGCCGCTTCCACTGTAACCTCTACCAGCAAGGCGGCAGCATCGAGCTCAGCACCCCGCACAGGGCGCATTTCAGCTGGCAGTAATCTATATGATTCATCCATAACCTAAGGAGTAATATTATAGCATAACCACCTTCAATAATCAAGTAAATCCCGGCTTGCCATAAGCGCTTAGTGCGCGGTAAGATAAGTGTAATAGACGCTACGTAGCGACGAGGGTAACAAAACAGGTGAGTCAAAACGTTATTGAACTAAACGGGAAGCGCTATGACGCCATTACCGGCGACCTACTGGGGCCGAGCACTGCAAGCGCAGTGTCGCACCTGGCTGCAAAGCATGCCGGCACACCAGCTCCGGGCAGGGTAGTAGATGGTTTTTTCCGTAAGCCCCAGGCTGGCGGCGTAAAAGCAAAAAGTGCGGTTGCACCTACGCCAGTAAAGCACGCCGCCCCGGCCAAGCACACACCTGTAAAAACTGTGCGTTCACCCAAAGCAATTACGCCGTCGCGCGCAGTTGCACCCCTTAAGCCGGTTACTGCCGCCAAACCACTTACTGCCGAAATAAAACCCATGCCGTCACCACGGCCCAAGCCACGTTCCGCCGCTGAAATGCACGCACTGCCGGCCAAACCAGTGGTTAAAAAAATAGTACCTACCGCCGCACAGCACCACGCCGGACATGCCCAATTGCGTCCGCACGAGCACGCCAAACCAGCCGCCCGCCACGAAATGCAGCACTCCAAAACCTTAAAACGCAGCGTTGTACACAAGCCTGACGTGCGCATGAAGCCGGCCATCAAACCCCAGTCTCCGGCGGAAATTGCAGCCGCCCCAGCGTCGTCACTACTGCGCAAGCGCTCTGTGGCGTCTGTTGACCCTACCCGGGCAGAGCGCGCCAAACTAGCTACCCGTAACGCAAACATCCAACGCTTCAATGTTGCCCACTACGGAACCACCCCTGTAAAACACACCGTGCAGCACATTGGGCCATTGCCGGTTATACCGGTAAAAAACCACCCATTGCCCATAGCCGCACCGCACCAGGAAGCCCCGGCCCGCCACGGCGACATTTTTGAAAACGCCATCAAGCACGCCCGCAGCCACGAGCAGCCACTGCACCACCCGCACATGCGCCGCCGCCACCGCTTCATTAACATTGCGGCCGGCGTTGCCGTGCTGTTTGTACTGGGCGGTTTTGTAGCTTACACCAACATGCCCAACATCCAAATGCACATCGCTTCAGTAGAGGCCGGCTTCCACGCCAGCATGCCAAACTATGCACCCACCGGCTATGCCTTGCGCGGCGGTGTACACCACGCCGGCGGCACAGTTACCATGAACTACGTTTCCGGCGACAGCAGCTACCAAATTACCCAGCAATCTTCCAACTGGGACAGCCAGGCATTATTGGATAACACCTTAGCACTCAGCGGCCCGCACCGCACTATCGAACGCGGCGGACGCACCATTTACGTATACGACGGCAGCAATGCCTCCTGGGTCACCGGCAATGTACGCTACGACATTACCGGCACTGCATCGCTCAGCGCCGATGAACTGGCCGCTATCGCTAGTAGCATGTAGCCCGCGCGGTCCTTACATAAGGGGCTTGCCAGATATAGCCCTGGCGCTTCATACTAAAGGCATGTCCGCGCCGCTTCCCGACCCATCTTCGCCGTTTTCGGCAATTTTTTGGAACGTCTGGGTGGAAAGCCAGGTTACAAACGCAAAGTTACAAAAATTATACGGCCGGTTTGACGAGTTCATTGCCAAGTACAAACCCGATGTATTCGGGTTAAACGAAGTCCTCAGCCACAACGGCAACCAGCAACCGCCGCTACTGAAGCACCTGGAAGAGCAGGGGTACCGCACATTTTTTGCGCCGTTTAGCCCTGAAAGTAACGGGCATTTTAGCGGTTCGGCATTTGCCAGCCGCATTGACCCGCTGGAACTCACCGTGCACGAGCTTGGCCCCGACAAATACGGTGCCCGCCGCGGCCACCCGGGTAACACTATTAAACTTATCCGCGCCCGGCTGCTGCACGCCGGCGTGCCAGTAAACATCGTGGTAAATTACCTGGCGCATCTGGTGCCATATAACTGGGCTATGCACATCCAGCATCACCGCGCATTCCGGGCTGTGGTGCGCGTGCCCGAGCTGCAAAGCGCCACGATAATTGGCGGCGACTTCAACCAGTTTAAATTTATGCACCGGCTGTGGGGCGCCCGCTCTATCTACGACCGCGCCACCGGTACACTGCTGCACCCCACGTGGCGGCTGGCAGGGAAGATCCCCATTATCCAAGCCAACTACGACAATATTTTCTGGACGAAATGTGGCAAGCTGCTGCTGCGCGATTTTCGCGTCCTCGACCGTGCACCCTCGGACCACACGCCGCTGCTGGCCAGCTTTATCGTCAAACCGTAAGTGTAGGGGCGCAGAAAGCCACACGCCCACACGGCACTTGCGGGTCACGAACTATGCTTGAATAGCATAGTTCGCGCTTCCGAGGTGCCTGAGTGGGCGCATGGTTTTCTGCGCACACGATTTGCTGCCGCCCCTGTTTACCGGTATACTTCAGGCATGGAAAACAAGCCCGTACGCACCCGATTCGCACCCAGCCCCACCGGCTACCTTCATGTTGGCGGCATCCGCACCGCGCTGTTCGCCTGGCTCGTTGCCCGGCAAGCCGGCGGCAAATTTATACTGCGCTTTGAAGACACCGACAAAAAACGCGAAGTAGCGGGCGCGCGCGAGCACCTCATCCTCAGCTTGAAATCGCTGGGCCTCACGTACGACGAAGGCCCGGACATTGGTGGCCCCCTCGGCCCATACACCCAAAGCGAACGCTTAACCCACTACCAAACATGGGCAGAGAAGCTCGTAGCCGCCGGCCGCGCTTACGCCGACCCCTACACGCCAGAGGAAGTCGAGGCCTTCCGCCAGGAAGCGCGCACCAAAAAGCAGCCATTCTTATTCCGCAACCACCGCCCCGAAAACCCGCCCGCTTGGGACGGCACAAAACCGCTGCGCTTCAAGTCTGACCCCAAGCCCTACCAGTGGCACGACGAGGTTATGGGCGACCTGCACAGCGGCCCGGAAGTTATCGACGACTTTGTGCTCATAAAATCAGACGGCTACCCAACCTACAACTTCGCCCACGTGGTAGACGATTACGAAATGGAAATTACGCACATCATCCGCGGCCAGGAGTTCATCGCCAGCCAGCCCAATTACCTCAACCTGTACGAAGCCCTGGAAATTGAACGGCCGCTGATTGCCACCATGCCGCACATCCTGGGGCCGGACGGCAAAAAGAAATTATCCAAGCGCGACGGGGCAAAAGACGTATTAGATTACCTCCGCGACGGCTTTTTGCCAGAGACACTCATTAGTTTTATCGCAACCTTAGGGTGGAACGACGGCACTGAACAGGAAATTTTTAGCAGGGAAGAGCTCATCGAAAAATTCAGCCTTGGCCGCGTACAAAAAAGCGGCGCTAAGTTCGACGAGCAACGTTTACTGTGGATGAACGGCGTACGCATTCGTGAGATGCCCCTTGGCGACCTGTACGAACACACTAAAGATTTCTGGCAAGAAGAAGCAGAGCAGAGCAGCGACGACTACAAAAAACAGGTGCTCAGCCTGGTACAGGAACGCCTGAAATACTTTGGCGAACTGCCGCAGCTAACCCAATTTTTCTTTACCGACCTGCCGGTAAACCCAGAATTATGGCAAACCCACAAACAGCTCAAAAAGCTGGAACCATCCGAAATTAAAAGTTTGCTTGAACAGGCCAAAGCAACTATTGCTGACAGCGATTTTAGCACCGATGACCTCACCAGCCGCCTCAACAGTTTGCTGGAAACTACTGGCCAAAAGCCGGCAGTGCTGTTTAGTATCATCCGCATCGCCACTACCCAGGCGCCAGCAAGCCCCGGCTTGGCCGACACACTGCACGTACTAGGCAAAGAAACCAGCCTGCGCCGCATCGACGCCATGCTGGCCGCACTCTAGCGCATTCCTAACACCTGCAAAAAACCTACAAATTAAGCATAAGCTGATACAATAGAAGGCATGATCGACGACATGAACCCTCGTCCCAGGCGCGCCCCGGAACCCACGAGCCGCCCCATGCCGCAGTACAACCCGCGGATATTTACAAAACCCGGCTTCCACACGCCGCAGGAAGTCGCCAGCCGCGACCAACAAATCGCTGAAGTAGGAGCAGAAATGAACGACGACACAAGCGACAACCCCTATAACGAAACACTGAAGGCAAACCACAAACCGCCGCGCCGCTCGTTCAAACAATGGCTGAAAACCCGCACCAAAAAACAGTGGGTCGCTATTATTCTGCTGCTGATTTTAGTACTCGGTGGCATTGGTGCCGGAGTATATTTCTTGTTCATTAAAAATGACAAGCCGGTTGTGTCCACAGTTGTGAAGAAGAAAAAGGCAGTTGTGCCTGCGCCCACTACCGTAGCTTCGAACCTTTCCGGCTTACAGGTTGACCCAACCGTTAACCAGCGCCCGGTTACCGCAGTTATGATCGAAAACAGCGCCAGCGCCCGCCCGCAGTCCGGCTTAGACCAAGCCAATGTGGTATTTGAGGCCGTTGCCGAAGGCGGCATTACCCGTTTCGAAGCACTGTTCCAGGACACCACGCCCGGCTACATTGGGCCGGTGCGCTCGGTGCGCCCGTACTACATCCAGTGGGGCATGGCCTTTGACGCCGCTATTGCGCACGTTGGCGGCAGCGGTGAAGCCCTCCAGGACATGAAAGACTGGAAAGTAAAAGACCTCGACCAATTCGCCAACGGCAGCTACTTCCAGCGCATCAGCAGCCGCGATGCACCACACAACGTGTACACCAGCATGAGCCAGCTCAACGACCTCGAAGCCAAAAGGGGCTACGGCGCCGCCAAATTCAGCAGCCTGCTGCGCAAGGGCGAGGAACGCGCCAAAACACCGGAAGCCACCAGCATTGACGTAAAAATCTCTGGCAGCCTGTACAACTCACACTACGACTACGACGCTGAAAAGAACGCCTACAAGCGCAGCCAGGGCGGCGGCCCCCACATGCAGGTAGACGCCAACGGCAGCCAAACGCAAATTGAGCCAAAGGTTGTTATAGCACTTACTATGTCGCAGGGCATTGCCCACGACGACACGCACACTGCCTATGGCACCATTGGCACCGGCCACGCTTACATCTTCCAGGATGGCAAGGTAACCGAAGGCACCTGGAAAAAAGCCGCAAACGCTGAAAACTTCACCTTTACCAACTTGAGTGGCAAGCCAATTGGGCTTAACCCCGGCCAAACGTGGATCACCGCTGTTGGCGATACGAGTTACGTAAGCTACAAATAACATGGACAACCTGCAACGCTTCGTCTCCCAGTTACGCATCCGGGTGCTTGGCGTGCTGCTGGTAAACAACATTGTATTGTTTGCCGACTGGTGGGTCATGGAGAAGGTGATAGGCGCCAGCCCTGAGCGGCTGTTTGCCAGCATGGCCTTAGTGACTGTTCTGAGCCTGACACTGCTGCCATGGCTAAGCGCTAAATACCTGGCACAGCCCACCAAACTTATCTGGCAGGCAATTTTACACATTGCACCGGACACCGCCAATGTGCCCGCACCAGACCTCAAAAAGCGCACCATTGGCCACGACCTGGTAACTAACCTGGTAAGCCACGTATACCAATTGGCGAGCGTTGTAGACAGCATAGAAAAAACGCAGGCCATGAAACCGCGGGACTTATCAACCGACTTTGTGGCTAACTCCTTGCCGCTGCCCATGCTGGTGCTCGACAAAAACCGCAGCGTGGTGTTCGCTAACCACGCCATGTGCGATTACATTGGGCGTACCAGCACCGAGCTGATTGGGCAAAATTTGTACTCAGTGGTAGACCTATCTTTTACTACCAACGAAACCTTCGACAAGTGGCTGGATGAAGCCAAAAAAACAGCAGCCGTGGAAACCAAAACCTGGGAACGCGTACGGCTGCGGCTGCCAGGTGACGGCGCTGGCAACCGCCAGTTCGACCTCATAACCTACTTCAACGCCGAAAACCCCGAAGGTTTTGAAAGCATGCTCGTCTTCTTCGACCGCACCAAAGATTACAGCCAGGACGACCAAGGCCTGGGCTTCATTGCCATGGCAGTGCACGAGCTGCGCGTGCCAGTTACGTTGCTACGCGGCTACATTGACGCCTTTGAAGAAGACCTGGACGGCAAGCTCAACCCTGAACTTACCGACTACCTGCACAAAATGAACATTGCCGCCGAAGGCCTGACAGCGTTCATTAACAACATCCTGAACGTGGCACGCGTGGAGAACGACCAGCTCACCCTGAAGCTAAACGAAGAACAGTGGCCGGAAATAGTAAAGGGCGTTACCAGCGACTTTTCGCTGCGCGCCAAAATCCAGGGTATTACCATTGAGGCCATGGTCGCCAAGAACCTGCCAACAGTGGGTGTTGACCGCATCAGCGTGCACGAGGTGCTCAGCAACCTGTTAGACAACGCTATTAAGTACAGCGGCGGCGGCAAAAAAATCGTCATAAAAAGCATCCTGAACAAAGAAGGCCTGGTGGAAACCACGGTGCAGGATTACGGCGCTGGCATCCCACAGAGCGTACTAGGCAATTTGTTCGACAAATATTACCGCTCGCACCGCTCGCGCGCCCAAGTTGGCGGCACTGGCCTGGGGCTGTACCTCAGCAAGGCAATTATCGACGCGCACGGCGGCCGCATCTGGGTGCGCAGCAAGGAAGGAGAGGGCAGCACCTTTGGGTTCACTATCGTCCCTTACGCTAAACTTGCCGATGAAAAGAAAAACGGGGATAATAACGACATCACCCGTGGTGCCCACGGCTGGATTAAAAACCACTCCTTATACAGCAGGTAATTATGGAACCACAAAGCAACACCACCGAACATCCGCAGCGTAAAGTCCTTATTGTTGAAGACGAACATTTTATTAGCGAGCTGTATGTCCGCGCCTTAACCCGCGCCGGCTACGATGTAACCGTCGAAGTAGACGGCGCCCGCGGCATGAAGCTGGCCCAAACCAACCAGTTCGACATTATTTTGCTGGACCTTATGGTGCCGACAATTACCGGCATCGAGGTGCTGCGCCAACTGCGCGCACCAGGCGCCGCGCACCTGAAAAGCAAAATTGTAATCACCACCAACCTGGAACAACGCGAAGAAGTACGCACCGACATTGAAAAGCAGGCCGACGCCTATCTGGTAAAAGCCGAAATTACCCCACGCGAACTCGTGGACTTCTTGGGCACTATTAAATAGCTATATTTTTTGTATAGACGCGTTGGCGTACTCGTCGCCGTACACTACCGAACAAAACAGCAATGAAAAGTTAGGGTTTTCCTCGCGCGCAGCAAAGAGGCGCTCATGCACGGCGCTAAGCACTTCCATGTCGCCGGGCGTAACTATCTCTTCATTTGGCACCAAAACCTGGGTCGCTGGGTCGCGTTCGGCCAGAATAACCGCGCGGTTGTCACGGTAGGTGTGGCGCGGGTCACCCTCCGGCTGGTTCACCTTTACGCCAGACGCATGCAGCACAAGTATACCGGCGGATTGCCCGGAAATAGATGGTTCGGTAATAATCTCGTCTGCGCCAACTTCAACATCAATATGCGTTTCGGCGCGGGTTGCCATGAGAGGGTAGACAGTCGTGTAGTTATCCATGCCTAATATAGTAGAAGGCGGGTCGGCCCGCAGGCCGTCACGTACCCCAGGCCGCATAAGAAAACCAGAGGCGGTGAGCGGGCGCATTATGGCCGCAAGTTCTTTCCGGATTTTTGCCGTAAATGGGTGGTACACGTCAACCATAGGGTGGCCGCCCTCTACAGCGGCAGCGCCAATGTTACGCAGCACGTCTACTGATTCTTTTTTAATCGCGCGCTCCAGCATGGGTGTCTCGTTAGACTTTACATACTCCGAAGGGAATAGCCATTTTCCCCGCGCCGGGTCGTATTGGCCAATAGGCAGGCGCTTTACCGGAAAACCACGGACTGTGCGCGCCAGGGCCACTTCATCTAAACACTGGCCGCCTATAGCAAGCTGGTACTTCATGTCTTCAACATGGGCAGCCTGCGGGTCGCCAGTAGTGCGGGCGTAGCGTTCGGCTAGCTGCCTCCAGGTGACAGGCGATACGCTCTGGCCGGGGCGGCCGCCTTTTTTACCACTCACGACACGAGCCCAATCTTGCGCACCCGGGCACAGTGTGCCGGCGAAAATTTCCTGTTGGCTGCGGCATACCCTTTAATTATGTGCGGCAGGTTCTTTACTACCTCCCACTCTTCTAGCGTAATAGCGTCAAGGTTCGGGGCCCATCCCTCCGGTGTGGAAGGGTCGATAGAAGCCAGGCACAAACCACGGGTTGAGCGCACGGTATAGCCAGGGCCAGCGTCGGCCTCTACCTTTACACCTGCATATGACAAAGACAATATGCCGCTTGGCACCACAACTGGATGGGTATGGGTTATGGAATCATTAACGCCAACGTGCTCTGTATGGGTAAGCTCACCCCTTGCCCTATTGAGGGTCGCATACATAATGGTGAACTCGTCTGCGGCAATAAATTTTCCCCGCTCGTGGCCGTTGTGCTGTAGCTGGTCAACAACACCATCACGCGCCAGCCACTCCCGAGGGTTAAGCGGCTCAAGCACGCTGGCAATGTCCTGGCGGGCGCTGCGGGTAAGGCTATGCTGCGCATCTACAACCGTTGCGCCCTGATCCAGTATCTTCGGCGTGAGGTTCTTGCTCACAAAGGGGTAGAGCAGCTCTGCGTGCCTGGTAAACCCTTCACGTTCGTGCGGCTCCACATATTCACTCGGGAACCGCCAGCGGCCGGCTGCGGGGTCGTAGTGCCCAATAGGCGCATGCCCATTCCTGCCGGAGCCATCCTGGATGGTTATGTCCACATGGTCAATGGCATCAGGGCGCATAGCAAAAGTAACTATCGCACTAGCCGGAAAATTATCCGGGCTGAGCTGCTGCGCGCCAGTCACAGCTACAAACCGTTCAAGTACTACAAGGGGATCGGGTGAGATAAATTCAGCCATAAGAAACAGATTATACCGGATAGCGTACAATATTAACATGGATGAGGCAAACACGCCGGACGGCGTCAGTATACATACCGGCTTTCCAAACCCGGCCGCAGACAGCAGCCTGCACGGGCTGGATCTGCACAAATTGCTGGTGCAACACTCTGCCAGCACGTATTTGTTCCGGGTGCGCGGCAACGAATGGGAAGACGCGGGCGTGTTCGACGGCGACATTGCCATTGTCGACCGCGCGCTCGACCCCAGGCGCAGCGACGTAGTGCTGTGGTGGGACAGTGACCGCGGCGAGTTTGCCGTAACCACCTACAAGGGCATGCCGCCTAACGCCTCCTGCTGGGGCGTGGTAACAGCCAGCATCCACGAATTCCGCAAAATCAACACGGCGCCGGGGAAACCTGCCAGCGGCAAGGGGCCCCGTGGCTGACGTATACGCCTTAATAGACTGCAATAATTTCTTTGTCAGCTGCGAGCGCCTGTTCCGCCCGGACTTAGAAGGCAAGCCAGTGGTCGTGCTCTCCAGCAACGACGGCTGCGTGGTGGCGCGCAGCAATGAATCCAAACGGCTGGGCATCCCCATGGGCGCGCCGGCGTTCAAATGGCGCGAAACATTCCGGCGGGAGAAAGTCACCACTTTTTCGGCTAACTTCGGCATCTACGGCGACGTTTCCAAGCGCATTAACTCTTTGCTGGCCACCGTTACGCCGCGCATCGAGATTTACTCGGTAGACGAATCATTCCTGGATATTTCCAGTTTGCCGCTGGACGATTACGCCGCCTGGGCCAGGGAAGTGCGCGCAAGTATCCTCAAAAATATTGGCGTGCCGGTAAGCATTGGCATTGCGCCCAGCAAAACACTCGCCAAGCTGGCCAGTGAAATTGGCAAGACCCAAGAGGAGTACAACGGGGTGTTCAGTTTTTTCGGTTTAAGTGAAGAGGAGCGGCACGCCGCGCTCAACAGCATACCCATTGGCGACGTATGGGGCGTTGGCTGGCGCCTAACGCCGCGCCTAAAAGCAGAAGGAGTGGGCACGGCGTGGGCACTGTCGCAGCTGCGGCCGCAATATGCCCAAAGCCTTATGGGCATCCACGGCCGCCAACTGGTAAGTGAGCTGAACGGCACTGCCTGCCACGGCCTCACGCGCGAACACGCCAGCGCCAAAAGCGTTATGCGCTCGCGTACCTTTGGCGAAGACACACAGGCAGCACATGTGCTGGAGTCGGCCATTGCCAGCATGGCCGCCCGAGGCAGCTACCAGCTGCGCCGCGAAAAACTGCTGGCGCGCCGCATAGGCTTTTTTACCAACACCAACCGCCACAAACCTGGGTACCGGCGCTGGGTACGCGAACTCGTACTGCCGCAGCCCACCAGCGACACCGGCGTGGTCACCTCGCTCCTGGTAGATGAACTTGGCAAAGCCTTCAACCCGCAACAGCGCTACCATCGCCTGGGCGTCTTCCTGTACGACCTAATACCCGAAAATGCCCTGCAAACAGATGTATTTGGCCTGGTAAGCACCGGCGCGCACGACAAAAGCACCGCCCGCATGCGAGCCCTGGACAGCATTAACGCCAAGCACGGCAAGGGCAAAATCTACTACGCCGCCGAAGATTTAGGCACCAGCTGGCAGCCAAAGCACCAAATCCGCTCGCCGCGCTACTTAAGCGACTGGGGCGAGCTGCCGGAAGCGCATGTCCGCTAGTAGATTTTCTAACGGCTAGTACTCTTCCAACCGATAGGTGACTTCTGCCGACGCGTATGTTTTGCCGGTGCGCACCATATCAATTACTTCGCAGGCAGAGTTAAAATGCTTTTCCTGCTGTTTAAATGCTATAGTGGTCATCCATTGGGGGCGGCCGCCATGCCACTCCTGGATAAGGCCACCCTGCACATCGCTTGCTTCCAACACCGTGAACAGCTTGTCCTCTAATAGCAAACCGTCCTCTGTGTAATCACGTTTACGATAAAATGCCCGTACTGCAAAAGCGGCGCGTAGTCCGGACTGCTTGTGCAACTCACGCGCAGCCGCAGCTTCGGCGTCCTCGCCCCATTGCACTGGGCCGCCAATGCAGCTCCAAAAGCCGTAGTACGGGCTACGCAGCCGGCACTGGAACAAATACTCTTGCTCCTGGCCGGGCGCGGGCACGCCAGGGCGGGGTACCACCACTAATACCGACAATTTGGGCTGCTTTTGTACGCCGGTGGCGGTTTGGTTCAAATTGTTGGCGAGCTCTTTGCCGGCGGGCGTCAGCATGTATATGCCGGTGGCGGTTTTGGTAATATACCGCTGTGCAATAAGGCGCTTCAGGTGGAATTTAAATGCGTCGTCGTCCAGGCTACTGCTGCGGGCCAATTCGCTAAAGCGCAGCTCCCGGCCGTGGCGCAGCGCATATAATAACGCCCCTTGTGCTTTGTGTACGGTTATGTTCTGCATAATTCTGTTGTACCTAGTTGTACCACATACGTCTAGGGGAGTACATTACCCTAGACCCGGTCACGCCAGGGGCGCATACTGCAACTATTAGTTAACGGGAGGATGCCTCAATGGCACAAACAGCAAAACAATTATATGTCGGCTGTTCGCTTTCCCACGCCCCTGAAGCGTTCAAGACCGCTGTGGAAGACCTAAAAAATGCGCTGCGCGCCAAGGGGTATGTAGTGTTCGACTTCGTAGGCTTAGTAAACGGCACTTCCAAAGACGTATACAACTGGGACATTGGCCACTGCGTTGGCGACTGCGACGCGCTGATTGCTATCTGCGACGAACCCAGCATTGGCCTCGGCTACGAAATGAACGAAGCCATCCGCCTAAAAAAGCCCGTGCTCGCCGTTGCCCACACCGATGCACTGGTAACACGCCTGGTGCTGGGCGCTGCCGAGGTAGAGCCTAACCTGCGTTTTGAGCGTTACAGCAAATTGGCCGACGTAGCCGAACTCGTAGACGAGTGGCTCTCCGCCCGCTAAACTAGGGGTATGACCGCCAGCTCTAGCCAGCCCAATCCCGACGCCTACGAATTCCACCGCGTTGCCAACACGCCCGCGAACCAGTTTCGCGGGCTGCTACTAGCTTCCGACCAAGTGTCCAAAGATGACGTAGCATTGGTTTGGCGCGAGCTGGAACGCGTTCTGGCCGCAGGCACACCCGGCGCCATTGTTGAGTTTGGCTGCTACGTTGGCACCACCAGCTTGTTTATACGGCGCTTGCTAGACGGGCAGGGCCAGTCCGCCACACGCCCATTCCACGTCTACGACTCCTTCGAGGGCTTGCCGCCAAAAATGCCGGCCGACGCCAGCGCTGCCGGTGCAGACTTCCAGGCCGGGAAACTGTCGGTCAGCAAAAAAGAATTTCTGCGCCAGTTCCAGGCTGCACACCTGGACGCGCCCGTAGTGCACAAGGCGTGGTTCAACCAACTAACTGCCCAGGACGTGCCCGAACAGATTGCTTTCGCTTTCCTGGACGGCGACTTTTACGACTCCATCCTTGATTCACTGCGGCTAGTGTGGCCACGGTTACAGCCTGGCGCCACGCTTCTTATAGACGATTACCAGCGGCCGGAGCTACCCGGCGTAGAACGCGCCGTGCGCGACTACTTTGCAAGCATTAGCCAGCCTGTGCCGCGGCTACAAGTGGTACGCAATATTGCAGTCATACGGCTTTAATATTTTGGTGTGAAAGCAGCGAAGCTGGGGTTGCTTAAGAAATCAGTTACAACCAGCGCCTGTTCATAGCCCTCGGGAGTACCCATGGCAACGTGGGGCGCCCACACCCGCTCCAGTAGCGGGTCAAGGCCTGCAGGTTCTAGGGCGGCCTGGTACTCAGCACGCGGAAACACTTTGTCGTCTTCACCGTACCAAACCCGGGCAGGGACGCCCGCATCTACAATTTTGCCTAGGGCACTAACTGTCCGCTCGGCCACGCTAGGGTCAACCACTAGCTCAACAGCCTTTCTGGCGTTAGCAGGCTGGGTAACG
>DATIIE010000128.1:0-2032 GCA_035479955.1 Saccharimonadales bacterium (SeqCode)
GCTTGTATACTGTTTCGGCGTGCTGGCGGGCCAGCAGTTCGGTGGGCGCCATCAGCGCCACCTGGTAGCCTTCGGCCATAGCCATCACCGCCGCCATTGCGGCAACCACGGTTTTGCCAGAGCCAACGTCGCCCTCTACTAAACGGTTCATGGGGTGGGTTTTCTGCATGTCCTGGTAAATATGCCACACCACTTTGCGCTGGGCGTCGGTAAGCGTAAACGGCAAATGCAGTACAAACTGTTTAGCCAGCGCTTCGTCAAAGGGGATGCTGAGGGCAATGTCTTTCAGCAGCTCATATTTATTGAGCAGAGCCGCCAGCGTAAGCACGAACACTTCTTCAAAGCCGAGGCGGCGGCGGGCATCCTGCAACATCTCGCCGCTAGACGGAAAGTGCACTGCCTCTACGGCCTGGGCGTGCGGGATAAGCTTTTCTTCCTTTACTAGCCAGGCGGGAAGCGTTTCTTGCTGGAAGCGCAGCGCTGGCAATGCGCCCTGCACTGCCTTGCGTATCTGTTTGCTGGTGAGCCCTTTGGTTTCGCGGTACACAGGAATGATGCGCGCAGTGTTTACTGGGAAATCGCTAACCAGCTCGGCGCTGGGGTTGAGGATGGCGAAGCGTTGACGGCTTAGTTCGTACTGGCCGGAAATAAAGTATTTGTGGCCCGGCTTGAGCGCTGCGGCGCGGTATGGCTGGTTAAACCACACCAGGCGCACACTGTCGGTGTCGTCGGATGCCACAGCTTCGGTAATGTGCATGCCGCGGCGCACGTAACGCCCCATGGCTTGTTTGATTTCGGCTTCGATAGTTACGGCGCCGGGATGCATCCCTTTGATGGGCGTTATAACCGAATAATCTTCGTAGCGGCGCGGAAAATATTGCAGCAAGTCGCCTATAGTGCGCACTCCCTGGCCGGCGAACTTTTGCGCCAACGCGTCGCCAACACCTTTCAGTGCGGTGAGCGGCTGTGATTCGTCCAAAGTCATGACACCCAGTATACCTAAGGCTGCCGGGAAGTGGCACAATCCATATTAAAAATGCGGCTGCGGGCGGTGGCTATGCTTTGCGGACAAGGAAAAATACACTGGGGCCAAAGAAGCTGCTGGCCAGCGTAGGCTGCAAAATGCCTTCAATGGCGAGCATAACACTTTTGGGCATGATTTTCTTCAGGCCCTGGCTGCGCAGGTTTGATACCGACAGGATGCGGTCAACTTTCAGGCCGGCGTGCGCCAGCTGCTTGATAACAGTGTGCGGGTTGTGGTTTACGAACGGGATTTCGTCTTTTTTCTTGTGGGCGGCGGTGCGGATGTCGACAGGTTCGGTTGGCAGTTTCTTGCCCTTCATAAGGTGCTTCAGACGGTTGCGGGCGTGGGAGTAGTTGGCCACCTCAACAATGGCGTAGCCTTCTTTGCTAAGCACGCGGGCGATTTCAGCAAACTCGTTGCTGGGGTCTGGCAGGTGGTGCATGACGCGGATCATGGTAAGCAGGTCGATAGAGCCGGACTTCAGCTTGAGGTCGTCGGCTTGTACCAGAGTGCGGTCCACTTCAGGGTGGTCCTTCAAAAAGACTTCAGCTAAGTCGAGCTGTTGCTTGCTGGGTTCGGCCAGAGTTACATGGTCGGCATAGTTTTCCAGCAGCAGGCACAAACGGCCAAAGCCGCCGCCAACGTCAACAGCGGTGCGGAAGTGTTTTCCAGCCAGCAGGCGCTTAATGGCCATTTCCTCTGCGTCGTTTTCGTAATCGCGCCCTTCCCAGTAATGCATGTAGTTATGGGTGGGGTCGTTATATTGGTCGGCACGCTTTTTTGGGGCAATGCCTTTTTTCGGTTCTTCTTTCATATGACCTTCAGTATATCACCAGTTTTAAGTCTGAGGCCTGTGTTTTGCCATAAATTTGACTACGCTTTAAATTTTACGGATCTACTTGCAACTCCTGCTGGCTGAGTGACATATCTCGTACCACAAATTCTGGACGCTTATACATACTTGATCGTACTACTTCAGCGGTAAAAGTCACTTTTTGACGATAAAAC
>DATIIE010000129.1:0-2968 GCA_035479955.1 Saccharimonadales bacterium (SeqCode)
AAGGCGAGCAGCGTAAACTTGGCGCAGCACCCGACTACTCTGTGGGCAGCGTCGCAGCCATCACTGAAGACGGCCGCATAATTATTGCCTCCAACACCGGCAGCCAGCTGCCAGCCCACCTGTACGGTGCAGGCCACGTAATTTTCGTAATTGGCGCGCAAAAAATTACCAAGAACTTGGAAGATGCCCTGCAGCGCATTGACGAACACGTTGTTCCCCTGGAAGACGTCCGCGCCCAAGAAGCCTATGGCATGCACACCAACCTCAGCAAGCTGGCCATCATAAATAAAGAAGTGAACCCAGACCGCATCCACATCATCCTAGCCAAAGAAGCACTCGGCTACTAAACTAGAGGATATGCAGCCGTCGCTCACCAAAACCGCTGCCAGCGCTACCCTGCACTGCCTTACCGGCTGTGCAATTGGGGAGGTCGTTGGCATGGTGGTGACGACGGCTTTTTCTGTGGCCGCAGCGCCAAGTGTTGCGGTCTCTATTATTTTGGCGTTCGCGTTTGGGTACACGCTGAGCATGCTGCCGCTACGCAAAGCAGGCCTCAGCTGGCGCCGCGCCTTTGGCCTGGCATTAGCTGCCGACACCGCGTCTATTGCCGCCATGGAACTCACCGACAACGCCTTTGTGCTAGCTGTGCCTGGCGCCATCCACGCCGGCCTCAGCACATTTTTGTTCTGGTGGAGCTTGCTCATTTCCCTAGCGGTAGCGTTTGCCGTGGCATTTCCGCTTAACCGTTGGCTCATTTCGCGCGGCAAAGGCCATGCGGTGGTGCATGAGTTCCATAACGGCCATCACTAGATGAAGACCCTGCCAAAAGAGGCGGGTGGCGGGAGATTTTTAGGCTCGCGAGAAAGGATACGTGCAGTATCCTGCAGCGCGAACTAAAAATCTCTGTGCAGTGAAGGCCACCGCCAGACAATGGCAAGGGCACTTCAATAAAAAAGCGCCCCACTGGAGCGCTTTTTTAATACCGTTACAACAGACTAGTTGCGGTCGGTCACGAACGTCAGTGCGTGGCCAATGCTGCCTGCACGGCCGGCGCGGCCGATGCGGTGGATGTAAGTGTCGTACGTTTGCGGTGTCGAGTAGTTGATAACGTGTGAAATGTCTTTCACGTCAATGCCGCGGGCGGCAACGTCAGTAGCAACTAACACCTTAACTTGGTCTTTCTTGAAGCGGTCCAGGGCGCGCTGGCGCTGGGCCTGCGTTTTGCCGCCGTGGATGTCGTCAGCGTCAAACCCGCGGCTCTTCAGCTCACGGCTCAAACGTTCTACAGAACGCTGGGTCTCTTCAAAAATGATCGCCTTGCTTACCTCTGGTTTGTTGAGGATGTCGTGCAGCAATGTAAGTTTGTCGTCGGTAGTTTCGTAGCAGACAATGTCCTGGTGGACGCTGTCGGCAGTGCCGCCGGTGGTGACAGATACGGTTACCGGGTCGTGGGCGAAGTAGTCAATCAGCTCGCGCACTTTGCGGTCGAGCGTGGCAGAGAAGAAGAACGACTGGCGGGCGCTGGAAAGCTTGCCCAAAATGTCGCTTACGTCTTCTACAAAGCCCATGTCCAGCATGCGGTCAACTTCGTCGAGAACGACAACGTCGAAGCCAGACAGGTCGAGCGAGCCGCGCTCCAGGTGGTCTTTAATACGGCCTGGGGTGCCAATGACAATTTGCGGCTTAGCGCGCAAGTCGCGTAGCTGCGGGTTCATGTTGGCGCCGCCAATTAACAGCGCGCCTTGCAGGCCGCTGCCTTGGCCGACGGTCCTCATTTCCTGTTCAATTTGCTGGGCGAGTTCGCGGGTCGGCGCAATAATCAGTGCGCGTGAACCTTCGTGCTCCAGCAAGCGGTGCAGCACCGGCACAGCAAAGGCAACGGTTTTACCGGTACCAGTGTTGGCCAGGCCGATAACATCGCGGCCAGCGAGGCCGTGAGGAATAGCTTGGTCCTGGATAGGTGACGGCGTTACAAAGCCCTTGCGGGCCAGGTTAGCCAACAGCGTGGCGTGCATGCCGAAATCTGGGAACTGGTTTTGTACTTCGTAAATAACTTCTTCTACCGGCACAGCAGCTTTTACAAAGCGTGACGGGTGGATGTAGTCCTTACGGGGACCTTTGCTGCGGCCACGCGAAGAGCGGCCAGAGCCGGAACTAGTGTGATACGCAGTACGCGCGCCAAATTTGCGCGAAGCGGTACGTGAATTATATGGCATAAGAGAAAATCCTTTATGTTAGGAATTAGTAAACTTGGTTGTCATATGAAACCAAAGCGTACTACCTCTAACACACGGATTCATGAAACAACTACCCCTATAGTAGCACAAACAGAGGTAAAACACAACTGTAGGCCTTGCTTTTTTCGCCGGGGAGGCGCATAAACAAAAGCAGATTACTAACATCTGCAAACAGGACTATTATTATGCCAGAAACACCGCCACTCCTAGAGGACGGAACCAACGGGAAAAAACCAAAACTGCTAGGCGACGGCCGCATGCCCCTGCGCAAGCAAATACTGTTGGGCATAGGCGGCCTGGTGGCTGTAGCGCTCATTGGAGTTGGGCTGTACATAGCCCTGCACAAGCCCTCATATACTGCGAACAACACTGCCAAAACAAGCACTATACCCAATAACGCCACCGACGATGAACTGCCAGACAGTGCACCATTAACCGACATTGACGACGCCAGCCTGGCGCAAGACCTTACCAGTATCACCGGCGCCGTCGCTGTTGGCGAAAGTGACGACGGCACAGCAGGCACCGTTATCAACGACAAAACCAACGAAATAAACATAAAAACTGAGGCAGCCGCAGGCGAAGCCGCAGGCAACCGTTTGTCGCGCATTAAATCAGCTGGCGACTCGGAAATTGCCCGCCGGTTAGACGCCCTAAACCGGGCAATCACTGCCGTAAATGGTTCCCCACACCTCAGCGCGGTCAACCAGGACGCCTTAAGCAACGAGCTG
>DATIIE010000130.1:0-6879 GCA_035479955.1 Saccharimonadales bacterium (SeqCode)
CGCCGGCACGGCCTAATGATGCAGCAGTGAAAACATGCCCCAGGGCAACACGGCCAGCCTCGGGTATGCGGCGGGTTGCCGGATTAGTGTTAATGGCCCGTGGCACAAAGGTGTTGAAGTTTTTGATTTCGCTGACGGCAGTGCCACCGGCCCCAATAAAAATCAGCGGGGTGCCACCCGCAGCATCAACGCTGCGGATCCGGTTGGCCAGGTGTGCGCCCCGGCTGTCCGGATCCTCGGTAGTAGCCTTAAGTGCTTTGAGGAATGCGTCAGCTACATCGGCATCGATGCTGTCCATGGTGCCTGGGTCGATGTTTTGGAATTCAGCATCGATGCCAAAACCGGTTATAAGGTGGTCGCCGGTCATTTTCCAGCTGAGCGCGCCAATGGCCGCATAGCGCTGCGACTTATAGGTGGCTTCGGTATCGAGTTCGCCAGTAAAACCGTGGCGGCGGGCAGCGGCTATAACGCACGGCGGATCCGCAGGGTCGAAATCCGGCCCTAAATAGTCGCGGATTGTCTCACGGACAATGCCACGCCAATGTTCATCGGTGGGCGTGGGCGGAAGCGCAGCGGCTGCCGCCGCTTCTGGAGCGGACATTTTGTATATAGTATAACTCAAGCGACAATATGTCAAATACGTGGACAAGTGCGGCTACTGGGGTGAGGGGATAGTAAAGCTTGGGTGGAACATGCCATTTTCACCCAAGTAATTAATGCCAGCATGCAGCTGTGTTTGTAGCGCGCTTTCGGCTCCCTCGATGCGTTGGTGAGCAGGGCATTTCAGGGTGGGCGTTGTGGCTGCAATAACCTGCATCGCCGCCGGGAACAATGCTTTGCCGTCCTCGCCCAGCAGCTTGTACAAGGCGGTGTGGCCGGCTGCTTCAGCGGTTTCTGTGTTTGCACGTAGCGGCGCTGTAACCTCAGCAACTTGTGGCTGTCTGCGCTCTGCGTCGCGCCAGCGGATGTTGCTTAGGAACAGGATATGCTGCGCCGCGCGGCTGGTGGACACCTGCAGCAACTGGTGGGCGGCAGCTATGCGCTCAGTTTCGCCCAGTGGCTGCGTCAGCGGCGTTTCCTGTAGCGCATCTGCAGTAACTGTGGTGAACCGGGACAGCTCAAACGGCAGGGTGCCGCCCACGCGTATCAGGCTGGCGGCGGGGTGGTTGCCGCGTGCTGCCAAGGTTTCGAAACGATGCAAATAGTAGGTGAGGTGGGTTGTTTTGCTTAATTCCAGGGCGCGGCCAGCGCGGTAGTACGACTTTCGCAGTATATTAGCGGCGCTGCCGATGGGGTCGCTGGCACCAAAAACAATAGAGTCAGGCGCAGGCAGCCACTCCGGGCGGATACGCGCCTGGGTGCCAGTGCCGGTTATCCAGTTTTGGGTTTGCAGGCGGATGGCCGCAGCTGCCGGCGCATACAGCTCAACCTTTTTAAGCGATTCACTGCCCGCCGCTACCGCCAGGCCCAGCCCGCGGGCCACTTTCCGGGCGCTCACGCGCTGCCGCGGCTTAAAATCAGGCGCCAGGTAGGCGTCAATAGTTGCGGCTAACAGCTTGCGCCAGGTGCCGTCTTCCAGGCCATCGTGGGTAACTCGTTCGGGTGAGGCTCTCATACTTTTTAGGTCGTACCAGTGTATAACTACTTTTTGCATCAGTAAACAGCTTGTGCTTTACTTATGGCATGTCTGGCTGGAAAGGTCATATCGCTGGCGCCATCGTCGTGAATACCGCATATATTGGCGCTGTAAAGCTGGTCCCGGATACAAGCATCCTGGAACGGTGGGACATTAGCCTGCAGGATTGGCAGCTTTTGGTGGGATTGTACGTTATTGCAGTGCTATTTGGGCTGTTCCCGGATGTTGACACCAATTCCAAGGGGCAGGACATATTTTTTGGCATTGCCTTTGCTGCTGAAATTCTGCTGATTGTAACCGGCAAATTTGAGCCAGCGGCATACTTAGGCCTGCTGGCCATGACGCCTATCATTGGCAAGCACCGCGGCTGGACGCACAGCAAACCAGCTATGTTGCTGGTGCCGGCGCCAATACTCATCATCCCGTATTTGCATAACCAGCATGTGTGGACGCTGGGGCTGCTTATTTATGGCGCGGCAGTTGCCGGGTATTTCAGCCATTTACTGCTGGACGGGCTTATTACGCGCTACATCCACTTTAAGGGTTCGCGTTTCGGGTCGTAGTGTTGTTATTGCCAGTGGGGTTCAGTGCCCATAAGCTGCTTGAGCACTGCGGGTGCGCTGTATTCGGCCGCCGGTGTAAGAGCGCAATCTGGCGAGCCGGCTTCGGCCACGAATTGGGTCCTGAACTGTACGTCGCCTGCACCGATGCCTAACTTAATAACACCTTCGCTGGCATTGCGTTTGCCAATTGGGTCGCTGGTATGCCACTCACCATTGGGGTCGTGGGGGTTTGTAAAGCCCACAACAGTGCCCTCATAGGCGGCATCTTCTGGTGCATTGGTAACGAAAAGCATGATGCCGTGTTGCCGTGACGAGCTGTCTTTATCGGTGACGCCAGGGGTAGTGTCGCCGCTATATAACTGGCTGTACGCGGCAGGTGAGTAGCATTTTTCCGGTTCGCTGCTGCAGCCGCCTTCCAAAAGGGCCATCACGCCTAAGCCTGCAAGTGTGCCGCGGGTGATAATTTTGCCGATTTGTTCTTTGCTCATCACGCTAGGTTAGCAAACAAACGTGACTTTGAACAGCTAGAGTACGCGCCATGCTGGCGCCCCGCAGCGCCTTGCTTTAGAATAGCTGTAGAACTAACAAGTGAGGGAACTATGAAAAGGAACATGCTCATTGGCGGCGGTATTATAGCTGTTGCGATTGTGGCCGTGGTGGCTATTGTACTGGCGCAGGGCGGTTCGGGGAGCGGCAATAAGCCCGCGGGCACACCTGCCAAAACCGCGTACAAAGTTGTGGCCGCCTGCCAGGCGTTCACGTTGAAGGACGCTGAAAAGGTGTTAGGCGCCGGCGCGTCTGCCGGCACTACCAACGGCACCAGCGACACCTCAAGCGATGACGTAGCAGTTTCCACTTGTAGCTACTCCAGCGGCGGCGGCCAGGACGTCCAAAGCACCAAGACAATCACTGTACTGGCGCGTTCGGCCAAAAGCCAGGCGGGAGCGGAATCCAACAAAGCAGTGTTCGGCCGCGACAAGCCCGTGGGCAAACAAGATGTCAGCGGGGTTGGTGACGCAGCGTTCTGGGACGCCGCCATGTCGCAGCTCGACATCTTACAGGGCAACAACTGGTATATCATTGGCAACATGACGGGCACCCATTCCAACAGCGGTACGCTTGAAGCTTCGCGCGCAGTATATGACCAAATTGAGTCAAAACTGTAGTAATTGCTTCGCGCCGGGGCGTGTGTTGCGCTATACTAGTAGCTCATGACCAGGCTCCACCCATTGCACCCGCACTCTCCATGGCGTATATTCGCATTTTCAACGGTCGCCTCTGTCGGTGTTTTAATAGCCATCCTGTTTGAGCGCGGCCTTGAAGCACTCACCGTAGCGCTTATTTTGATTGCGGTTGAAGTTTCGTTCAGTTTCGACAACGCCATCATTAACGCTAAAGTGCTGGCAAAAATGTCGCCGTTCTGGCAGAAAATGTTCCTGACAGTTGGCGCGCTGGTTGCCATTTTTGGCATGCGCATCGTGTTCCCGATTGTTATTGTGGCAATCACTGCCGACCTCAGCTGGGGCAAAGTGCTGGAGCTGGCATTGCACCACCCGGGCGAGTATGCCCACCACCTGGAAGAGGCCCACCCCTCAATTTCCGCCTTTGGCGGCGCGTTCCTTATGGTGCTGGCACTGGACTTTTTTGCGGACTCCGAACACCAGGTACTGTGGATTACGCGCGTAGAGCGCAAACTGCAAAAGCTGGCTACACATTGGGCGCCGCCGCTTATTACTGTAGGTGCAGTCACCCTTGTATCGATATTGCCATTTAACCACCATCACCGTGAAACGTTTATTGCCGGCGTTCTGGGCGTCTTGGTATACACGGTGCTGCATGGCCTCACCGCCTTCATGGACCGTCTGCATGCGCGCCAGGGCACAAAACTAAACGCCACCCACTTAACGGGTTTTGCTGCATTCCTGAGCTTTTTGTACCTTGAAGTGCTGGACGCCAGCTTTTCATTCGATGGCGTAATTGGTGCGTTTGCTGTTACCAACGAGGTTATCCTGATTGCCGCTGGTTTAGGCATTGGCGCGCTGTGGGTGCGTTCACTCACTATTTTTATGGTGCGGCGCGGCACACTGGGCAACTACAAATACATCGACCACGGTGCACACTACACTATTTTTATCCTGGCATGCCTGCTGTTTACCAGCATTATGTATAACGTACCCGAGGTTATCGTGGGGCTTACCGGCCTAACCATTATTGTGGCGTCTATTATCGCATCACGCCAAACCATGAACGCTGGAAGCGCTAATAAAAAAGGCCACGCAGCCTGAGCAAGGCGTATACTCAGTTGTAATGAAACGTGCAGCAACTATCCCTCCCAAACCCGCTCGGAAAAGTGTTGCTGAAAAGATTGAAAAAACTGCACTACCTACACCCGCCCGGCGCGCAGAAATTGTAGAGCCGTTGCCCGAACCATCGCAGAAGCAGGGTGCGCCGTGGGTGTACTACACGCTTCTGGCTATTGGCGCCATACTGCTGGGGTTTGGTGCGGCATTTGCCGTAAGTAAGAAAATGCCGGGTTGGGAGCACTCGCTGTTTGTGCACATCAACGGCATGCACGCCCCGCACTGGCTGTCGGCCCAGGTTGCCAAACCTATTAGCAATGCAGTGTGGGGAATTGTGGCGCTGGTAGTATTATTTTTGTTTATTCCAAAGTTCCGGCTTACGGCCTGGCAGTATGCGGCTGCAGCAGGTTCTGCATATGTGTTTGCCGCAATTATTGAGCATGTTGTGCAGCGCGAGCGCCCGGTGCTGCTTGTGCATGACACTGTGTTGCGTGCTGCCCAAGACGGCTACGGATTTCCCTCTAGCCATGTCAGCGTGCTCGCAGCAATCTGTTTAACACTATGGGTGTTCGTGTCATGGCCATGGCGCATTTTGCTGGTATTGTTCGTTTTGGCTGAGGCATGGTCGCGCATATTCCTGGGCGTGCATGCGCCGCTCGATGTTATTGGCGGCATAGGCGTTGGCTGCATTGTGGTTGCAGTGCTGCATATGCTGCCGCAGCGCCTACGCAATGTAGCCCGTTTGCGCTAGTAAATAAAGCACTTGCGTTTTAACCAGGCCAGCGGCATACTGGAAATTACGGAAGTGTGAGGCTTCCCACAAGACCCGGGATCAACCCCGGGTCTTTAGGTTTTATAATTGCAATGGTTGGAAGCCTGATGTAGATTGTTGGTAGGTAGCTTAAGGAGAAGATGGTGGACAACGATTACCAACAGCCGCCAATGGACGACCTCGATTATCACGGCCAAACGCATCACCCGCATTTTGCCGCGCAGCATAAAAAGTCTAAAAAAGTGCTCTATATTATTTTGGGAATTGTTGGCGGGTTGGTTCTGCTGGGCGCTGGCGGCGCCGCGGTATGGCTCCTGACCAAGAAGTCAGATACTAAAACGCCAACTTCGCAAAAACAAACAAGCCAGAACTCCGGCCAGGCGGCCCAATCCGGGAAGCAGCCCAGTGGCGTGCAAACCAAGGGCAGCAACTATGTGTATAAAAGCGCCAAGCTCAACATTGGCGTAACGTATCCTAAAACCTGGACAATGCGCGAATCATCCGACAAAGAAGAGGTAATAATTACCTCGCCGCAAACCACCTACACCAAGAAAGACGGCACCAGCACCCAAGGGGTGGTTACCGTGAAACTGCGTAATGGCATCATTCCGGACGCTATAAAAACAACTGTGCAAAGCGCCACCGCAGTGGCCGACTCTGAAGTTGTGGCGTATTCGCAGCCAAACGAGGAGCAGCGCCAGTACACTAACTTGTCATACATTGGCAGCGACGCCAACAACTTTGCCTTTGGGCTGGTTACTGGAAACACCGCCTACAAAGCCGGGCAGCTGGTGGGTGGCGGCATAGACTTGAACGGGCAGGCGTACCTGTTTGCTGCCGGCTACGGCGCAGACGCGAGCGACACGCTGGCGTTTGACCCAGTGCCAAAGGCAGACTACAACACCGCCGCGTTCAAGCAAGCAGTCGCAATCCTCGAATCCCTGCAAATTTACTAGCCAGCCCGAAACCCCCGGCGCGCCTAAACCGCTAAAGGTGGTACAATAGGTGCACTATGCTCATAGCGGTGATAATTTTGGGGGTTTTGTGCGCAGTGCTCGCCTTTTTGGCAGTACGCCGGCCTGCCGTGCCCGCGCAAGACGCTAACACCGCGCTGCTCTTAAAACAGGACTTAACTCAGCTGAGCCAGGACATCACTAAACTGAAAGATGGCCTGAACACCCAAATTACCGAGCGCATGGACAAAAACCAGGAAATTATGCGCGAGTCTATCCACCGGCAGTTCAGCGCCAGCGCCAAGCTCATCACCGACGTTACCGAACGCCTCACCAAGTTAGACGAAACCAACAAGCGCGTCGTTAACGTCGCAGACGAACTTAAAACGCTGCAAAACGTGTTGCAAAACCCCAAGCAGCGCGGCGTGCTAGGCGAATATTATTTGAGCCAGGTACTGGAAAATGTAATGCCGCCAGACCGTTTCAAACTGCAATACAAAATAGGCAAGGACGACCAAGGGCACGACCTTATTTGTGACGCCGTTATCATGCTGGACAAGGGCAGGATGCTGCCGGTAGACTCCAAATTTTCGCTGGAAAATTACAACCGCCTTGTAGAGGAAACCGACAAAACCCAGCGTGATATCCACGCCAG
>DATIIE010000131.1:0-7346 GCA_035479955.1 Saccharimonadales bacterium (SeqCode)
TCTTAGGGATAAGTATAGCAAAAGGTGGTAGGGTTTACCGCATGAGTGGCATTTGGCGGTGGCCCTCTCTGCACACAGGAATTCAGTTCGTGATACAGAATGCTTAACGCATTCCTCCTCCCGAGCCTGAAGTCCTGCCGCCACCACGGTTGTAAGGTGATGGCACATATACAGTACTTGCCCTACCGCATCTTTAAAGAGGTGGAGCAGGGGCAGCATCTACGACCAAGGTGGCGGCAGAATGCTAGGCTCACAAGAAAGGATGCGTAAAGCATCCTGTAGTGTGAACTAGTATTCTGTGTGCAGCGAGGGTCACCGCCCCACTTATCGAACCAGCGCCACAAGCCGAGCAACCAGCGCCCGCACCTGTTCTTCGGTGGTAAATCGGCCCATGGTAAAGCGCAGCGAGCTTTGCGCACGTTCTTGGCTGACGCCCATAGCCCGCAAAACATGCGACGGCTCTTCATTACTGGCGCTGCACGCGCTGCCGGCGGCGCACAAAAAACCAGCGTCGTCTAAGGCAAAAATGAGGCGCTCGTTATCCTGGCCAGGCAGTGTAATGTGCACGTTGTTCGGCAAACGGTGCGTGTGCGACCCGTTTACTATGCTGCCAGGCAAATCCTGGGCTACCAGTTCAAAGAATATTTTTTGCAGGGCCTGCAGCCGCATGGTTTCTTCGTGGCGCATGCCCTGTGCTTTGTCTAGGGCGGCCGCAAAGCCAATGGCGCCGGCCACATTTTCTGTGCCGCTGCGGGCGCCCCGCTCCTGGCCACCGCCCGAAATTTGCGCCTTAAACCATACATGGCTGGCAGCATACAGCGCGCCCACTTGCTTGGGGCCGTATATTTTACCGGCATTCAGCGTAAGCAAATCAACGCCCAAACGGGCAGCGTGCAGGTCCAGATAATTCGCAGCCTGGGCTGCATCAGAGTGCAAATAGAGCGGCATCTTATTGCCTGCGCTGCGCCGTGCAGCACGGATTTTCTCTAGCTCCGCACTAATTGCGCGCAGCGGCTGCACCGTCCCCACTTCATTGTTCGCGTACATAACACTTACCAGCACGGTGCTGTCATCAACACACTTGATAAGTTCAGGTACGTCAACAATGCCGTCAGCAGATACTGGCGCAATGCGGCCGCCTAGTTCACGGGCGGTTTCCAGCACTGAATCGTGCTCGATAGCAGTTGTTACCAGGTTGCCTTCTGGAAAATGCGCCAAAACGCCGCGGAGCGCCAGGTTGTTTGCCTCAGTGCCGCCAGCGGTAAAAATGATTTCGGCCGGGCGCGAGCCAATCCAGTGCGCCACACGGGTGCGGGCAGCTTCTAAATCGGCGCGCACCGTGCGGGCAGCCGCATATGTGGCAGACGGGTTAAAAAAATGCTCCGAAAAATACGGCTGCATGGCTGCTGCCACGTCCGTATCCATCGGCGTCGCCGCCGCGTAGTCAAAATACTGGCTGTCCATAAAAACTAGAGGTTACTGTATAGTTCGGCTTTTACAGCTTTATTGTACAACGAAGTGGCCTTGTACAGGCGGCGGCCTTCTTGCACGCTAACCGGCTGGTAGGGCTGGCCGTCTTGGGCCTTAAAGATGCCTTGCGGGCGTACGTCGTAACGGGTGGTGATGGCGTGGTGGCCTTGGGCGTCGTCCCATTCTTCGTGCCATACCCAGGTGTTGCGGTTCAGGCAGAAAAATTCGCGGCGGCCATTCTTTGGCACTTCACCGAATAATTTGCCACCAATGGAGGCTTCGCGGCGGATAAGGTCGCGGTAGCGGCGGGCACGGCGTTCGGCCCTTGTTTGCGAGAAGGCTCCAGTGAAAAGCTTGCCAAACATTGTTATACCCCTTGGTATTGCTGGAATTGGTTTTGTTGCGCTTCAACAGGGGCGGGACGAGGGGTGTCGGCGGGCATAGTAGCGCCAGCGGCAGCGCCAGAGATGGCGTCCAGGTAGGTCGGGTCAAAATCGTTGGCGTTCATGATGTTTTCGAATTCAGGGGCAGGAGTGGTTGCGTGCACTTGAGGGTGGTTCTCTATCTGAGTGCTCATGGCTGTGGCCGCAATAGGCTGCGGGTCAAAGGTAGCGCGCCATACATCCATTTCATGGGCCGCTTGGTCTAACTCATGGGCGCGGGCCACTTCAGGGGCAACGTCGTATCCACCGGAATGATTCCGGGCTTGTTCACCACTCAATGCTTTTGCAACTTGGTTCGACATAATTTAGTTCTCACGAAAGGCCAAAGAGCATTTGCGCATTCTTGGTTGTGGCTTCTGTGATGGCTGCAAGGCTTTCGCCGCGCAGCTCTGCCAGAAACGTGGCAACCTCCTGCACATGTCTTGGTGTGTTGATCTTACCACGCAATGGTTGTGGCGTCAAGAATGGGGCATCCGTCTCTAACACTAATTTACTGAGGGGAACCGCCTTTGCAGCTTCCAATTGCTTAACTTGTTTAGTAAATGTCATGATGCCATTCAGCCCCACATACAGGCCGCGGGCCAACACCTGCTCAAGCTCACGCTCGGTTGCGGTGAAGCTGTGAATCACGCCGCGCACGCCCTTATACTCGTCAAATATCTTCCAGAAGTCCTCAAACGCGTCGCGCACATGGAAAATCATAGGCAAATTGTGCTGCAAAGCCAGCTCAATCTGAAAGCGCAGGATCTGCTCCTGGGCCTCTTTAGGGGAATGTTCATAAAAGTAATCCAGGCCGCACTCACCTACGGCGACCACCTTTGGGCGGGTGGCA
The DNA here is from genome assembly GCA_035479955.1 of Saccharimonadales bacterium (SeqCode). Taxonomy (GTDB): domain Bacteria; phylum Patescibacteriota; class Saccharimonadia; order Saccharimonadales; family UBA4665; genus PMNU01. The sequence goes on from DATIIE010000131.1 coordinate 2,746, forward strand.
AGCGCAGCAAATTCATCCAGCAATGGCTGGTTGCCAACATATTCCTGGGCCTCGTGCGGGTGGATGCCAATACTGGCCCACACGCCGCCACGGCCAGCCGCAAAATCCACCGCTTCCTTTGAGTCGCGCAACGAGCAGCCCACGCAAATGAGCCGGGAAACACCATTGTCCTGGGCATCTTTTAACAGCGCGGCCGGGTCGTTCAGGCCGGCTTTGTGCCACTTTTCGGCCACGCCGCCCTCAGCGGCAGCAGCTTCGTGGATATGGCAGTGGGTGTCGGTAAGGCCAGCCACAACCCTACTCCGCTTGCGGCGTCTCTAATTTCGGGAACAGCGTGCCGGGCAGCGGTTTTACAACGCCGCTGGCAAAAATGTTTTCAATTTTCTGGGCGGTTTCAGGCATGAATGGCACCAGCAAGCGGCCAATTTCCAGGATGTCACTCACCTGGTACGCCAAAACTTCCTGCAAATGCTCTTTTTCGTCTTCATTTTTGGCAATTTCCCAAGGCTTTTCTTCGTCGATGTATTGGTTCAAGCCGCGCACTTGGTCCCAAATTTGGTCTAGGGCGCGGTCAAAACGGCATTCTTCCAAGGACTCTTCAATACCTTTGGTGTCGTGTTCGCCCGGCGGCATGTTGCCAATAACGCCGTCCTGGTATTTTTGGATCATAACAACGGTGCGCTGCACGGCGTTGCCCAGTTCGTTTGCCAGCTCATTATTGTAGGCGTTCTCGTACATTTCCCAGGAAAAATCACCGTCATTGTAGCTGGGGATGTGGCGCAGGAAATAGTAGCGGAAGGCATCTACGCCAAACCGGTCGGCAACTTGTTTGGGCGACACAACATTGCCAACAGATTTGCTCATTTTCTCGCCGTTTACAGTGATGAAGCTGTGCACGTACAGCTGCTTGGGCAGCGGCAGGTTCAGGCTCATGAGCATTGCAGGCCAAATAGCAGCGTGGAAACGGGTGATGTCTTTGCCGACAACCTGGACATTTGCTGGCCAGAAATCTTTGAAATCCTGTTGGTCCGGATAGCCAAGCACGGTGATGTAGTTCATCAGCGCCTCGAACCATACATACATGACCTGGTCTTTGTCGCCAGGCACCGGAATACCCCAGTCAAGCTTGTCTTTGGGCCGTGAAATGCTGATGTCTTCCAGGCCTTCGCGCAGCAAAGACAAAATCTCGTTGCGGCGCGTTTCCGGAATAATTTTAAACGCGGCGGATTCAATTGCCTCGCGGATTTGCTGGTTGTACTTGCTCAGGCGAAAAAAGTAATTCTCTTCTTCCAGTTTTTGGTAGGCCTGCGGGTGGTCGGGGCGCATACGCTCTGGGTCGGCCTGGCTTTCGGGCACAAACTCTTCCTGGCGCACGTCGTACCAGCCAATATACTTTGCTTTGTAGATATCCTGGCCGAGCGCTTTCCAAATAAGTTGGGCGCGCTTTTCGTGCTCTGGGTCGGTGGTGCGGATAAAGCGGTCGTTGCTAATGTTAATATCTTGCAGCAGCACATTGAACGAGCTGCTTACTTCGTCGGCGAACGCCTTGGGGTGCTTGCCTGCCTCGGCGGCTTTTTCGGCAACTTTAGTGCCGTGCTCGTCGGTGCCAGTGGAAAACACCACTTGGTCGCCGCGCTGGCGGGCGGCACGGGCCAAAACGTCGGCCTCCAGCAGCTCCATAGCGTAGCCAATGTGCGGGGCGGCGTTCACATAAGCAATCGAAGTCGTAATGTAGTATTTCATGGTTTTAGTCTACCTGGTTATATGTTGATCGAGAAGTGGAACAAAGAGAATTATGCCCGGTGGGGCATCATGCGCGGTACAACTGGTTGTTGTAGGTGGTTCATTAGCCTGAACTATACCATCGTTTGCCGTGCATGGAAAGTTAGAACAGGCTGGCCTGGGCCGGCGGCACGGGCGGGTTCTTGCCGGTTTTGCCGCTGGTTGGCGGGTCGAGTGATTCGCCTAACTCTTTGGCCAGGGTTTCAAGCAGCGGCACTTGCCCGCTGACTAACTTTTTCTTGGCAACAGTGAGCGTCACCCATGCGGCGCGGTCGCACTCCGGGAATTCCTGCTGCACGCCAGACTTGGGCGGCCATTCCATGGTAAACATGTTGCTTTTGAACTGTTCCAGGTTAAAGTCGTTTTCGCAGGCAAAGCCGTACACAATTTTGCCGCTGCGCTGCTTGGCCTGGCCTAAATTCAAGTAAACGCCTTCAGGGGCGGGCGCGCCGATCTCTTCTTCAAATTCACGCTTGGCAGCAGTTTCGGCGTCTTCGCCCTCTTCAAACTCACCCTTGGGGATAGACCACGCCCCGGTGTCTTTTTTGGCCCAGAATGGGCCGCCGGGGTGCACAATCAGCACCTCAGCCCCGCCAGGGGAACGACGAAATAATAGGATACCGGCACTCTGTTTTGGCATGGTCTTATTGTAGCAGCCAGCGCGCCCAGCAGGGCCCAAAAACAAAATAAAAAACAGGCGGGGAAGCGCCTGCTTTTTGTTGGTGGGCGAGGTGGGACTCGAACCCACAAGACTTTTGGTCAGCGGATTTTAAGTCCACCGCGTATACCAATTCCGCCACTCGCCCGTACCCCGTACGGAGAATAGGTGTATTATACAATATAACTATGGCGAGGCCACCATATTCGCAAGTCAGCCGTGCATTACGTGCTATTGAAGAAAGCCGCGATGCCGGCTGGCCCCTGCCCGGCAGCCCATATGAAAGCCTGCTGCACGCCGAAATGACCGCGCAGCGCATTACACACCTGGGTGGTTTGCCAGGGGTGCTCATGGACATGGACTTTGTTATGGAACGGCAACGGCGCGCACATATGCCGCCTGCCCAGGCACAAAGGAATAACCGCCTCCATACTGCCCGCCAAATAATTTCCGCCGACCGCATGGCACGCGGCGAACTACAGCAAGGCGCCATTGTCTCTACCGACGTGGCTATGCCTGTCTTCGAAGTCACTCCCGACAGGACCGCGCCGCAGCTACAGAAGCTTGTAGATGCCGCTGACGCGGGCTGGGACATTAAAGCCGTAAGGCCGCTGCACCTTGTTGACGCTTTGGGGCCAAACACCTACTCCTTGATCCTGATAGGTGACCCTGCCGCACCTGAAGCCGTATACTGGGAAGCCGCAGACCAAACTGTAGAGCCGCACGAAAGCTGGCGCACAGACATTGCCGCGACAGCCGGCGCGGCCGCCGCCCACGGGCAGCTAAGCAGCGACGCACTCACCGCTGACATTACTGCAGACATGTTCCGCAGGATGCACGAATTCTTCGCCCCTGCGGCATAACGAACGGTATCAATACCTAAAAATCAAAATGGAGGCGCCTACCGGAATTGAACCGGTGTAAAAGGTTTTGCAGACCTCTGCGTAACCACTCCGCCAAGGCGCCATGTGGTTGATTATACGAAAACAGAGGCGAAAAGGCTAGACGCCGCTGAGGCCGGTAAAGCCCATGACATTGGCAAAGCCCTGTTTCAGCCACGAACCATCGCGCGGCTCCAGCGGCATTTCGGTCAGATTGAAGCTGGTGAGTGTGCGGTGGGCGCCAATGCTCATGCCAAAGCCGTGTTGGGCTTTGCTGGGGTCTGGGTCCTGGCAGTATTCGCCGCCGGTAGCGACGCGCCTGGGGTCTACGTCCCAGATGCGCTCAACAATCGTGCCGTTGGCGTCGTACCAGGCCTGCATGCCCTCGGTCATGGCGCAGCGGATGTCGTCGGCCAGTACTACGAACGGCTTAGGGTCGAGGCCTTTCGCCTTAGCGTCTACCCCAGCCTGCATGAAACCGTGCATTGCCCACAGCGCCAGCGACGGCCAGTTGCGCTTGCCGCTCCATTGTTCGTCACAGCCCTGGATGTCAGAGGTGTTTAGGCCGTAGTTGCCCAGCAATTTGTCGCGGAAGGTGTTGGCCATTTTTACTGCGTTTTCATATGGTACCAGGCCAGGAACCAGCAGCGGCAGGGCATGGGCGGCGTTGAGTGCGCCGGTTTGGGTGCCGTCTTTAACATTCAGGTCGGTGTACCAGCCGTGGTCTTCGTCTGTCTGCACCCACATGTCCTGTAATACTTCGCCCAATTGGTTGAAGCGGGTCCAGCAGTGCTCGGCCTTATCCATTTGGCCGGTCGATTCATATGCCAGCGCGGTCATGCGGTATTTCTCAGCCATGTTTGCCTGCAGCCACGACGGCGCAATATCGATAGTGCGGTTTGTAACCTGGTGGATGCGGTCGCCCAACTGGTAGTCGCTCATGTCCTGCATGGATTCGCAGGCAGCCAGGACGCTGCGTATCAGATGCTCCCAGGCTTCAGCGCGTTCGTGTTCGTCGCTTATTCCTGCGATGCGCTGCTCGCCTAACTCCAGGTCTTCCTGGGCGGATTCGGCGCGTACGCCGGTGCGGGTTTTGTAATCAATTTTGGAGTCATCCCAGTTACGGAACACAATCTTGCCGTCGGGCAAGCGGGCGACCCGGCGGTGTGCGCCAGCGACACCGGGCGGCAATTGCTCTAGCTGGGCGCGTCCGCTGTTCCAATGCTGCAAGTTGCGCTCCTGTGCCGGCAGATAGTGGCGCAATATTTCGTCTTTCGGAT
>DATIIE010000132.1:0-2800 GCA_035479955.1 Saccharimonadales bacterium (SeqCode)
ACCGACGGCCGCCTTGGCCAATTCGGCCAGGATCCTGACAAACAGCTTATTAAGCGCGTTGTTGGCTTGCCAGGCGACAAAGTGGTGGTAAGCGGCGGCGACGTAACCGTCTTTAACACCGCACACCCGAACGGCTTTGACCCGGACAAAACACTGCCATACGGCAACGTCATCCCGACCACCGCGATAGACGGCGAATGGACTATTGGCAACAACCAGGTATTTGTAATGGGTGACAACCGCGGCAACTCGTTAGACTCACGTCTGTTTGGGCCAGTGGACGCCAGCAACATCATCGGCAAACTCGCCGTACGCGTACTGCCCGCCAACACCATCAAACGCTTCTAACCACGCTCTACGGGTGTAGTGCCCATAAAGAAAAAATCCATATTGGTACCTCGGAAGCACGAAATGTGCTATTCAAGCGCATTTCGTGACCCGCACGTGCCTGGATGGATTTTTTCTTTATGGGCTAGAACAGAACCCGGAAGAAACTTAATTTAGCGAACTTAAGATACGTTCAAGCTCATCATCGCTCTTAAACACAATCTCTAATTTGCCGCCCTTAGCCGTTCGGCGGATACGCACTGGCGATCCGATACGCTTGCTCAGCTGCTTGGTGGCCGGGGTTTCAGTATTCATGCGTTCTTTGGTGGCAGTCTTCTCTTTAAAACCCTCTTTTACAGAGGTAACAAACTGCTCAGCCTGGCGCACCGACCACCCCTGGCGCACAATATTAGCCAGCAGCAGCGCCTGGTGTTCCGGCGAATTCTTAAGGGCTAGGATGGCGCGGGCATGGCCCTCAGTAATATTCTTGGTTTGCAACGCTTCACGGGCAGCTTCGGGCAGTTGCAACAGGCGCACCACATTGTTTATGGTGGAGCTTGCCTTGCCCAAGCGCTTGGCAATGGCGTCGTACGTCATGCTGAATTGCTGGTGCAAACGCTCAATAGACACTGCTGTTTCCAGTGGTGAGAGGTCTACGCGCTGCACATTCTCGACAATGGCCAGTTCCAGGCGCTCCAGCTCTTTGGTAGTGCGTACCAGTGCCGGCACTTTCGGCAGGCCGGCCAGTTGCGCGGCCCGCCAGCGGCGCTCGCCAGCTACAATTTGGTACTTGCCGGCGCCATGCGGCGTTACCACTAGCGGCTGCAGAATGCCGTGCTGCTGTATGGATTCGGCTAGGCCGGCTAAAGCGTCGTCGTCAAAGGTTGTGCGCGGCTGGCCAGCATTTGGCACAATGTCGCCAACGGCAATTTTCTGCACGCGGTCTTGATCGTCAAACAACGCCACCGCGTCTACGCTTTTTGGAATAAGCGAATCAAAGCCGCGGCCGAGGCCGGTTTTACCCATTGACACGTTTCTCTACCTCCTTGGCTAAGTTTTTATAGGCGCGGGCGCCTTTGCTCCAGCGGTCGTGCTCGAAAATAGTTTTGCCAAAGCTAGGTGCCTCGGCAAGCCGCACGTTGCGCGGGATAACTGTTTTGAACAGCTTGTCGCCGAAGTGGTTTTTGAGCTCGGTCATAACCTGTTCGCTGAGGCTGGTTCGCTTGTCGAACATGGTGAGCGCCACACCAAGGAGGTCGAGGCCGGGGTTTAGGGCCTCTTTCACGCGTTGTACAGTGGCCAGGAGCTGCCCCAGGCCTTCCAGCGCGTAGTATTCCGACTGTACTGGAATAAGGATGCAGTCAGCCGCGCTGAGGGCATTAATGGTAAGCAAACCAAGCGCCGGCGGGCAGTCAATGAGGATGTAGTGGTAGGCGGCCGGTTCCAGGGCGCGTTTCAGGGCAAATTCACGCTGCAACTGGCTGACAAGGTCTACCTCAGCCGCAGCCAAATTGGCGTTAGCCGGCAGAATGTACAAGCCTTCGCGGTTGCCAGGACGTACGGCTTGGTCGAGGGTGGCGTGGCCGAACAGTACATCGTAGGTGGTGGGGTCCAGCTCTTTGTCTATACCCAGGCCGCTGCTGGCATTACCCTGCGGGTCCAAATCAACTAACAGCACCGGCGTTTTGTCGCTGGCTAACTGCGCAGCCAAATTGGTGGCCGTAGTGGTTTTGCCAACGCCCCCCTTCTGGTTGATGACCGCAATAATTGTTTGTTTCATCTGTTCCCTCTTTAGCAAAAGTATACCACCGCCTGGCCGCGGCCGCCACCAGAAAAGCGTAAGGAGTAACTAGCCGTATCCGGCTACCACCTACCTCTAGTTCGCAGCGGTGCCAATAACGTGGTAGGTAAAGGTGTACTTGGTGTTGGCCTGTGGGGCGCTGCCCGCACCCACAGCGAAGCTGGCACCGGTAATGTCGTCTACGTATGGCTGGGCCTGGGCGCTGCCCTTGCCTACCGCCGTTAGTACCACCTGCGGCGTACCAGCGCCGTAAGCGGCGTGGAACTGCAGCTTAGCCAGGATGTCTGCCGCAGGTGTATCGCCGGTGGTTACTTCGATGCGGCCAGCAATATCATTACCGCTCACCGTAACAGTAGCGCCAACGCCCGCAGCGTCCTGCGCGGTTATAGTAGGCGCCTCGCCGCCAGTAATAATTTTGCCGTTTACGTAAATGATGCCGAATGTTGCTGTGCCGGTCACTTTCAGGTTGCCGCCAATGTTGACGTTGCCCGAAGCGTTCAAATTGCCGAATGAAGCGTCTGCACCTTGCAGCGTTGCTGGGTCGTAGTAGCTCACATTTACCAGTACGAGTACCGTGCCGTCTTCGCCGTCGGCGCTATTGTAGAAGCCCAGGGCCTTACCAATGGTTGGGCCGGCGTGTGTAGCCTTCATAGCTTTACCAGGCGTGCTGGA
>DATIIE010000133.1:0-4730 GCA_035479955.1 Saccharimonadales bacterium (SeqCode)
AATGGACCAGGGGAACAACAAACAGGCACCGCAAAACGTCGAGGCCGAAGCAAGCTTGCTGGGCGCCATCCTTATTGATGTTGATGCGCTCATAAAAATTGCCGACGGCATTAGTGTTGAGGATTTTTACGACCAGCGCCACGCCCGCATTTACGAGGCGATTGTATCGCTGTATGAACGGCGCAGCGTCATCGACGTGCTCACGCTCGCCGACCAGTTGAAAAGCACCGGCTTTTTAGACATGATAGGCGGCGCGTCTTACCTGACCGAGCTCACCAATTTCGTGCCAACTGCGGCGCACGTGGAACAGTACGCCGACATCGTAGCCCAAAAAGCGCTGCGCCGCCGTTTAATTAACGCCAGCCGCCAGCTGACCGACCTTGGCTATGACGAGTCCAAGCAACTAAAGGAACTGATAGAAGAAGCCGAATCCAACCTATTTGCCGTGAGCCAGCAGCACGTCAAGCAGAGCGTTTCCAGCCTGGAGGCAATCTTAGCCGACAGCTTCGACCGCCTGGACGAACTGCACAAAGACAAAGGCAAAATCCGCGGCATCCCCACTGGCTTCCGTGACCTCGACAACGTCCTGGCCGGCCTGCAGCGCAGCGACTTGTTCATCTTAGCTGCCCGCCCGGCCATGGGTAAAACCGCGCTGGTGCTGAACCTGGCGCACAACGTTGCGGTGCTCGCCAAAGAGCCAGTGCTGTTCTTCAGCCTGGAAATGGGTAAAGAGCAGCTGGTTGACCGCCTGTTAAGCATGGAATCCGGAGTAGACGCCTGGGCGCTGCGCACCGGCAACCTCACCGACGAAGACTTCGAGCGCATTGGGCAGGCCATGGGCACTTTGAGCGAAGCGCCCATTTACATCGACGACACACCCGGCCTAACCGTAAGTGACCTGCGCACCAAAGCGCGCCGCGAGGCCCACCAGCATGGCCTGGGCCTCATCATTATCGACTACTTGCAGCTGATGAGCGGCGGCAGCCGGTTTGGTGGCAGCGACAACCGCGTGCAGGAAATTTCCGAAATCTCCCGTGGCCTGAAGATGATTGCCCGCGAACTGAACGTCCCGGTTATTGCTTTGAGCCAGCTGAGCCGTTCAGTTGAAAACCGCTCACCGCAAATCCCGCAGCTGGCCGACTTGCGCGAATCCGGCTCCATCGAGCAGGACGCCGACGTTGTGGCCTTCATTTACCGCGAGGAATACTACAACCCGGAAACCGAAAACAAGAATATCACCACTATCTTAATTAAGAAGCACCGTCACGGCCCCACCGACAATGTCGACCTGTACTTTGAGCGCGACAAACAGCGGTTCCGCAGTTTGGATACGCACCATAAAGATCCGTTTAGTGAGTAGTGGGCTCGCCGCCGGCTTCTTGCACGTCCTCTTGCTGAAGACGCGCTAATTCTACCTCTAGCTCTGCCGCGAGCTCGTGCGTTGGCCGCAGCGCAACTTCACGGAGCGAGTGACGAAGGGCGGCAGAGACAGCGCGCTGTTTCTTGCGGCGCTCTTTTTGCGGGCGGGCAGAGCGGTACGTTTGCGAAGTCATGTAGTCTTGGCCCCAGGGATAGCAACCGCCGTACGGTATTTCATCATTCAAAGTGACTTGCTGCAAGTGTTTAACATTTTCGCCGGTTAGCTCAGAATAACTGGCCATAAATCGGACGTCGCTAAAACCGAGTTCCCTCAGCATAGCCGTGGTGTATATTGCCGAGCGGCCGGAGTGCGCGCAGGTGTCGATAAGTAACAGCGGCTCTTCGCGGCGAGAGTACAATTCAGGGTATTCAGCAGGGAAGTCTCTTTTTATTTCGCGAGCTTTTCGCTTTCGGAACGGCGGCTCGTATGGGCGGCGGTCAAAGATAGCAGCGGTAGCTACCGTAGACTCAAATCCCGGCGACACTTCTTTGCTGCGAAAGCCGCGCGGGCTTAAAAAATAAATCGGCGGGCGAGGGTCAATGGCGCGGTCAAAACGCTGGTTCCATTCATGTATTAGCGGAATGTAAAATGGGCGGGCTGAAGTATCAAGCAGCGCTATCGCGCCAATACCTTCTTCATGGATGTAATTTACCGCGGCTTCCGCGTCGGCACGTACCTGGAACTGCCGCTGTAACGAATTGAAATCATTATACCTGTCCAGCGCTATCTTCGAACGCATATACGCCGCTACGCCTGCCGTACCCAACATCAACGTAGCGCCCGCTCCTAAAGCGATATTAGATGTGGTTTCAAGTGATAATGCCTCTGCTGCCATCCCGATATATAAACATAATTTTAGCGCCGCGCCAAGGCAGGGTACTATACATATATGAACACAAAACCCGCAACCATCGACGAATACATAGCAACTTTTCCGCAGGCTACACAAAAAGAACTGCAAAAGGTGCGCAAAACCGTACACGAGGCCGCGCCCGACGCCCAAGAAACCATCAGTTATGGCATGCCAACCTTCAAATTAGACGGGCACTACCTGGTGTATTTTGGCGGCTGGGAAAAGCACATTGGCTTTTATGCGCTGCCCAGCGGCACTGCCGCCTTCCAAATCCAGCTGGAGCCGTACAAAACAGGGAAGGGGTCAGCGCAGTTCCCGCTGGACAAGCCCATTCCGCACGACCTTATTAAGCAGATGGTGAAGTTTCGCGTACAGGAAGTACGCGGCAGCGGTGAAGGCAACTACTAACCCTGCCGGGCGCGATAAGCTATAATACCCTTATTATGCGTATGCCTGTTGCAGTCCGCGCTTTTGTTGCCAAGTATTGGCTGCCGTCCGCCATTTACGGCGGGGTTGTGGCGGTGTTTGCCTGGCTTTTGTGGTGGCAGCTAGGCACGCTCACTGGCGGGTACAGCCAGGCCGAGCTAAATGCCTACAATGCCAGCTTGCACATAAAAGACATTTACCACTTTCCGGTGAATGCGCCGTTTACGCTGCTGGCGCACTTCCTCACGTACCTGAAGCACGACAGCCTTATCGTAGTGCGCGTGGCCGCAACACTTGCCGGCCTGGCTACGTTAACCGCCTTCTACTGGCTGGTGCGCTACTGGCATGGCCAACGCGCAGCTATTTTTGGCACCATCGTATTTGGTACGTCGGCCTGGTTTTTGCATACTGCGCGGCTGGGCACGCCCGATGTCCTGATGTTTGGGGTGCTGGGCCTGACCGCTTGCGGCGTCTGGTTTAAGCACAGCCGCACTGCGCTGCCTGTAGTGCTCTTGCTGGTGCTTGTGGCATTGCTTTTGTACGTGCCCGGCATGATGTGGTTTATTTTGGCAGGCGTTATTTGGCAGTTTAAAACCATTGACCGCGTGTTTAAACAACATTTGCTGATGGTGAGCCTGGGGGCGGCAGTATTTTTGGCGATTCTGGCGCCGCTTGGCCTGGCCATATCGCATTCGCCCGAGCTGGCTAAAATAATGATCGGCCTGCCTGCTGGCTGGCCACAACCGTTGCAGGTGCTGGAAAACATTGTGCGTGTGCCGCTGCACCTCATTTTCCACGGCCCGCTCGACCCACAGCACTGGCTGGGCCGCTTGCCGCTGCTGGACGCCTTCAGCCTCGGCATGCTGTTCCTGGGTGTATACGTATATGCCAAGCATGCCAAACTTATCCGCACCCAGCTGGTGGTGGTTATCCTGCTTATTGGCACCGGCCTAGTGGCGCTTGGGGGGGCAGTGTCGCTCAGCATTATTGTGCCGTTTGTGTATGTGTTGGTGGCGGCTGGCATTGGGTTGCTTATCGACCGCTGGTACACCGTATTTCCGCGCAACCCCATTGCCCGCACCGTGGGCGCGGCACTCATGTCGCTGGCGGTACTGGCAAGTTGCTGGTATGGCTACCGCCACTACTTTGTGGCCTGGCCCAACGCGCCAGAGACAAAGCCGGTGTTTAGCATCGCCCAGCCCCGTTAATCTGATACAATAGAGAAGTAAAAGGAGACTACTATGAGCCGACTTGACCAGGCCAAGATGCTATTGAAGGTGAAAAAGCTGCAAAAAGAATTGCAGAAAGAAGTTATTACTATCGAGAAGGGTGAAGGCGCCGTGCGCGTTGAAATCACCGGCGAGCAGAAAATTAAGAAGATCCACATTGACCCCGAGTACGTCGACCTCGACGACATCGGCCAGTTAGAGCGCTGGATTGAAGACGCTGTAAAAGAGGCGATTGCCGCCAGCCAGAAGATTGCCGCCGAGAAGATGCAGCCTATGATGGGCATGCTCGGCGACCTCGGCATGTAGCAACACTATGGCCATACTGCCGCCTGCATTGACCGACGTTATTGAGGCGCTGGGTAAATTACCTGGTGTCGGGCCGCGCACCGCTGAGCGGTATGCGTACTATTTGGTGCGCAGCGATTCCGCAAAATCCCAGGCGCTGGCCGCAGCGTTGAAAGATATGCATAGCGGCATTGGCTACTGTAAAAAAACATTCGCCCTTGTGCCTGCCGGCCAGGATTTGTCCGACTTGTATACCGACCCCACCCGCGACAAAACCGTCATAGCCGTTGTAGCCGAGCCGTTCGATATTGTGGCGCTCGAAAAAACCGGCAGCTACAAAGGCACCTACCATGTACTGGGCGGGCTGGTGTCGCCCATTGATGGCGTGGGCCCGGAAAACTTACGCATAAACGAACTTATCCAGCGAATCGACGAAGATGACGTGCAGGAAATTATCCTGGCCACTAACGCCAGTGTGGAGGGTGAATCCACCGCGCTATTCATCCAAAAGCAGATT